>NZ_JBHYJD010000041.1:0-94235 GCF_042740555.1 Nonomuraea sp. NPDC059007 | reverse complement strand
AAACCGTGGAGCCCATGGCCCCAGGTCGCTACAGGGGTGAGGAGCCGTCGTCGATGTCGCCGTCCGGGCCCGTCGGCGGGCCGGTGGGGGCGTCGTCGGGTTCCGTTGTGGCGGCGGCGGGCGGGGTGGGCGGGGCGGCGGGGAGGATGCGCTCCAGGCGCGCCCCCGTCAGCCGCTGGAACTTGCGGTGCTCGCGGTTGCGGTCCAGCACCGCGACCTCGAGCTGGGCCACCGGCGGCCGTTCGCCACCAGGCTCCGTCAGCGCCACCAGCGCGACCTCAAGGGCGTCGGCCAGCGGCATCGCCTCGCGGTAGCGCTCCTTCAGGCGGCCGGAGACGGCCTCGGCCTGGCCGCCCATCACGGTGAAGCCGTGCTCGTCGAAGACGGAGCCGTCGAAGGTGAGCCGGTAGATGGCGTCGCCGTCGGGCGTCTCGCCGACCTCGGCCACCACGACCTCGACCTCCAGCGACTTGATCGACTCGGTGAAGATCCGGCCGAGGTTGGAGGCGTAGAGGTTGGCCAGGCCGCGGCCGGTCACGTCGGAGCGGTCGTAGGTGTAGCCGTTGATGTCGGCGTAGCGGATGCCGCCCAGCCGCAGTTCCTCGAACTCGTTGTAGCGCCCGACCGCGGCGAAGCCGATCTTGTCGTAGATCTCGCTGATCTTGTGCAACGCCCGCGACGGGTTGGGCGCGACGAACAGGATGCCGTCCTCGTACTGCAGTACGACGACCGAGCGGCCCCGCGCGATGCCCTTGCGCGCGTAGTCCGCCTTGTCCCGCATGATCTGCTCAGGGGAGGCATATCCAAAAGGCATGGACACCGCAGGTGTTCCTTTCTAGCGCAGCGGGGCGATGGGGCCGTCGGGGGAGATCAACCGGGCTTCGAGCATCTGCTCGACGTATCCGGAGACCTCCTCGTCGGTGAGCCGGCGGAACCCGTTGGTGTCGATCACCGACACGATGGGCCAGATCTTCCTGGTCACGTCGGGTCCGCCCGTCGCCGAGTCGTCGTCGGCCGCGTCGTAGAGCGCCTGGATGAGCGTCATCACGGTGTCGTCGGCGCCGGCGCCGTCGCGGTAGAGCTTCTTCAGCGAGCCGCGGGCGAAGATGGAGCCGGAGCCGATCGCGTCGAAACGCTCCCGCTCGTACGGCCCGCCCGCCACGTCATAGCTGAAGATGCGCCCCTCGTCCTTGTCGGGGTCGTAGGCGGCGAACAGCGGCACCACCACCAGACCCTGCATCGCCATGCCGAGGTTGCCGCGGATCATCGTGGCCAGGCGGTTGGCCTTGCCGTTGACCGACAGCGTGCGGCCTTCCATCTTCTCGTAGTGCTCCAGCTCCACGCGGTAGAGCCGGGCCATCTCGATGCCGGTGCTCGCCGTGCCCGCGATGCCCATGACGGAGTAGTCGTCGGTGCGGAACACCTTCTGCACGTCACGCTGCGAGATCATGTTCCCCGAGGTGGCCCGCCGGTCTCCGGCCATGACCACGCCGCCGGCGAAGGTGGCCGCCACGATCGTCGTGGCGTGCGGAACCTGGTCGCCGATGGGGGTGGCCAGGATCTCGCCGCGTACCGGGAGCAACTCCGGGGCGTGCGAGCTGACGAACTCGGTGAACGACGAACTCCCCGAGTTCACGAAAAATCGGTCAACCAAGCCGGCGGGCAGATCCCTGTGCGATGCCACGCGACTCCCTCCTCAAACGTCACTACCTCTAGCCAGACCCTACTCATGTTGCGTTGCCCCATGCACTTCCCACGATCAGCTCAGGGCGAACCGTTCATCAGATCGTTTCTTTACGCCCGGGTCGGGTCGTGCGATTGTCGGTATGTCTGCACGTCCTCAACTGGAGGCCGACATGCGACCTGTGCTCATCGGCGCCGCCCTCCTCCTCGCCCTCGCCGCCTGCGGCACCGGCCGGCCGTCGAGCCCCGGGAGCGTGACCCTCACGATCGCCGCCAACTCGATCTCCGGCGGCAAGAACTCCGAGAGCGCCGACTGGATCCGGAGCTGGGTGATCCCCGAGTTCGAGCGGAGTCATCAGAACGTCAAGGTGCTGTTCCAGCCGAGCGGCGTCGAGGACGAGCAGTACAAGACGAAGATCGCCCTGGATCTCAAGTCGAAGACCGGCGCCGACGTCATCGACCTGGACGGCATCTGGGTGGGCGAGTTCGCGCAGGCCGGCTACATCAAGCCGCTGGCGGAGGTGGGCGGGCCCACGGTGGACGGCTGGGAGGGCTGGTCGCAGATCCCGCAGGCCGTACAGGGGCTCGGCATCTTCGACGGCAAGAAGTACGCGCTCCCGCAGGGCACCGACGGCCGCGTGCTGTTCTACAACCGGACGCTGTTCAAGAAGGCGGGCCTGCCGGAGCCGTGGCGGCCGGCGAGCTGGCAGGAGATCATCGACGCCGGGACCAGGCTCAAGGCGGCCGGGGTGCCGGTGCCGATCCAGATCAACGCCGGCACCGCGATGGGCGAGGCCACCACCATGCAGGGCGCGCTGCCGCTGCTGACCGGCGCCGGCTCGGAGATCTACACCACCGGCAAGTGGACCGGCGCCTCCCAGGCGATGAAGGACGTGCTCGGCTTCTACCAGCAGATCTACTCCAAGGGCCTGGGCGATCCGAAGCTGCAGCAGGAGGCCAAGGGCCGCGACAAGTCCTTCGCCCAGTTCGCCGAGGGCAAGATCGCGATCCTGGCGGAGAGCGACTACTTCTGGCGCTCGGTCATCGAGCCGAAGGCGGGCGTGGCGCCCATGGCCGAGCGTGACGCGGTCGTCGGTTACGCCAAGATCCCGGCCAGGCAGGCGGGCGGCGGCATCCGCGGCCAGGACTTCGTCTCGATGTCCGGCGGCGCGGTACGGGTGCTCAACCCCTTCTCCAAGAACCCGAAGCTGGCCTGGGAGCTGCTGGCGTTCATGCACTCGGCGGCGGCGACCAAGTCGCAGCTGGCCGGGCAGGTGCGCATCAGCGCCCGCGACGACGTCAACTCCGAGGTGCTGACGGTCGACCCGATGCTCAGGTACATCGCGGAGGAGGTCCTGCCGATCACGGCGTACCGGCCGCCGCTGGCGGTCTATCCGCAGGTGTCGGTCGCGCTTCAGGAGGCCACGGCCGCGGTCGTGGCGGGCGCCTCGCCCGAGGAGGCGGCGGGCGCGTACCAGACCAAGCTGGAGCGGCTGGTCGGCGGCGCGGCCAACATCGCGGGATGATCACCGATGCCGCCGGGCTCGGGCGCGCCAGGGCCACCGCGTTCGTGCTGCCCGCGCTCGTGCTCGTCGCGGTCTTCCTCGTCTTCCCCGCGCTCTGGACGATCTACCTGGGGCTCACCGACTACCGGCTGACCGGGCTCCAGGCGGCCGACCCGCAGGTGGTCGGGCTGGAGAACTACACCTCCGCGCTCGGCGACCCGCGTTTCCTGTCCTCGCTGTGGCTGACCGTCGCCTACGTGGGCGGCTCGGCCGTGATCGGCCAGGCGGGGCTCGGGTTCGCGCTCGCGTGGGTGCTGCGCTCCCGGCGCGGGGCGGTGCGGCGGCTGGTCGAGGGCGTGGTGCTGCTGTCGTGGATCCTGCCGTCGACGGTGGTGGGGTTCCTGTGGTTCGCGCTGCTCGACCGCGACGACGGCACGCTCAACGCGCTGCTCGGCACGCCGGGGTTCGCGTGGCTGCTGGACCACCCGCTGCTGTCGATCATCATCTTCAACACCTGGCGGGGCACCGCGTTCTCGATGATGTTGTACTCGGCGGCGCTGGAGAACGTGCCGCCCTCCCACCTGGAGACCGCCCGCCTGGCCGGCGCCAACGTCTTCCAGCAGTTGCGCGACGTCGTCTTCCCGCTCATCCGCCGGCACGTGCTGACGAACCTGCTGCTGATCAGCCTGTGGACGTTCAACGACTTCACGCCGTTCGTCCTGACCGGCGGCGGGCCCGAGGGCCGCTCGGAGATCCTGCCGATCTACGTCTACAACCTCGCGCTGCGCGGCGGCGAGCTCGGCGTCGGCGCCGCGGTCTCCTTCCTCATCCTGCTCATCAACCTCGTCTTCGCGCTGGCCTACCTGCGGCTGCTGCGCGGGCGGCGGCGGCAGGAGGCCACGGCCGCCGCGGGAGGGCCACCGGCATGATCAGGCACACGGTCGGCAGGCTCGTCTCCACGGTCTTCGTCGCGCTGGTCCTGGCGTTGTTCGCGCTGCCGATGTTGTGGCTGGCCGCGGCGCCGTTCGACGCCTCCCCCACGATCACGACGTCGGTGCCGGAGTTCACGCTCGCCAACTTCGCCGCCATCCTCGACAACCCCTACGCGCTGGGCTCCATCGGCAACTCGCTGATCCAGGGCGGGGGCGCGGCGGTGCTGGTGGTCGTGCTGGCCGCGCTCGCCGCGTACGCGCTCTCGCGGGTGTCGGTGCCCGGCAGGGACGTACTCCTTTATCTGCTTCTGCTGCTGTCGTCCGTGGTCACCGGGACCGCGGCCATGGTCCCGATCTTCGAGCTGGCCACCCGGCTCAACCTCATCGACACCCATCTGGGCGTCATTCTGGTCGTCTCCGGCGGCCTGCTGCCCGCGGCGATCTTCATACTCAAGGACTTCATGGACGAGACGCCCACGTCCTACGAGGAGTCCGCGCGGGTCTTCGGCGCCTCGCCGCTGCAGATCCTGCGGCACATCACCGTCCCGCTCGTACGCCCCGGCCTGGCCACGATCGGCGTCTGGGCGCTGGCCAGCGTGTGGGGCGGGTTCCTGTTCCAGTTCATCCTGCTGCGCGATCCGGAGAAGTCGCCGGGCTCGGTGATCCTCTACACCCTCTACACCGAGGGCGGCGCGCCCAAGCTCGATCTCATCTCGACGTTCTCGCTGCTCTACTCGCTGCCGGTCGTGGCCATGTACCTGTTCGTCTCCCAGCGGTACGGCTTCCGCTTCCACGGAGGTATCAAGCGGTGATCTCGCTGCACGGCCTGACCAAGGTGTTCCCCGGCGGTGTGCGCGCCCTGGACACGATCGACCTGACGGTGGCCGACGGCGAGTTCTTCGCGCTGCTGGGCCCGTCGGGCTGCGGCAAGACGACGCTGCTGCGGACGATCGCCGGTCTCGAAACCCCCACAGCAGGAAATATCCGCATCAACGAGGCGGATGTCACCCGCCTGCCCCCGGGCCGCCGCGACGTCGCCATGGTCTTCCAGGACTACGCGATCTTTCCCCACATGGACGTCACCGACAACATCGCCTACCCGCTGCGCATCAAGAAGGTCCCCCGCGCCGAACGTGTGCGCAAGGCCGCCGAGGTGGCCCGCCGCCTGTCGCTGGCCGACCTGCTGCACCGCCGCCCCGCCCAGCTGTCCGGCGGCCAGCAGCAGCGGGTGGCGCTGGCCCGCGCGATCGCCTGCCATCCGGCCGCGTTCCTGTTCGACGAGCCGCTGTCCAACCTCGACGCCCGGCTGCGCCTGGAGGCGCGCACGTTCCTCAAGCGCCTGCAGCGCGAACTGGCCGTCACCACGGTCTTCGTCACCCACGACCAGGCCGAGGCGCTGGCGCTGGCCGACCGCATCGCCGTCATGTCGGCCGGACGCATGGTGCAGATCGGCACCCCCGCCGAGATCTTCCAGCGGCCCGCCACCACGTTCGTCGCCTCGTTCATCGGCTCCACCCCGATGAACCTGCTGCCCGGCACGAACACCGGCGGCGCGCTGCGTGTCGCTGGCGCCGTCCGCGCCGCTCCCGCCGGTCTCGGCGAGGGCGACGAGATCGTGTACGGCGTGCGGCCCGAATACATGCGCCTGTCGGAGACCGAACGCCAGGACGGCATCCCGGGCACCGTGGCCGTGCTGGAGAACCTGGGCACCGGCGTGCTGGTCACGCTCGAGTCCGGCGGCCACCTGGTGCAGGCGGTCGTGCCCGAGGGCACTGAGCCGGCGCTGGGGGTGCGACGCTGGGCCGTACCGGCTCGATCGCTCGTCTACCGCGACGGCGCGCTGCTCGCCTGACCGCCCGCACGGGATCAAGCCGTGCGATCCAGGAATGGGCGGCCGCGGCGGGTCAGGAGCGCGCGGCGGTGTGGTCCAGGATCGCCGGGACGACCTCGTCCCAGGTGCGCCGGGGGAAGATCTCGTGCCCGACGCCCTCCAGCACCCTCGCCCGCGCCCCGGGGATCGCCGCGGCCAGCGCCTGCCCGTGTCCCGGTGGGAACAGCGGGTCGTCACCGCCCTGGAAGACCAGCACCGGCACCGCGATCTCGCCGAGCCGTTCGCGCCACGGCTTGCCGGCGTCGATGAGGAACGGGTTGGTGAGCTGGGCGGCCAGGTTCGGCGTGCGGTCCACGACCCGCGCGGCCATGGCCCGCAGCGCCGCCTCGTCGAAAACCGCCCCGGCGTAGGGGCGCTCGCCCTCGACCAGGTAGTCGAGCGCGGCCGCGCGGTCGGACCAGTCGGGCTCCGGCTGCTCCCCGGCGAACAGCGCCAGGATCCTGTCCGCCATCGGCGGCAGGTCGGGGGACTCGTGGCCGGGGCCGCCCGGGGTGGCGCCGGTGAGGGTGAGGGAGGCGACGCGGCCGGGGTGGCCGAGCGCCACCAGCTGCGCGACGGCGGCGCCCTGCGACATGCCGACGAGGTGGGCCTGGTCCAGGCCGAGCGCCTCGATCAGCGCGGCGGCGTCGTCCGCGAGGTCGTTCAGGCCGTACGCCGGCTCGCCCGCCGGATAGCTGGTCGAACGGCCGGCGTCACGGCTGTCGAAGCGCACCACCCGCCGCCCGCCCGCGACGAGCCGGGCGACGAACTCCTCCTCCCAGGCCACGAGCGACTGCCCCGCGCCGTGAAGCAGGAGGATCGCCGGGTCTCCCGCGTCACCGGACGTCTCGACGTTCAGCTCGACCCCGTTGACCGCCAGCCTGCGTTCCATGCCCACACTCCCATCAATTCGTTACGTGTAACGAAACTCTATCTCAAGATCTGTTACATGTCACCAAAACCCTCTAGACTGCAGGGGTGACCGAGACGAGGGACGAGACCGCGCTTGAGGCGTGGGAGGCCTACCGCCGCCTGCGCCTGCACGTCGACGCCGAGATCGCCCGCGACGTGGAACGCGCGAGCGGCCTGTCGATGGCCGACTACGACGTGCTGGCCGCCCTGGCCGAGCTCTCGGGCGGCGAGCACTGCATCCGCGTGCGCGGCCTCGCCGGCCACCTGCGCTGGGCCCACAGCCGCCTGTCGCGCCAGCTCGGCCGGATGGAGCAGCGCGGGCTCGTCGGCCGGGAGAAGTGCGAGCTCGACGGCCGCGGCGAGGACGTCGTGCTCACCGGCGAGGGCCGCCGCGCGTACGACCGCGCGGCGCCCGTCCACCTCGGCGCGGTACGCCGCCACCTCACCGGAGCGCTCTCCCCCGAACAGCTGGCCGCCTTCATCGCGGTCGCCCGGCGCATCGCTCCATAACGATTGGGAACACCCTGGCGGTATCCACCTTTGCTCCGCGTGCGCGGAGGACGACGATGAGCACATGCGAGCAAGCGGCATCGCCCTGGGTTCCCAGGCCGGCCGGGTGCTGACGCTCCTGCGCGAGTGGCCCGGCCTTGAGGCGACAGCCCCGTACTGCACATGCGGAGTCGGCGTGGCCGCCGGCACCTGCCAGATCCTCCACCTGCACGCCGACGACGACGCCGAACTCCGTCTCACCCGCCCGGCCATCTGCCGCATGTACCCGGCGCTGGCCGGTACCGAGCGGGTCGTGTTCGGGCGCAGCGAGGACTGGATCGGCATCCGCCTCGACACCGCACACGACACCGACCTTCTGCTCACCCTGCTCAGCGTGGCCATCAAGGCCTGCGACCGCGGCGATTGCCGCCAGGCGGTCACCCCCTGCTCGGCCGCCCTCTACCGCGACGAACCGGTCCGCCTGCCCGCCGGCACGGCCCTGGCCTGACCCCCGCCCGCCGTACCCTCACCGCGAACTCCCGGACGTGCGGCGGGCAGGCGTTCCCCGCGCGCCGGCACGGCCCGCGGCGACCCCGCACGTCGTGAGGCGGGATACTGGAGGGGTGTCCACCAGGGACTGGATCCTGCATCTCGACCTCGACTCGTTCATGGCGTCGGTCGAGATCCTGCGGCACCCCGAACTGCGGGACCGCCCGGTCATCGTGGGCGGCAACGGCGATCCGACCGTCCCCCGCACGGTCGTGGCGACCGCCTCCTATGCCGCCCGCGAGCACGGCGTGCATTCCGGGATGCCCATGCGCACGGCGTTGCGCAAGTGCCCGGACGGCGTGTTCCTGCCCAGCGACATGCCCGCCTACGAGGCCGCCTCCGCCCGCGTCATGGAGGTCCTGCGGGCCTTCCCGATCACGCTGGAGGTGTGGGGGCTCGACGAGGCGTTCATCGGCGCCCGCACCGGCGACCCGTTCGCGCTGGCCCGTTCGCTGCAGCGGGCGGTCACCGAGGAGACCGGGCTGACCTGCTCCATCGGCATCGGCGACAACAAGCACCAGGCGAAGCTGGCGGCCCAGTTCCGCAAGCCGCAGGGGGTCTCACAGCTCACCACCGAGCAGTGGACGGAGGTGATGGGCGAGCGCCCCACCTCCGCGCTGTGGGGCATCGGCGCCAAGACCACCAAGAAGCTCGCCGACCTGGGCCTGCACACCGTCGCCGACCTGGCCGCCGCCGATCCCGCCGGCCTGGCCGGGCGCTTCGGCCCCACGAACGGGCCCTGGCTGCGCTACCTCGCGCTCGGCAAGGGCGAGACGACCGTGACCGACACCCCGTGGGTCCCTCGCGGCCACAGCCACGAGAGCACGTTCACGACGAACCTCACCGATCCGGCCGCCGTCCGCGAGCACGTGACGGCCTTCGCCCGCCGCCTCGCGGCCGAGGCCGCCGGCGAGGGCCGGACCGTCATCCGGGTGACGGTGAAAGTGCGCTTCGCCCCGTTCATCACCCAGACCCGGCAGACCAAGCTCGCCGCGGCCACCGTCGACCCGGCTCCCATCGAGGCCGCCGCCCTGGCCGCCCTCGGCCGCTTCACCCTGGACCGGCCGGTGCGGCTGCTGGGCGTGGGCGTGGAGTACGTCAGCCGCTGAGGCGCAGGTGGTGGGCGGTGTGGGTGGCGGCCGACTCGATCATCGACCGCGGGGTGCCGGTGAAGACGACCTGGCCGCCGTCGTGCCCGGCCTCGGGGCCCAGGTCGATGATCCAGTCGGCGGCGCGGACCACGTCCAGGTTGTGCTCGATGACGACCACGGTCGAGCCGGCGTCCACCATGCGGTCCAGCAGCGCGACGAGGTGATCGATGTCGGCGAGGTGCAGGCCGGTGGTCGGCTCGTCGAGGATGAGGGTACGGCCCGGCGCCGCCAGTTCGGCGGCCAGCTTGAGCCGCTGGCGTTCGCCTCCTGACAGGGAGGTGAGGGGCTGGCCCAGGGTGAGGTAGCCGAGGCCGACGTCGGCCAGGCGGGTGAGGGTGTCGCGTACCGGCTTCTGGGGGAAGTGCGCCTGCGCCTCGGTGACGCTCATCTCGAAGACGTCGGCGATCGAGCGTCCGCCGACCGTGTGAAGCTGGGCCTCCGGGGTGAAGCGGCGGCCGCGGCAGGTCTCGCAGCGCGTGGTGACTCCTTCCATGAACGCCAGGTCGGTGTAGATGAGGCCGGTGCCTTCGCAGCCGGGGCAGCCGCCGGTCGAGTTGGGGGTGAACAGGCCCGGCGGGCGGCCGGTCGAGCGGGCGTAGATCTGGCGGATGGAGTCGAGCAGGCCGGTGAACGTCGCGGGGCTGGAGCGCCGCGAGCCGCGGATCGGCCGCTGGTCGATCACGACGGCGTCCGGGGCGGCGGCGGGCAGGTGGCCGAGGATGAGGCTGCTCTTGCCGGAACCGGCCACGCCGGTGACGACCGTCAGCACGTCGCGGGGGACGCCGACGGTGACGTCGCGCAGGTTGTTCGTGGACGCGTGCTCGATGACCATCCAGTCGTTCACCGGTCGGGGTTCGCCGCGCCTGACCCGGTCGGCGCGCAGACCGGCGCCGGTCGGGGTGTCCGCCCGGCGCAGCCGCTCGTAGGTGCCCTCGAAGACGACCTGCCCGCCCGCGCCGCCGGCGCCGGGGCCCATGTCGACGCAGTGGTCGGCGATCGCCATGATCTCGGGGGCGTGCTCGACCACGATCACCGTGTTGCCCCGGTCGCGCAGGGCCAGCAGCATCGCGCCGAGCGTGTCCACGTCGCGCGGGTGCAGCCCGACGGTCGGCTCGTCGAAGACGTACAGCATGTCGCTGAGCGCGCTGCCCAGGTGGCGCACCATCTTGACGCGCTGCGACTCCCCTCCCGACAGCGTCGAGGTGGCCCGGCCGAGGCTCAGGTACCCCAGCCCGAGCGTGACCATCCGGCTCAGGTGCTCGCGCAGCACGGCCACCAGCGGCGCCACCTCGGGACGGTCGAACTCCCCGAGTACGGCCAGCAGGTCGTCGGCCTGCATCGCGTTGCAGTCGGCGATCGAACGCCCCGCGATGCGGCTGGCCCGCGCCGGTGCGGCCAGCCGGGAGCCCGCGCACTCCGGGCAGCGCCGCCTGGCCACGATCCGCTCGAACGCCTCCCGCTGCGCCCCCTTGAGCGACTCCGGCTCCTTCTGCAGGTAGATGCGGGTGAACCGGGGCACCACGCCCTCGTAGGCGGTGCCGACGGCGTCCATGCCCGCGGGGGGTTTGAGCGTTCCCGGGGGCGCGTGCAGGAGGATCTCGCGTTCCTCCGGGGTGTAGTCGCGTACCTTCTTGTCGACGTCGAAGAAGCCCGAGCGGGCGTACGCCTTCCACATCCACTGGCCGGGCGCGAACGCCGGGAACCTGATCGCCCCCTCCGCCAGCGACCGGTCCTCGTCGACGAGTTCCGGCACCACCACGGTGGCCGCCACCCCGAGCCCCTGGCAGAGCGGGCACATCCCGGCGGGGTCGTTGAAGCTGTAGGCGTTGGAGTAGCCGGCGGACGGCTCGCCGAGCCTGGAGAACAGCAGCCGCAGCCGCGCCCCGATGTCGGTCGCGGTGCCCACGGTCGAGCGCGGGCCGCCGCTGAGCCGCTTCTGGTCCACGATGATCACCGCGGACAGGTTCTCCAGGTGGTCGACGTCCGGCTGTCCGTAGCTGGGCAGGCGGCCCTGCGCGAAGGCGGAGAACGTCTCGTTGAGCTGGCGCCCCGACTCCGCCGCGAGCGTGTCGAACACCAGCGACGACTTGCCCGACCCCGACACGCCGGTGACGACGGTCAGCTTGCGCTTGGGGATGTCGACGTCGACGTTCTTGAGCGTGTTCTCCCGCGCGCCGCGTACCCGGATCATCTCGCTCATCGGCTCAGTCCCTGGAACGCGCGGATCGCCAGCGGGCAGAACACCGCGGCCAGCACCAGCGGCCCCACCAGCGCGAACAGCAGCGCGTGGTCGGCCGCCCAGGTCAGACCCCGCAAAGGGACGCCGGTGAACAGCTCGCGCACCGCGCTGGCCGTGGCCGACAGCGGGTTGTGCTCGGCGATCGCGCCCAGCCACGGCGGCATCGTGGACGGCCGCACGAACACCGTCGACAGGAACCCGACCGGCCACGACAGCAGTTGCACCGCCCCGACCGCCTCCGGGGAGCCCACCCGCAGCCCCGCCCACACCCCGACCCAGAGCAGCCCGAACCGCAACCACAGCAGCAGCCCGTACGCCGCCAGCGCCGGCAGGATGCCGCTCTCCCACCGCCAGCCGAGCGCCAGCCCCGCCAGCGTGATCACCACGAGCTCGACGGCCGAGGTCAGCATGTCCGCCAGCACCCGGCCGAGCAGCACCGCGCCCGGCGAGATCGGCAGCGAGCGGAAGCGGTCGGTCACGGTCCTGGTCGCGTCGGTGGTGACCGCGATCATCGTCGTCTCGATGCCGGACAACATCGTGAAGGCCAGCACGCCCGGGATCACGAACAGGATGTACTGCGCCGCGCTGCCCGCGATCGCGCCGCCGAGCAGCCCGCCCATGAGCAGGATGACGAGCACCGGGAAGAACACCTGGACCGCGAAGCCGACCGGCCGCGCCCGCCAGTGCCGCAGCGTACGGCCGGCCAGGATCAGTGCCTCCCGCCAGACGTGGGTCCGCGCCGGAGCCGCCGGGATCGTCGTCGTCATGAGGCCGCCACTTCCTCGTGCAGGTGCAGGTAGACGTCTTCGAGCGTCGGCTCGCGCAACTCCATACGCGGTTCGCCGACGAGCTTCTTCAGGTCGCCGGGCGTGCCCTCGGCGATCACCCGGCCCTCGCGCAGGATCACCACGTCGTCGGCCAGCGCGTCGGCCTCGTCCAGGTACTGGGTGGTCAGCAGCACCGTCGTGCCAGCGGCGGTGAGCGCCCTGACCGATGACCACAGCTCGCGGCGCGCCCGCGGGTCCAGGCCGGTGGTCGGCTCGTCGATGAACAGCACCGCCGGGATGGTGATCAGCGACGTCGCCAGGTCGAGCCGTCTGCGCATGCCGCCGGAGAACGAGCCCACCGGGCGCCTGCCCACCTCGTGCAGGCCCGCCGTACCGAGGAGCTCACCCGCCCGCTCGCGGGCGCGGCGGCGGTCGAGCCCGGCCAGCCGGCCGAACAGCTCGAGGTTCTCGCGGGCGCTGAGCACCTCGTCCAGGGCCGCGTACTGGCCGACGAGCCCGATCGAGGCCCGCACCCGCGTGCCCTCGGCCCGCACGTCGCCTCCTGCGACCCGGACGGTGCCCGCGTCCGCCCTGGTCAGCGTGGTCAGAATGCGGATCATCGTGGTCTTGCCCGCCCCGTTGCCGCCGAGCAGCGCGCAGACCCTGCCCGCCCGGACGGTGAGGTCGACGCCGTCGAGCGCGGGACGTTCGTTGCCCGGGAAGTGCTTGCGCACCCCTCTGGCGAAGATCGGTGCGGATTCGCCGGTCATGTGGCCTCCCTTCGATTTAGACAATGTATAATACATCGTAAACAGATGGGAGCGGAGAATGGCGAAGAGAGCCGAACGGCCCGGCGACCCGATCAAGCTGATCGGCCTGCTGTGGAAACCCACCGAAGCGGTGAGCAGGTCCGGCCTCACGCCCAGACGCGTCACCGGCGCGGCCATCGCGGTCGCCGACGCCGAAGGCCTCGACGCGCTCACCATCCGCAGGGTCGCCGGCGACCTGGGCGTGAGCCCCATGGCCCTCTACCCGCACGTCGCCGGGCGCGCGGAACTCATCGAACTGATGCTCGACGCCGTCGCCGCCGAGGTGTACGCCACCGGCCCGCCCCCGGCCGCGGCGGCGACCTGGCGGGCCAGGATCGAACGCGTCGCCCAGGCCAACTGGGACCACCACATGGCCCACCCCTGGACCGTCGACGTCGCCCCCGGCCGCCCCGTGCCGGGACCCGGCGTGTCAGGCAAGTACGAGGCCGAACTCGCCGCGCTGGACGGGCTCGGGCTCGGCGACATCGAGATGGACCAGACGCTCACCGCGGTCCTGGGCCTCGTCTCCAGCAGCGCCCGCGGGGTCATCTCGATGCGGCGCGTCTGGCAGGAGAGCTCCCTCACCGACGTGCAGTGGTGGGAGAGCGTCGCCCCGGCCCTGGCCACAGCCATGGGCGGCGTGTCCTACCCCATCGCCCAGCGCGTCTCGACCACGGTCGGCGAGACCACCGGCATGTCCACCGACCCGGAGGGCGCGTTCCGCCTCGGGCTCACCATGCTGATGGACGGCCTGGCCCACCGCATCACGTAACACCATCACCGGAGGCCCGGGGCGGCCCATCGCAGTGAGGACGCGAGGGCAGCACCTCGCGGTGGGGATGTTGAGGCAGCACCTCGTCGTCAGCGTGTGCCGCGAACTGGGCGGTAGCACCCGCCACGCCGCCGCGCCCGGTCGCGGCCGGCGGTGGAGAGGGTCGGCGAAGGTCCAGGGAACGGTCTGACGGTCGGCGCGGAGCCCGCCCCGGCAGGCGAGCGCGCGCTCGAAGTCGTCGTTGGGTCATGCCATGGTCAGCCCATTCCCGGTGGACCCGTTTCGCCCGTACTCCTCCTCGATCTCCCCGCGGACCTCACGCGCGCCGGTCCACGACCGCACCGGCCGCGGCGGCCTCGCGCACGCCCCTCCCTCGCGCGATGACCCGAATGAACCGCACCCGGAGAGCGACCACAGCCCGGGCACCACTCACCTCGCGAGGGCGTTTCCACCCCTTTGCTAGATGTTTGCCCCTACTGGCCGCCCTTTTGGACGTAGGAGCGAACAAATTCCTCTGCGTTCTCTTCGAGCACTTCGTCGATTTCGTCCAGGATCGCATCGACATCGTCCGTGAGCTTCTCCTGCCGCTCCTGGACGTCGGCGGACGCCGAGGCTTCGGTCTCCTCGACCTCGCTCTCACGCCGCCCGGCCTGCTTCTGGCCGCCGGTGTCCTTTGTCGCCATGTCCTACCTACCTCCGCTTGGGGGACTGTCTCTAAGCCATATCTTCCCCGAACCGAGCGACATTTCGCGTCCATCACCGCGCGATCTTCGCTCGACCCGGAACCACTGCTCCACCCTACGTAAACCCGAGCCGGACGCGACGGCTCAGCCATGGCAGGCAGCGCCGGGCGTTCTGGGCCCACGAAGCGGGTCAAAGCCGCCATGGTGACCTGGAGGCCCCGTCCGCGTGGTTACGGGCGGCGTTACGGCGGGCCGGGCGGCGCGCCCTGCCTGCCGTCTCCCTGGACGGAGGGAGGGTGGTCGGCGGGTGGCGGTGGGGGCGGCTTGCCGTAACGGACAGGAGGGGTTGTGCCCGCAACGCACGAAAAGCGCCCGCGACAAGGCGCGGGCGAAGCGGGCGCGCAAACCAGCAGGAAAGGCAGAAGACGCGCTAGTCGCCGCCGGTGAGGGCGGCGACGAGGTCGGCGGCGGTGCGGCAGCGGTCGAAGAGCTCGCCGACGTGGGCTTTCGTGCCGCGCAGCGGTTCCAGGGTGGGCACGCGCTGCAGGGACTCGCGGCCCGGGATGTCGAAGATGACCGAGTCCCAGGAGGCCGCCGCCACCGACTCGCTGTACTGGCGCAGGCAGCGGCCGCGGAAGTACGCGCGGGTGTCGTTGGGCGGGTTCTCGACGGCGCGCTGGACGTCGTCCTCCGTGACCAGGCGCTGCATGCGGCCGCGGGCGACCAGGCGGTTGTACAGGCCGCGGTCGGGGCGGATGTCGGAGTACTGCAGGTCGACGAGCTGCAGGCGCGGGTGGGACCAGGCGAGGCCGTCGCGGGTGCGGTAGCCCTCGAGGAGTTCGAGCTTGGCGACCCAGTCGAGTTCGCGCGAGAGCTGCATCGGGTCGTCGGCCAGGCGGGTGAGGACGGACTCCCAGCGGTCGAGGATGTCCTTGTTCATCTCGTCCTGGGCGGTGCCGCGCTCTTCGACGTACTTTCTGGCCTGCTCCAGGTACTCCATCTGCAGCTGGATGGCCGTCAGTTTGCGGCCGTCGCGCATGGCGATCTCGTAGCGGCAGGTGGGGTCGTGGGAGACCGCGCGCAGGGCCTGGACGGGGTTGTCGACGGCGAGGTCGCGGGTCAGGAAGCCGTCTTCGATCATGGCGAGGACGAGCGCCGTGGAGCCCAGCTTCAGGTATGTCGAAATTTCCGACATGTTGGCATCGCCGATGATCACGTGCAGGCGGCGGTACTTCTCCGGATCGGCGTGCGGCTCGTCGCGCGTGTTGATGATGGGGCGCTTGAGCGTCGTCTCCAGGCCCACCTCGACCTCGAAGAAGTCGGCCCGCTGGGAGATCTGGAAGCCCTCGCCGCGCGAGTCCTGGCCGATGCCGACCTTGCCCGCCCCGGTCACGACCTGCCGCGAGACGAAGAACGGCGTCAGATGACGCACGATGTCGGCGAACGGCGTGGCCCGGCGCATGAGGTAGTTCTCGTGGCAGCCGTAGGAGGCGCCCTTGGCGTCGGTGTTGTTCTTGTAGAGCTGGATGGGGGCGTTCGTGGGGATCGCCGAGGCGCGGGTGGCGGCGTCGTACATGACGCGTTCTCCGGCCTTGTCCCAGATGACGGCGGCGCGGGGGTTGGTGCACTCGGGAGTGGAGTACTCCGGGTGGGCGTGGTCGACGTAGAGCCGGGCGCCGTTGGTGAGGATGACGTTGGCCAGGCCGAGGTCCTCGTCGGTGAGCTGGCTGGGATCGGCCACCTCCCTGGCCAGGTCGAAGCCGCGCGCGTCGCGCAGCGGGTTCTCCTCCTCGAAGTCCCATCTGGCGCGTCGCGCCCGGGCCGCCGAGGCGGCCAGGTAGGCGTTCACGACCTGCGATGAGGTCACCATCGCGTTGGCGCCTGGCTGACCTGGTACGGAAATGCCGTACTCGGTCTCGATGCCCATCACCCGACGCACCGTCATGCGCACCTCTCGTCGTCCAGCCAAATCGCTATCCGCCGTTTATATGCCCGAGCCTATGCCCTTCACAGTGCCCCAAGGCCACAGAGTTATGGCACCGACGCCTTTTCGACCTGTGTGGAGGGCGCTGCTGGGGTTCGGGATGACTTGCGTGGTCTGAGAAGTCGCTGGACCGGACGTTCGACGCACGCGTAGACGAGATAGGACACCAAGATCGCGGCGAGCAGGGTCACGAGGGCGATCAGCCAGGGCGGCAGGCCGCCCGCGAGCAGCGGGATGAGGACGACGGCCGCGGCCGAGTGGAACAGGTACAGCGGGTAGGTGGTGCCGCCCAGCGCGGTCAGCAGGCCGTTGGAACGCATCCGCAGGAGCCCGAGCGCGACCAGGGCCATGACCACGAAGATCGCGGTGACGGTGAGGATGACGCCGAGGTCGGTGACCGGCATGGCGGCCGATCCGGCGGCCTTGACCCGGCGTTCGACGCGTTCGAGCGCGGCGTTGAGCGCCAGGGCCCATCCGGCCACGACGTAGAGCCAGGGCAGCCAGGAGGAGCCGCGCCGGTGGATCAGGTAGAGGGACATGCCGGCGACGAAGTACGGGGCGTAGGCGGGCATGACGATCTCGTTGACGACCTGGTTGTCCAGGAACAGGGCGCCGGTGGCGGCGGCCAGCCAGACGCCGCCGAGTATCAGGATCCGGTTGGCGGTGATGCCGATGAGGATCATGACGGCCATGATCAGGTAGAAGCGCAGCTCGGCCCAGAGCGACCAGTAGACGCCGACCGCGTCGATGCCCTTGAACAGGCGCTGGAACATGGTGGCGTTCAGGGCGTACTCGGCGCCGGTCAGCTTGGGGTCGGGCCCCTTGAGCGCGAGCACGCCGTACAGGCCGAAGGCGGCGGCGAGGCTCAGCCAGTAGGCCGGATACAGGCGGACGAACCGCGAGCGCGCGAATGCCCCCAGCCCGCGGCCCCAGGCGCTCATGAGGATCACGAACCCGCTGATCATGAAGAACAGCTCGACGCCCAGGATTCCCAGCCCGGCCAGGGGGGCGACCGCGGGGAACAGTTCGGCGGGCTGCTCACCCCACACCGACTTGAAGGCCACCAGGTAGTGGAAGGCCACTACGGCCAGCGCCGCGACGAACCGCAGCAGATCCAGTTCAGCAAGCCGCTCCGGCGCCCGACGATGCACGCCCGCTTTGACGCGTCTCGTGCGTCACTTGGTTCCCATCTGTCCCATGCGTTTATTTTCGCGGTGATTTACAACCCCGCGCTGCCGCCCCTAAACCGGCCCCTCCGTGCCGATGACCAGGACGGTGGAGTCAGGGCCGAGCCGCAGCGCGCTCCGCGTGTCGTCGTCCAGGGCCATCAGCCCCGCCGTACCCGTGGCTCCGCACGGCGAGACGCGCACGCCCTCCTCGCCCATCGCGGCGGCGGCCAGGACGGCCTGGGCGTCGGTCACGGTGACGAACGCGTCGGCCAGGTGCCCGAGGAGCCTGAAGGCCAGGAGGGAGGGCTCCAGGCAGTCCAGGCGGCCCAGGGAGGTCGGGGAGCCCTTCACCCGCAGCGGCTCACCCGCCCGCACGCTCTCCAGCAGGCAGGGGGCGCCCTCGGGCTCCACCACGACCACCACCGGGTCCTCGCCCCACCGGTCGCGCACGTAGGCGGCGGCCGCCGCGGCCAGGCCGCCCACCCCAGCCTGCGCGAACACGTGCGTGGGCGCGGCGCCCGCCTCGTAGGCCTCGTCGAGCAGGGCGGTGTAGCCGCGCATGACGTCCAGGGGCACCCGGGTGTAGCCGGGCCAGGAGCTGTCGGAGATGAGCCGCCAGCCGTTGCCGGTGGCCGCCCGGAGGGCGTCGGCCATGCTCTCGTCGTAGTCGGCGCCGCTGCGCCGTACCCGGGCGCCGAGGGCCCGGAGCCGATCGGCGAACTCCTCGGGCACCTCGTGGCTCAGATAGACCACGCAGGTCCCGCCGAGCGCCCTGGCCCCGGCGGCCACGGAGATCCCGTGGTTTCCCGCGCTGGCGCACACGAACGGCGCACGGGCCGCCACCTCCCGCAGCCGCCCCTCCCCCGCGTCCGGCCCCGCCTCCTCGCCGACCAGCCTGGCCACCGCGTAACCGCCGCCGAGCGCCTTGAAGCTCCCCAGCCCCATGCGGTCGCTCTCGTCCTTGACCAGGATCTTCCCGACGCGCTGCCCGGCGGCCAGCCGCGCAAGCGCCGTCAGGGGCGTCGGCGCGGCGGCGAAGTGATCGCGGACCTGACGGGCGTGCGCGACGCCGATCAGGTCCCGGTCGGTGCTGGTGTACGGCGAGCGGCCGGGATTGAGCATGGCGGCCATGCTAACCAGGGTTACGGATAGAGCCGGAGAAGGTCGGATTCGGTTTCCCCGCGGACCACCACGCGGGCCGCGCCGTCCCGGACGGCGACGACCGGCGGCCGGGGCACGTGGTTGTAGTTGCTGGCCATCGAGCGCTGGTAGGCCCCGCTGGCGGGCACCGCGAGCACGTCGCCGGGCTCCAGGTCGCCGGGAAGGCGGGCGTCGCGGACGAGGACGTCGCCGCTCTCGCAGTGCTTGCCGACCACCGTGAACCCGCGGGCGGGAGCGGAGGAGGCGCGGGAGGCCAGCACGGCCGTGTACGGGGAGCCGTACATCGCGGGGCGGGGGTTGTCGCTCATGCCGCCGTCCACGCTGACGTAGCCGCCCTTGATGGTGCCGACCGTGTACAGGGCGACGGTGGAGGGCCCGGCGATGGAGCGGCCGGGTTCGACGGACAGGTGCAGGCCGCCGGTCTCCTTCTGCAGGATGGTCACGAGGTCCGACGGTGCGGGCGGCCGGGGGTCGCCGGGACGGTAGGCGATGCCCAGGCCGCCGCCGAGGTCGAGGCGGTCGACGTCCATGGCGCGGGCGAAGGCGGTCATGCGCCGGGCGGCCTCGGCGAAGCCGTCCAGTTGCAGGATCTGCGAGCCGATGTGGGAGTGCAGGCCCGACAGGCGCAGGGACTGCCGGGCGCGGACCAGGCGGACCGCGCGTTCGGCGTCGCCCGCCGACAGCGAGAAGCCGAACTTGGAGTCCTCTCCGCCGGTCGCGATGGACTTGTGGGTGCGGGCGTCGACGCCCGGGGTGACGCGGATCATGACGGGCTGGACGCTCCCGTGCCCGGCGGCGATGGCGGCCAGCCGTTCCAGCTCGGCGAAGGAGTCCAGCACGACGCAGCCGACGCCCCACGCGACGGCGCGGCGCAGTTCGTCCTCGGACTTGTTGTTGCCGTGGAAGACCACGCGCTCGGGCGGCATGCCGCCGGCCTGGGCGACGGCCAGTTCGCCGCCGGTGCACACGTCGAGGTTGAGCCCGAGCCGGTCCAGCCAGCGCACGACCTCCGGGCACAGGAACGCCTTGCCGCCGTAGTGCACGTCGCCGCCGGGCAGCGCGTCGCGCCAGGCCTGGGCGCGGGCGCGGAAGTCGGCCTCGTCGAGGATGTAGGCGGGGGTGCCGTGTTCGCGGGCCAGGTCGGTGACGGCCAGGCCGCCGAGGTGCAGCACGCCTTCGGCCCAGGTCGCGCTCGCCGGCCACACGCTGTCGATGCTCATGTCGCGTCAGCGTAGGAAGCGTCGCGGGTGCCGGTGCCTCAGCATCGAGGGTTTCGATGCTGAGGGGCAGAAGCGTGCACATCCCTTGGGATCGGGCGAAGTGCTCGCCAACGATGGCCGCCATGCGAAAACACCTGGTCATCGCGCTGGTCGCGGTGTGCGCGCTGGGCGCGGGCTGCGGCAGGTCGTCCTCCGGTACGGCGGCGCCCTCAGCCCCGGAGTCGGGCGGCAAGAGCGCCAAGGAACTGGTGCCGCAGAGCGTCCGCGAGGCGGGCGTGCTGCGTGTGGCGACGTCGGAGGGCTATCCGCCGATGGAGATGTACAAGCCGGGCACGCAGGAGCTGACCGGCGTGGACCCGGACCTGGCCACGGCCATCGGCACGCGGCTCGGGCTGAAGACGACGGTGACGAACGCGGCGTTCGACGGGCTCATCCCTGGCCTGCAGGGCGGCCGGTGGGACATCGCGATGTCGTCGCTGAGCGACACGGCCCAGCGCCGCCAGGCGGTCGACTTCGTCGACTACTTCAACGCGGGCGGCTCGGTGATGGTCAAGAAGGGCAACCCGGAGGGCATCACGTCGCTGGCGGACCTGTGCGGCAAGAAGGTCGTGCTGGCCAAGGGCTCCTCGAACCTGGAGATCGGCAAGCGCCAGAACGACAAGTGCGAAAAGAAGATGGAGATCCTGCAGAGCGAGGACGCGCCGACCGGCCTGCTGACGATCGACTCGGGCCGGACGGTGGCGACGATCGTGGACTCGCCGGTGGCGTACATGTTCGCGAAGGACACCGGCAAGTACGAGGTGCTGGCCGAGCAGTACGACGCCGGCCCCTGGGGCATCGCGGTCGGCAAGCAGAACACGGGCCTGCGCGACGCGATCGCCAAGGCGCTGCAGGAGATGGTCGACGACGGCTCCTACAAGGCGGTGCTCGACAAGTACGGCACCGGCCCCAACGCGGTCTCCAAGGTGACCGTCAACACGGGTGCGCCGTGACGGCCGAGCTTCCGATCGAGGCGGTGAAGCCGCGGCGGCCGGGACCGATGGTCGCCGCGGCCGCCGCCGCGCTGGGGCTGGTGTGGCTGGCGTACACGGTCGTCGTCAACGAGAACCTGCACTGGGACGTGATCGTGGCGTTCCTGTTCGACGGCAGAATTCTGGGCGGGCTGCTGGTCACGATCGCGCTGACGGTGCTGTCGATGGGGCTGGGCGTGGTGCTGGGGGTGACGGCGGCGGTGATGCAGCTGTCGGACAGCCCGGTGCTGCGCGGCGCCTCGGCGTTGTACACGTGGTTCTTCCGCGGCACGCCGCTGCTGGTTCAGCTGATCTTCTGGTTCAACATCGGGCTGGTGTTCCCGGTGATCGGGATCGGCGTGCCGTTCGGCGGGCCGATGCTCGTGGAGTGGCAGGCGCACCAGCTGATCACGCCGTTCATCGCGGCGCTGCTGGGGCTGACGATCAACGAGGGCGCGTACATGGCGGAGATCGTCCGGGCGGGCATCCGCTCGGTGGATCCCGGCCAGCGCGAGGCGGCCGAGTCGCTCGGCATGTCGCACAGGAAGATCCTGCGCCGGGTGGTGCTGCCGCAGGCGATGCGGGTGATCATCCCGCCGACCGGCAACCAGTTCATCTCGATGCTGAAGACGACCTCGATGGTGTCGGTGATCGCCGGGGCGGAGCTGCTGACCGTCTCGCAGCGCATCTACCTGGAGAACTTCGAGGTGATCGCGCTGCTGGTGGTGGCGTCGCTGTGGTACCTGCTGCTGACGAGCGTCGCCAGCGTCGGCCAGCACTTCCTGGAAAGGCGCTTCAGCAGGGGGTACGCGTCGTGAGCATGGTCAGGCTGCAGTCGGTCAGGAAGAAATACGGCGCGCTGGAGGTGCTCAAGGGCGTCAGCCTGGAGGTGCCGGAGGGCGGTGTGGTGTGCGTCGTGGGCCCGTCGGGTTCCGGCAAGTCGACGCTCCTGCGCTGCGTCAACCGGCTGGAGACGATCGACTCGGGCCGGGTCTGGGTGGACGGCGAGCTCGTCGGCTACCGGGAGCGGGCCGGGCGGCTGCACCTGCTGCGGCCCGATGAGCTGTGCGGGCAGCGGCAGAAGGTCGGCATGGTGTTCCAGCGCTTCCACCTGTTCCCGCACATGACGGCGCTGGAGAACGTGATGGAGGGACCCTGCGCGGTCCAGCGCGTGCCACGCGCGCGGGCGGCGCAGCGGGCCGGGGAACTGCTGGCGCGGGTGGGGCTGGCCGACCGGGCCGGGCACTACCCGTCGCAGCTGTCGGGCGGCCAGCAGCAGCGGGTGGCGATCGCCCGTAGCCTGGCCATGAACCCGAAGGTGATGCTGTTCGACGAGCCGACCAGCGCCCTGGACCCGGAGCTGGTGCAGGAGGTACTGGCGGTCATGCGCGATCTGGCGGCGAGCGGGATGACCATGATCGTGGTGACCCACGAGATGGGCTTCGCGCGGGAGGCGGGCGACCACCTGGTGTTCGTGGACGACGGGCTGATCGTGGAGGAGGGGCCACCGCGCGAGGTGCTGGCCAATCCCCGCCACGAGCGGACCCGGGCGTTCCTCGGGCAGGTGCTGTGATGCTGGACCTGCTCATCACGGGCGCGCGCCTGGCCGACGGCACGGGCGCGCCCCTGCACCGCGCCGACGTCGGCGCTCTGGACGGCCGCGTGGTCCTCCTGCCGCCTTCAGGCCCCTCCCCTCACGGGTACGGCCCCGCCCCCGGATCCCCTTCCCCTCAGGGGTACGCCCCGGGCGCCGGATCTCAGCCGGATCCCCGGGCGCGCGTGGTGCTGGACGGGGCCGGGATGGTGGTGGCGCCCGGGTTCATCGACGTGCACACCCACTCCGACGCCGCCTCGCTGTTCGGCCCCGAGTTCGCGGAGCTGGCCGCGGCGCCGGTGCGGATGGGGGTGACGACGGAGATCTGCGGCAACTGCGGGTCGAGCCTGTTCCCCGCGCTGCCGGAGCGGCTGGAGGAGCTGTCACGGTCAAGCCGGACCTCTTTCGGCGGCCGAGTACCGATATTTCGTGACTTCGCGGGGTTTGCGGAGGCGCATGCCGGGGCGCCCCGGGCCAATCATCTCGCCTCGCTGGTCGGGCACGGCACGCTGCGGGCGGGGGTGGTCGGGTATGAGGACCGGGCGGCTTCGCCGTACGAGCTGGACGTCATGTGCGGACTGCTCGGCGACGCGCTCGCGGCGGGCGCGGCCGGGCTCTCGACCGGACTGATCTACACGCCGGGCACCTACGGCGGCACCGACGAGGTGGTCGCGCTGGCGAGCGTGGCCGCGCGGTACGGCCGGCCGTACGTGACCCATCTGCGCGACGAGATGGCGCGCGTGGAGGAGGCGCTGGAGGAGGCGGCCGAGATCGCCCGCAGGAGCGGCGCGGCGCTGCACGTCTCCCACCACAAGACCGCGGGCAGGCACGCCTGGGGCAGGACCGAGCGGACCCTCGCCCGCCTGGCCGAGCTGCGCGCCGGGGGCATGGACGTCACCTGCGACGTCTACCCCTACACGGCGGGGAGCACGTCGCTGTCGGCGATGCTGCCGCCGTGGGCCAACGACGGCGGCACCCCCGCCCTGCTGGAACGGCTGCGCGACCCCGCCCAGCGCGACAGGATGCGCCACGCGATCGCCGAGGGCGTGCCCGGCTGGGAGAACACGGTCGGCAACGGCGGCTGGGACCTCATCTCGGTGGCCTCGGCCGTGGGGCACCGAGAGCTGGAGGGCCGCACGATCGCCTCGCTCGGCGGCGACCCGGTGGACGCGGCGGCCGAGCTGCTGCTGGCCGAGGGCGGCCAGGTGACGATCATCAGCCATTCGATGCGCGAGGACGACGTGCGCCGGGTGCTGGCGGCGGAGTTCACGATGATCGGCTCGGACGGCGTGCCGAAGCCGGGGCGGCCGCATCCGCGGATCGCCGGGACGTTCCCGCGGGTGCTGGGGCACTACGCGCGAGAGGAGGGCCTGTTGTCGCTGGAGGCGGCGGTGCACAAGATGACCGGGATGGCCGCCGGGCGCTTCGGCCTGGCCGGTCGCGGGGTGGTGCGCGACGGGGCCCATGCCGATCTGGTGGTGTTCGACCCGGCGGCGATCGCGGACGCGGCCACCTACGCCGACCCGCTGCTGCCCCCTCGGGGGATGGCGGCGGTCGTGGTGGCGGGCGAGCCGACGGTGGCCGGCGGCGAGCCGACCGGCGCCACGCCCGGCGGGATCGTCACCCCATGACGCTCGCCGAGCTCGCGGCGGCCTGCCCGGGAACGCTGGCGGTGGCGGTACGCCGCCCCGGCGGCGGATTCGGGATCAACGAGGACGCCGAGCTGCCGCTGGCCAGCGTCGGCAAGCTCCTCCTGCTGGCCGAGGTCGCGATGAGCATCGACGGCGGCATCCTCGACCCCGCCACGCCCGTGCGCCTGGAGGAGGAGGACTACTGCGGCGGCTCCGGCGTGCTGCTCGGGCTGAGCGCGCGCACGTGGAGCGTCGCCGACCTGGCCCTCATGACCGCGGCCGTCAGCGACAACACCGCCACCAACGCGCTGCTGCGCACCGTCGGCCTCGACCGGGTCAACGCGGCGGGGGCGGCGCTCGGCCTGACCCGTACGCGGCTGCTCGACCGCATCCGCGAGCCGCGCGGCCCTGAGCACCCGCCGACGTTCGCCGTGGGGACCGCGGCGGAGCTGGCGGGCCTGGCCGCGCTGGTGGCCGGGAGCAACGGCTGGCAGGTGCAGCTGCGCGAGTGGATGCTGGCCAACACCGACCACACGCTCGTGCCCGCGCTGGTCCGGCACGACCCGGAGGGCGCGTGGCTGGCCAACAAGACCGGCACCGACGAGGGCGTGCGGGCCGACGTCGGGCTGATGGGCGAGCGCGCCTACGCCGTGCTCGCCTGCGGCCCGGCCGGCAGCGAGGACGACCTGGCCGCCGCCGTACGCCAGGCGGGCCTGCTCATCGCCGCCTGACCTGGGCTGATTAGGGTAGGCCCACGTCCGTTCGACAGAGGAGGCCGCATGCTCGGCAGCCATCGTCTCCGGGTGCTGCTGGAGGTGTTCCGCACCGGCAGCATCGCGGGGGCCGCGCGCGGCCTGAAGCTGTCGCCGTCGGCCGTCTCCCACCAGCTCGCCAAGCTGGAGGAGGAGGCGGGCGTCGGGCTGGTGGAGCGCAACGCGCAGAGCCTGCGGCTGACCGAGGCCGGCCGCCGGCTGGCCCACCGGGCGCAGGAGGTCGTCGACATCCTGGAGGCGGCCGAGAAGGACCTGCTGGCCCAGGCCCGGGTCGACGCGGGCGAGCTGCGGATCGGCTTCTTCGCCTCGGCCGGGTACCGCCTGCTGCCGCTGGCCCTGTCGCGCTTCGCCACCCGCTATCCGAGCGTGCGGCTCGACCTGGTGGAGGGCCAGCCGTACGAGCTGCTGCCCGATCTCGAGCGCGGCGCGCTCGACGTGCTCGTGGTCTTCGAGCACGCGCTGGATCCGTGGAAGTGCCCGGACGGGGTGGAGGTCCTGCACCTGTTCGACGAGCCGCAACTGCTCGTGGTGCCCGCCGGCCACCAGGCCGCCCAGCGTCCCCGGGTACGGCTGGCGGAGCTGGCCGGTGAGCACTGGATCACGACGTTCGGCGCCGAGCATCCGGTCTCGACGCTGGAACGCGCCAGCGCGCTGGAGGGCTTCACCCCGCAGGTGCGCTGCCGCAGCGACCACTACGAGGTGACGATCGGCCTGGTACGCGCCGGGCTGGGCGTGGCGCTGGTGCCGAGCCTGGGCCTGCAGGGCGTCACCGGCGTCCAGGTGTGCCGGGTGGTCAACCAGCGGCTGTTCCGCCGCATCGGCGTGGCCCGCCGTCCCACGAACCCGAACCCGGCGGCCCGCTCCTTCATCGCCTACCTGCGCACCGCCGCGGCCCAGCTCCTCAACTCCCTGGACCCCGGACTGCGCTGAGGCCACCCCGGAAACGGAAGGGCCGCGCGGAGGAGATCCGCGCGGCCACCTCACGTCCGTGGCGTTACAGGTACTGGCCCGTGTTGGCGACGGTGTCGATGGAACGGCCGGCCTCGGATCCCTGCTTGCCGGAGACCAGGGTGCGGATGTACACGATCCGCTCGCCCTTCTTTCCGGAGATCCGCGCCCAGTCGTCCGGGTTGGTGGTGTTGGGCAGGTCCTCGTTCTCGGAGAACTCATCGACGCAGGCGGCCAGCAGGTGCTGCACCCGCAGGCCCTTCTGCCCCGTCTCCAGGAACTGCTTGATGGCCATCTTCTTGCCCCGGTCGACGATGTTCTGGATCATCGCGCCGGAGTTGAAGTCCTTGAAGTACAGGACTTCCTTGTCGCCGTTGGCGTAGGTCACCTCGAGGAAGCGGTTCTCCTCGCTCTCGGTGTACATGCGCTCCACGACGCTCTGGATCATGCCCGCGATGGTGCCCTCGCGCGATTCGCCGTGCTCGCTGAGGTCCTCCGGGTGCAGGGGAAGTCCGGTGACGAGGTACTTGGAGAAGATGTCCTTCGCCGCCTCGGCGTCCGGCCGCTCGATCTTGATCTTGACGTCCAGGCGGCCGGGCCGCAGGATCGCCGGGTCGATCATGTCCTCGCGGTTGGAGGCGCCGATGACGATGACGTTCTCCAGGCCCTCGACGCCGTCGATCTCCGACAGCAACTGGGGCACGATGGTGTTCTCGACGTCGGAGCTGACGCCAGAGCCTCGGGTGCGGAAGATCGAGTCCATCTCGTCGAAGAACACGATCACCGGGGTGCCCTCTGAGGCCTTCTCACGCGCCCGCTGGAAGACCAGGCGGATGTGCCGCTCGGTCTCACCGACGTACTTGTTGAGCAGCTCCGGGCCCTTGATGTTGAGGAAGAAGCTCTTGCCTTCCTGGCCGGTCTTCTCGGCGACCTGCTTGGCCAGCGAGTTGGCGACCGCCTTGGCGATGAGCGTCTTGCCGCAGCCGGGCGGGCCGTACAGCAGCACGCCCTTCGGGGGCCTGAGCTTGTGCTCGCGGAAGAGGTCGGCGTGCAGGTAGGGCAGCTCGATGGCGTCCCTGATCTGCTCGATCTGCCGCATGAGGCCGCCGATCTCCTCGTAGGAGATGTCCGGGACCTCTTCGAGCACCAGCTCTTCGACTTCGGATTTGGGAATGCGCTCGTAGACGTAGCCGGAGCGCGGCTCGAGCAGCAGCGAGTCGCCGGCCCTGATGGGCTGGTCGACCAGCGACTCGGCCAGGCGCACGACGCGTTCCTCGTCGGCGTGCGAGATGACCAGGGCGCGCTTGCCGTTGTCGAGCAGTTCCTTGAGCATCACGATCTCGCCGACCTCTTCGTAGCCGAGTGCCTCGACCACGTTGAGCGCCTCGTTGAGCATGACCTCCTGGCCACGCCGGAGCGAGTCGACGTCGACGGCCGGGCTGACGTTCACGCGGAGCTTGCGCCCTCCGGTGAACACCTCGATCGTGCCGTCTTCTCTGGCCTCCAGGAAGGTGCCGAACCCGGATGGCGGTTGCGCCAGCCGGTCCACCTCTTCCTTGAGGGCGACGATCTGGTCCCTGGCCTCCTTGAGAGTTGCCACCAGGCGTTCGTTCTGGCCGGTCACCGCCGCCAGATTCGCCTGGACCTCATGGAGACGCTCTTCCAGGACCCTGGCCTGACGGGGTGACTCGGCCAGCTTCCGCCTCAGCGCGGTGATCTCCTCTTGGAGGAAGGAGACCTGTGTTGTGAGATCAGCGACCTCCCGTTCGCGCTGCGCGGCTCGAGCCTCAGCATCATCGCGAGCTGCCACGCCCCGTCACCTCCTTCCCAGTCGAGGGCGACTACTAAGGACCTTACCTATCTCGGGCCCCTCCGTAACCTGGCCGGGCAGTGTTCGTAGAGTGACATTCGGTATTCGGTGAATAATCCCCAATGGTGCGTTTAATCCTGCCAGCATATGAACACGGCGAGATGTTCCCGTGTCACGCACCAACGCACCCTCGTGGCCAAATTGTCATAGTTCTTCGGTGGTCCCCTTCGGTCGTCTGCGGCGCGGCGGCGGTGTGACGCCGTCGGCCATGCGGCGGGCGGTGACGAGGAACCCGGTGTGGCCGATCATCCGATGATCAGGCCTTACGGCCAAGCCCTCGACATGCCAGTCGCGAAGGAGGGTCTCCCACGCATGGGGCTCGGTGAAACTCCCGTGATCCCGAATCGTCTCCACCGTCTTGGACATCTGGGTCGTCGTGGCGACGTAACAGCAGATGACCCCGCCCGGGGTGAGGGCCTTGGCGGCCGCTTCCACGCACTCCCACGGGGCCAGCATGTCGAGGATGACCCGGTCGACGTCGATCTCGTCGATGCTCTCGTTGAGGTCGCCGACGACCAGGCGCCAGGTGTCGGTCTCGCCGCCGTAGAACTTCTCGACGTTCTTGCGGGCCACGTCGGCGAACTCCTGGCGGCGCTCGTACGACGTGACGTGCCCCTCAGGACCGACGGCCCGCAGCAGGAAGCAGGTCAGGGCGCCCGAGCCGACCCCCGCCTCGATCACCCGCGCGCCCGGGAAGACGTCGGCCATGCCGACGATCATCGAGGCGTCCTTCGGGTAGATCACCGCGGCGCCGCGCGGCATCGCCAGCGTGTAGTCCTGCAGCAGGTGCCGGAAGGCGAGGTACTGGGTGCCGCCGGAAGAACGCACCACCGAGCCCTCGGGCTGGCCGATCAGCTCGGCGTGGGGGATGGCGCCCTTGTGGGTGTGGAAGACGCCGTCCTCCTTGAGCGTGATCGTGTGGCGCTTGTTCTTGGGGTCGGTGAGCTGCACCTGATCCCCCGCCTGGAAAGGCCCATGCCTGCGGAAACCCATGGCGGCAAGGTTATAGGGATTTCGACTGGTCCCAGACGCGCGATATGAAGGGGGGATGTTTCCGCGCGATGTGATCTCCGCCGGCCCGCTGCTGCTGCGGCCCCCCACCGACGACGACACCCAGGCGGTCGTGCAGGCCTGTGACGACCCGGTGACGGCCAGGTTCCTGCCGTTCCTCGCCTCGCCGTACACGGCCGAGGACGCCCGCGACTACCTGCGCGGGACCGAGGAGAAGTGGGCGAAGGGCGGCGCGGAGTTCACGATCACCCGCGAGGGCCGTTTCGTGGGCTCGGCCGGATTGCAGCCGATCGACCGCTATGGCACCACCTCGGTCGGCTACCTTGTCGCGCCGCACGCCCGCGGCACCGGCGTGGCCAGCACCGTCGCCAGGGCGCTCGCCGACTGGGCGCTCGACCACGGGGCCGCCCGCGTCGAACTCGAGGCCGAGGTGAGCAACCTCGCCAGCCTGCGCGCCGCCTACAAGGCCGGGTTCCGGCAGGAGGGCATCAGGCGCGAGGGCAAGCGGCTGCGCGACGGCAGCAGGACCGACCAGGTGACGTTCGGCAGGGTGGCGGGCGAGCCGGTCGAGGCGGCCGAGCCGTACTTTCCGTTCTTTCCCGGCGGTCACCTCACCGACGGCGTGGTACGGCTGGCGCCGATCGGCGAGCAGCACGCCGAGGGGTTCCTGGCGATGATGGGCGACCCGGTCGTGCGCTCGTACTCGATGGCGCCCCCCGGCCCGCTGCCGGACTACGTGCGCCGCTGCCGCTACACCGGCTTCTGGTGGATGTCGGGCCAGCGGGTGGAGGTGGTGATCGAGGACGCGGCCACGGGCGCCTTCGCCGGGCACGTGCAGCTGGTGAACGTGACGCAGGTCCTCCACCAGGCCATGGTCGGCTACTCGCTGGTGCCTGGCTTCCGCGGCAGGGGCTTCATGAGCAGGGCGCTGGCGCTGCTGGTGGAGTGGGCGTTCGCGGCCACCCCGCTGCGCCGCCTGACGGCCGGGACCGCCGTGGACAACACCGCCTCCCACCGGGTGCTGGAGCGGGCCGGCTTCACCCGCCAGCACGTGCATCCCCAGCTTCTCCCCCGTCTCGACGGCGGCTGGTCGGACGATGTGGAGTGGCTGCTCCTGCATCCCAAACTGGGGGAAAAATCCTGATTACCGGTTGAAGGTCTGGCCAAGGGCGGATTTGGGAGGTAATAGTCGAAACCACCGACCCATCAGGCACCGCCGGCCGTTGGGACTTCCATGAGGATCAGCCGCACCGACGTCGCTGTGCACGATCTCATCCAGGACTTCTCCCGCGTGGACGTGGGGGCGCTCATCGACCGCCTGGCCCGGTCGGCGGCGGTCGTGACGGCCGCCGGGTACGCCGGGTTCGTCCAGGTGGATCCGCTCCAGGAGCTGGCCAGATCCGTGGCCCTGCACGGCCCGCCGGGCGACCCGCTGGGCGTGCGGGCCTGGCTGGCCGAGTCCGGGGTGCTGAAGGAACTGGCCGTCTGCCGCGGGCCCGTGCTGCTGGCGCGGGACGTGCCGGTGGGCGAGCCGGGGTTCCTGGCGGTGCCGGTGCCGCTGGCGACGCGGGAGCAGGCGTTCCTGTGGACCGCGGGGCGGGACTTCGACGACTTCGACACGCACCTGCTCGGCCGCTTCGCCACGGCCGCGGGGCGGGCGCTTGAGGCGGCCAGCGGGATGGAGGCGGCCGTACGCCTGCTCCGCGGCGTCCAGGCCTTCGCCCCCTGACCACCCGTCACAGGCATTGGACTCCTGACCGCGCATCGCATGCCTCCGGCCCAGACCCACCCGTCGCAGGCCTTGTTCCCATCGCGCGTCGCAGGCCTTCGCCTTGTGGCCGCCCGTCCGGGTCTTCCCGCCTGACCGGGGTGTGAGCGCCCGTTCGGGGTGTGAGCGCCTGTTCGGGCGGTGGCGCGCGTGTCTCAGGGCGTGCGCCGTTGTCGGGTCCGCCGGGCCGGTGTCAGGGGCCCGCGGTGTGGAGGGCGTCGCGGAGCAGGGCGTCCACCTGGCGGGCGAGCCGGTCGACGTCCACGTCACCCCGCAGGTCGAGCTCGGTCACCTGCTGTCCCACCCGCAGTTTCAGCGTGACGCCGCGCCCGCGCACCCGCAGCCACATCTCCACGGTACGGCCCAGCGCCTCCGCCTGAGCCTCGCCCTCCATCGCCACCAGCAGTTCCGGCTGCCCGGAACCCATCCGCCCCGGCCCCGGCCGCCCCGCACGCAGGGTGACCCGCCCCCGCAGCGCGTCCACGTCACGCAGCCACTCCTCCAGGGAGTGCAGCAGGTCGGCCTCCCCCTCCAGCGTGATGTCGGGCATGGCTCTCATTTCACGATCGCGGCGGTCCGGGCGGAGGTCACCCGGATCAGGTCCCGGGGCGCGAGCTCCAGTTCCAGCCCGTGCCGCCCGCTGGGGATGTACACGCTGTCCTGCCCGGCCGCGCCCGCGTCGAGCACCGACGGCAGGTACGGCAGCGCCACCGGGCTCAGGACGTCGGCCGCGATCGCCTCGCCGATGCGTTCGACGTCGGCCCGCGTGGCCACCCGGGCGGCGCCGGCGCCGAACGCGGCGGCCAGGGCGTTCTCGTCGATGCGGCCCTCGATGGCGGCGATGGCCAGGACGGCGTGGTGGCCCAGGTAGAGGACGACGGCCTTGAGCATGCGGGGCGGCGGGACGCCGAGGGACAGCGCCACGGCGGCGCGGGACTTGGTGTGGGCGGGGTCGTGCGGATAGGGGTGGACGGCGAAAGGCGTACGCGTTTTCCGGAGAATGCGCATGGCCGTGGTCTCGACGGCCGTTGAACGGCGTTTCCCGGGTGGGCGCGCTCGCCGTACCTGAAAGTCACGATATTTCGGGGAAAATACATATAAATAGTCAATGAAGGCTTCGGCGAGTTCCACCGCGTCGGCGGCCTCCTGGCGGGTGAGCGGGGCGGCGCCGAGGTGGGCGGCCTCGTTGCCGAGTTCGCGTAGTTCCTCGGCCCAGCTCAGGAGCCAGCCGTCGATCCGGCCGGCCGCCCGCAGTTCGCGCAGGGCGTGGAAGAGCGTGCGGCCGGTGATGCCGTGGTCGGCGCAGACCGCCTCCAGCAGGCGCCGCACGTGCAGCACCGCTGCGGCCCCTGAACCCGCGCGCAGGCCCGCCCTGGCCTGGGTGAGCTCGGCCCGCACGAGAACCGGAACCTGCTCGCCGATCTCCCGTCCGGGCACCGGCCACAGCACCTCGGCGGGGCGGGCGGGCAGGTCGTCGGGGTCGGCGTCCGGCGCGGGCTCCCCGGACAGCAGCAGCATCACCTGGCGGCAACTCTGGCAGGCGGCCAGCACAAAAGGCCGCAATTCGGACGGGAGAAAAACCCGGTGCGGCGCGTCCGCTTCACGGGCCAGAGTCTGCCGTCCGCAACCCGGGCAATCGACGTCGAATTTCGCCCCCCACCGCGCCACAGAACGGAAGATATTCGATCACATTAATTGCATCAAGGGCGTAATCTCCCAGTATGAAGACCTGGCCGTTCGCCGGGCGCAGGCAGGAACTGGAACACCTGGTCCGCCTCGCGCGCGATCCGACCGCGCAGGGCGTGCTCGTCGCCGGTCCCGCCGGGGTGGGCAAGAGCAGGCTCGCCGGGAAGATCCTGGAGGCCTTCCGGCCGGGCAGGGTCACGCTTCTCCCGATCACCGCGACCAAGGCGGCCAGCGGCATCCCCAACGGCGCGCTGGCCGACCTCATCCCCCGCGACCATCCGCCCCACCTGGTCAACACGCTGCGCTGGGCGGGCGAGGAACTCCTCAAGCAGGCCCGCGGCCGCACCCTCGTCCTCGCCGTGGACGACGCGCACCTGCTCGACAGCCACTCGGCCGAGGTCGTCGCCTCCCTGGTACGGGGCCGCCAGGCCCGCCTCGTGGCCACGCTCCGCACCGGCGAACCCACGCCCGACTCGATGACCGGACTGTGGCGCGACGGCCACGTCCGCCGCCTCGACGTGGACCCGTTCAGCGACGCCGACCTCGTGGCCGTGCTCGCCGCGGCGCTCGGCGGACCGCCCGACGACGCCACCGCCCGGCGCCTGGGCGAGATCACCGAGGGCAACGCGCTGTTCCTGCAGGAGGTCGTGACGGCGGCGCGCGCCGCTGGATCGCTCCACCCCATCCAGGGCGTGTGGAAGCTGACCGGCGACCCGCCGCTGGCCCCGCGCCTGGCCGACCTCATCCACGAACGCATCGGCGCCCTCTCGCCCGCCCTGAAGGCGGTACTGGAGTACACGGCCTTCGCCGAGCCGGTGGGCGCCAGAACCCTGTCGGCCCTGTGCTCGGAGGAGGCGGTGCTGGAGGCGGAGGAACGCGGCCTCATCAAGGTCGCCGTGGACCGCCGCCGCGAGATCGCCCGCCTCGGCCACCCCCTCTACGGCGAGGTCGCCCGCGAGCACTGCCCGGAACTGCGCCGCCGCCGCAGGCACGCCGACCTCGTCGCCGCCGTCGAACCCACCGGCCTGCGCCGCGTCGAGGACCTCGTCCGTGTCACCGTGTGGCGGCTGACCGCCGGCCTGGGCGCGGCCCCCGAGCCACTGCTGGCCGCCTGCCGCCTGGCGTGGGCGGCGCACGACTACCCGACCGCGATCCGTCTGGGCGAGGCCGCGGTGGAGGCGGGCATGGACGCGAGTACGGACGCGAGTACGGCGAGCGTTCCCACGACGGCGAGCACGCCCGCAACGGCCCGCGGCGCCACGGAGCCGGCCACCGGGAACGCGGCGGCGGCGGCGATCCAGCTGGCCACCGTCCTCGACTACGCCCAGCAGCCCGACCGGGCTCGCGCGGTCCTGGACGCCGTCGCCCCGCCCCGCGACGAACCCGGCCGCGCCCGCCTGGTCCAGGCCGTCGCCAGCAACCTGGCCTGGGGCATGGATCGCCTGGGCGACGCCCTCGACCTCCTGGCCACCACCGAGAAGTCCCTGCGAGATCCCGCCCTGCGCCTGCAACTGGCCACCCGCCGCCTGTCCCTGACCGCCTCGGCCGCCCGCCCCGCCGACGCCCTCCACCTGAGCGACGCCCTCCTGTCCTCCGGCCCACCCCCGCCCCCTTCCGGCCCGGCCCTGCCGCCCGCCGCCAAGACCGCGCACGGCCATCCCCTGACCGGCCCACCCGCCTTCTCGCCGCCTCAGCCCGGCGCGCCAACGTCCGCCGCGCGGCCGGCGGAGGAGCCGGGCGCCGGCGACCCCGTGCCGCTCAAGGCCGTCGTCACCGGCACCTCCGGCCTGCCGCTACCGGAAGACGCACCCCTCCCCCAAGCGGCCACCCTCCCGGAGGAGGCCGCCCTCCCCGACGCGACAGCACTTCCCGACACGACGACCCTTCCCGACACGACGGCCTCTCCCGGGGAGGAGCCCGGCCCCGCACAGGCGCGCGGCGTGCGGCTGGGCCCGGTGCTGCGGGCACAGGTGCTGAACTCCCGCGCCCTGGCCCTCTGCTACTCCGGCCGCACCAGGGAGGCCGCCGACCTGGTCCGCGAGGTCATGGACGAGGCCCAGTCCTGGCGCGACGGCATCCCCGCCCTGGTCTCGCCCCTGCACTCCACCTGGGCCATGTGCGGCTACTTCGCCGGCGACCTCCCCCTCATGGACCAGGCGATCGCCTCCATGCGCGCCGAACTGGCCGGTCAGCGCGGATGGTCGCGCGGTGAGGGCAGCCTGGCCCTGTCACGGGGCCACGCGGCGACCCTCAGAGGCGAACTGGGCGCCGCACTCCTCATCCTCCACTCCCCGGCCAACCACGAGACCGCCGTGACCGTAGGCGGCTGTATGGGGGCGTATGCGGCGGTTCAAGCGCTTCGGGGTGACGCCCCGGCCGCCCGCGCCACCCTGCGCGCCGCCCTCGACCGCAACCGCGCCACGTGGACCGCGTTCACCCGCTGGGTGGCGCTGACCCGCGTATGGATAGCCGCCGCGGCCGGCGAACTGGACCACGCCGCCGAACTCGCCCTCTCCGCCGCGGCGGAGTGCCGAGAGGCGGGCCTGTCGGCGTTCGAGTCGGTGGCCCTGCACGACGCGGTCCGCCTCGGCGCACCCCACTCCGCCCTCCCCCGCCTGGAAGAGCTCGCCTCAGTGATGGACGGCTCCCGGGTACGGCTGGCCGCCCGCCAGGCCCGCGCCCTGTCTGCCGACGACCCGGGCGGCCTCCTGGACGTGGCGGCCGGCTTCGACACCCTGGGCATGCGCCTGCACGCGGCCGAGGCAGCAGCCCAGGCCGCGTCTTTGCTGCGCCGCACACGAGGAGAGAAGGCCGCACGGGCGGCGGCCACCGAGGCCTGGTCCCTGGCCGGGGCCTGCCAGGGCGTCGACACCCCCGCCCTGCGCGGCCTGGCCGCCCCCAACCTCACCAGCCGGGAACTCCAGGTAGCCAAGCTGACTGCCGCCGGCCTGAGCCACCGCGAGATCGCCGAACGCCTGGGCATCGCCATCCGAACCGCCATGAACCACCGCAACCAGGCCTACTGGAAACTGGGCGTCAACTCCCCCGCCGAACTGGCCAAGGCCCTAACCCGCCACTGACCACCCCAACACCCACAACCTCGCGTGCCCACGACCTCGTGCACCTGACTCTCGCGTCATGCGCTTGGGGTGCCCGCCGCGTGTCCGCGAATCCGGGGCGCCTCCGGGTGTGGTGGGCGCGGTCAGCCTGCCCGCGTTGCGCACGTCACGGCGGGGCGGGCGCGCGGCCGATGACCGTTCCCCTGGAGGCCGCACGCCAGCCACGGCGGGTGGGGGTGGGCGTGGCTTGCCGTAACCACAAAAGCCGTGACCCTAAAAGCCGTGACTCCAAGAGCTTTGACGCGAGGAGCCGCCCACAAGAGCCCAGCCAATTATCCCCGGTGCGCCTCGAAGCGCATGGTGCGGGAGACGCCGACGCGGACGGTGGTGCCGGGGGTGATGGTGACGGGCTCGTTCGGGGGGATGTCGTAGAAGTTGGGGTCGCCGGGCGGCTGGATCTGGGTGCCGTTGACGGAGCCGAGGTCGACGAGGTTGACGTCCCAGCCGTCCAGGGCGACGCGCAGGTGGCGGCGGGAGACCGAGCCGTCGGGGCTGGTGACCTTGGCGGGGCGGGCGGTGCCGCCGGCCACCTCGGGGGCGCGCTCGGGGTCGCGGCCCAGCAGGTAGTCGGCCTCCAGGGGCAGCGCCATGCCGTCGTCCAGGATGAGGACGCCGAGCGACGGGCGCGGGCCCTTGTAGGGGACGAGCGTGCGCTGCACGAGGGCGATGCCGCAGACCGCGCAGTAGGGGACGCGGGGGTCGTTGAAGTGGTCGTTCTTGCAGTCCACGCCGTAGACCATGGGGCGCTGGTCGCCGTCGGAGGGCGCGGCGCCGTTGCCTGCGGGCTGGTCGTCGTGCCTGGGCGGGGACGGCGGTACCTGCGGGGGCGCCTGCTGTGGCGGCGGGCCCCACGGGTCCTGCGCGGGCTGCTGCCCGGACGGCTGCTGCTCGAACGGCGGCTGGTCGAACGGCGGCTGATCGAAGGAGGAGGGCTGCTGCGCCTCGAAGGGGGGCGGCTGGTCGAAGGTGGACTGCTGCTCGAACGGCGGCTGATCGAAGGAGGAGGGCTGCTGCGCCTCGAAGGGCGGCGGCTGGTCGAAGTGCGGCTCGGGCGTCGGCTGCGGGCCGGACGGCGGGCGCTCGTCGCGGGCGGGCTCCGGGCTCGGCATCGGGTACGGAGCCATCTGCACGGGAGCCGGCTCCGGCTCCGGCTTGGGCTGCGGCAGGAGGTCGGGGTCCATGTGGATGGCGGTGTGCGGGAGTTCCTCGGTCAGCGGCCGCGAAGCCGGGCGCCGTTCGGCGGGCTTGGCGGGCGCCGGAGCGGGGGCCGCGGGCGCCTGGGCGGGCGCGTCGATCATGTCGGCGACCAGGCCGGCGCCGCCGACCACGCCGCCGTCGAACTGGACCGCCGGATGCGGCTGCCCCGCCCCGGGCAGGCTCAGCTCGACCCGGTGCACGTGTCCGGAGATGAGCCGGTCGGCCCAGGTGAGGGAGTCGCTGCCGGACAGGCGGGTCTCGCCGTCGGCGGTGGTGACCGTGGCGGTGGCCGCCCCGCTGACGAGTACGGCCACGCCGCCGCCCACCGGCCCGGCCACGGCGCAGGTGGCCGGGTCGCCGGTCATCGCGCGGGCCAGCGCCTGGGCGGCGCGGCGGGCCAGGGCCCTGCCGTCGCCACCGGTGGCGGCGGTCTCCCGCAAGGCCTCGATCAGCTCGGTTCCGGTCGCCTCAGAAGCGTCGCATACCAGCAGCAGGCCGCCCACGTAGGCGACCAGCCCGTTGCCAGGAAGCGGACGCACCACTCCGAAGCCCTGGTCCGTCACTGAACCTCTCCTCCCCGGAAGCCGGCGGTTGTGCGGCACCGGCACCTTGGTGCTGGCCGCCAGCCTTACGCATACCCAGTCGGCCGCGGAGCCAAGGTCTCGATTCGGTGAAACCCCTGGACCGTGGCAAACCCCGCACTGGTGCAAGTCTGACCAAATGGCACCCTATCGGCCAGACCTGCGGGGGGAAAACAGTCAGACCCCGGAGAAGACCCGGTTGACGTCGGCGGTGGCCAGTACGCCGTAGATCTCGCCACCCCGCTCGACCAGCAGATACTCGGCCGCAGGCGACTCGCGCATGGCGTCGATCAAGGGCTCTCCGGTGAGGTCGGCGGCCAGGACCATGGCGGGTTCCAGGGACTTGGCCAGCGCGCCCACCTCGACCCACGGGCGGCGGTGTTCGGGGGTGGCCTGGACGGCGGCCTCGTTGACGATCGCCACCGGCCTGCCGTCGTGGTCGACCACGACGACGGCGCCCGCCTTCTGCTCGGCGGCCTGGCGCAGCGCCTCCGACAGCGGCGTCGAGGCGATCACCGGGATCGCCCTGCGGGCCAGCCGGCGGGCGTTGACCTGGGGGATGCGGGCACGGATGCGGGCGACGTTCAGCGCCTGGCTGGCACCCATCCAGATGAACGAGGCCAGCACCACCGACCAGACGAGCTGCAGCGTGTCGATCGGACGGTCGCTCAGCAGCGACAGCGCGACCGGGACGAGGATCAGCACGACCGCCAGGCCCCTGCCGGTCCAGCCGGCGGCGACGGTGCCGCGCCCCGGGCTGGCGGTGAGCTTCCACACGCCGGCGCGCAGCATGCGCCCGCCGTCGAGGGGCAGGCCGGGCAGCAGGTTGAACACGCCGACGATCAGGTTCGACCACCACAGCTGCCGGATCAGGATCTCGGGGATGCCGGCCCCGTCGACCAGGAACGCGTCGGCCAGCAGCCCCACCGCCGCCAGCCCCAGCGACAGGATCGGCCCCGCCGCGGCGATCATGAACTCCTTGCCGGGCGTCGGCGGCTCCTTCTCGATCTCGGACACGCCGCCGAGGAGGTAGAGCGTGATGCGCCGGACCGGCAGGCCGTACCACTTCGCGAGGACGCTGTGGGCGAGCTCGTGCAAAAGCACGGACAGATAGAGGAGTACGGCGAAGGCGAAGGCCACCCCGTAAGCCTCGAAGTCCCCCATGCCGGGCAGGCGGAAGACGTCCTGGAAGGTGATGGTGATGAAGCCCGCGATGATGAGCCAGGTCCACGACACATACACGGGGATGCCGAACGGGCTTCCCATCCGAAGACCGGAGAATTCCTGCCGCGGCCGCTGGTCGCTCACTGGACTCCCTTTGAGATCGTGCTGTTGCTGCCTTGATGCTACGCGGCGGATCGCGCGAACCTGGTTTCGCGGCCACCATTCTGTCGGGGTCTTGACCTACAGTGCGGTGCATGACGTTGACCGAACCGGTGATCATCGGAGCCCTTTCCCCCTCCCGGGCGGGCGACTTCATGACCTGTCCCCTTCTCTACCGCTTCCGGGTGATCGACCAGTTGCCGGAGAAGCCGTCGCAGGCGGCCGTGCGCGGCACGGTGGTCCACGCCGTGCTGGAGCGCCTGTATGACCTGCCCGCGCCGCGCCGGTCGGTGGCGGCGGCGCTGGAGCTGCTCGACCCGCAGTGGGAGCGCCTGCTGGGCGAGGAGCCCGCGTTCGCCGGGATGTTCGCCGACGACGCCGAGCAACGCGAGTGGCTCGACCAGGCGCGGGCGATGCTGGAGCGCTACTTCACCCTGGAGGACCCGACCCGGCTCGAACCCGCCGAACGTGAGCTGTATGTGGAGGCCGTGCTCGACAGCGGCCTCCTGCTGCGCGGCTACGTCGACCGGCTGGACGTGGCGCCCACGGGCGAGGTGCGGGTGGTCGACTACAAGACCGGCAGCGCCCCCGGGCCCGACTTCGAGGCCAAGGCGCTGTTCCAGATGAAGTTCTACGCGCTGGTGCTGTGGCGGCTGCGCGGTTCGGTGCCGCGGTTGCTGCAGCTGGTGTATCTGGGCGGCGCCGGCGAGGTCCTCCGGTACGCCCCCGACGAGGCCGACCTGCGCGCCACCGAACGGAAGGTGGAGGCGTTGTGGACGGCGATCCGGCGGGCGCTGGAGACCGGTGAGTGGCGGGCACGGCGTTCGCGGTTGTGCGACTGGTGCGACCACCAGGCGTTGTGCCCGGAGTTCGGCGGCACTCCCCCACCCGTCCCGGACCGCCGCCCCGGCGACGCCGTCCGCACCCGCCGAGCGGCAACCGACGAACTGTAACCCCGCGCTGCACATCGGGCTGGCGTGCGTCCTCTTGCGGCCAGCCTTCCAGCACCCGGCCCCCCGGCACCCAGCCTTCCGGCACCCGGCACGCGGCCCTCTGGCACCACGGCCCCGGCGCCACGGCCTTCGGTGCGCGGGCGGAGGGCGCCGTGGGCACGATGGTCTCGGCGTCGGTGGAGTGCCATGGCTCTGACCATGAGTGCCTTGCCGGGTGCCTGAGGCTCCGGGCTCCCGCGCGATGTGGGCGGCGCGTCAAGGGCCTTGTCCGGCCGGGGCGGCTCTCGCGGCGGTCTTGGTGTGGGCCGGAGCGCCCGCGGTCCTGGCGCTGCGCCTGAGGCGGGCCGGCGGGGTCGGTTCGTCGCGGGGCTGGGGTGGGGTGGTTCGCGCCGGAGGCTGGGTGGGGGTCATTCGCACCGGGGGCTGGGGGTGGGGTGGTTCGCGCGGGCGGCTGGGGTGGGGTCATCCGCGTCGGGGGCTGGGGTGGTGAGGAGGGCGGATTCCTCCCAAGGTAGGAGGAGTCACGGCTTGAGCTGGGCCTACAGTGAATTCGTGCGCAACGATCGAGCCCTGTTTCGCGACACGGTCCTTGCCGTGGTGCTGGCCGCGGGCTCGCTCGCGTTGTTTCTCTTCTACGACGCCGCCGACCTCCTGTCCCAGCCGGGCCAGCCCGCCGACGCGGTACGGTCGCCGGATCTGGTGGGCGGGGCGCTGGTCGTGCTGACGGCGGTGCCGCTGGCCGTCCGGCGGCAGTGGCCGGTCGGGGCGCTGCTGGCGAGCGCGGTCCCGGACACCCTGTTCAACGCGCTCGGCTACAGCATGGGCCTGGCCAGCGTCGCCGGGCTGGTACTGCTGTACTCGGTGGCGGCCAGGCGCGGGCTGGCGGTGGCGCTGGCGGCGCTGATGTTCGCCACGCTGGTCTATGCCACGGGGGCGCTGCTCAGCCCGCTCGATGCGCTGACCTGGGCGGACCATCTCGTCGTGGTGGTACTCCTGGCCGGCGCCTGGGGGGTGGGCCGGGCCATCCGGCTGCGGCGGGCGTACTTCGAGGAGCTCAAGGACCGGGCGGCGCGGCTGGAGCGGGCCAGGGAGGCCGACACGCGGGCGGCGCGCGCCGAGGAGCGCTCGCGGATCGCGCGTGAGCTGCACGACGTGATCGCGCACCACGTGAGCGTGATGACGGTGCAGGCCGCGGCGGCGCGCAAGGTGCTGCTGTCCGATCCCGAACTGGCCAGCGAGGCGCTGTCGGCGGTCGAGCACACCGGGCGCAAGGCGATGGCGGAGATGCGCGACATCGTGGGCGTGCTGCGCGCCGGTTCGCCGGCCGAGCTGGGGCCGCAGCCCGGGATGTCGGCGTTGCCGGCGCTGGTGGAGCAGATGCGCGAGGCGGGGCTGACGACGCGGCTGACGGTCGAGGGGCACGAGACTCCCGTTCCCGCGGGGATTGAGCTGGCGGCATATCGGCTGGTTCAGGAGGGTTTGACCAACAGCTTGCGGCACGCCGGGCCGGGGGCCGAGGCCGTGGTGACCGTACGGCACGAGCCGCGCGAACTGGACGTGCGGGTCGCCGACGACGGCCGGGGCGCGGCCGGAGTGGCGGCGCGGCCGGGGCATGGCTTGGTGGGGATTCGCGAGCGGGTGGCGCTTTATGGTGGAATCCTGAGCATCGGTCCTCGACCGGGGGGCGGTTTCGAGGTGCGGGCGAGGTTCCCGCTGAAGGACGGAAGATGACGATCAGAGTGCTGCTGGTGGACGACCAGCCGCTGCTGCGTACCGGTTTCCGCCTGATTCTCGAGGCCGAGCCCGACATCACGGTGGTGGGCCAGGCCGGCGACGGCAAGGACGCGCAGGAGCAGACCAGGGCGCTGCTGCCCGACGTGGTGCTGATGGACATCCGGATGCCCGGCGTCGACGGCATCGAGGCCACGCGGCGCATCGTGCGCGAGGCGGCGTCCGGGGCACACGTGCCGAAGGTGCTGGTGCTGACCACGTTCGACCTGGACGAGTACATCGTGGAGGCGTTGCGGGCCGGGGCCTCGGGGTTCCTGCTCAAGGACGTGCCGCCGGACGAGCTCGTGCAGGCGATCCGGGTCGTGGCCGACGGCGACGCGATCGTGGCGCCGAGCGTGACGCGGCGCCTGCTGGACCGCTTCGCCGCCAAGCTGCCCTCCGCCTACCAGGAGAGCACCCCGGCGCGGCTGGACCGGCTGACGGAGCGGGAGCTTGAGGTGCTCAAGCTCATCGCCAAGGGCATGTCCAACGCGGAGATCGCGGCCAAGCTGGTGGTGAGTGAGACCACGGTCAAGACGCACGTGGGCAACGTCCTGACCAAGCTCGGCCTGCGCGACCGCGTCCAGGCCGTGGTCCTGGCCTACGAAACCGGCCTGATCACCCCAGGCGCCCTGTCCTAGCCGCCCGGCCCCTTGGGCGAACCTGAGGGCGTTGGGATTTGCGCGGGCGATAGCCAGGGGCGCGCCGCGCGGTGAGGAGCCGTGCGGTGGGGGTCGGCGCGGGGTGCGGTGGCGAACTGGGCAGCGGTGCCCGGTCTACGGATCGCCGTTGCGGCGGGAACCACGTCAGACTGCCGGGCGACCTTGCACGGGCGCGCGCCGATGTCGGCGGGGGGCGTCCTGATGGCTTGCCGTAACGGAAAAACGGCCGTGACAGAAAGCACGTGACAGAGAGATCCGCGCCCGCCGAGACGATGGACGCGGATCAGGGGCAGTGAGCGGTCAGGGGGCGGCGGTCAAGGACGGCGCGGGGGTGACGGCGTTTTCGGGGAAGTGGCAGGCGACGCGGTGGCCGCTGGACAGTTCCTCGAGCGGTGGTTCCACCGTCTTGCAGATCTCCTGCGCCTTCCAGCAGCGTGTGTGGAAGCGGCACGCGGGCGGCGGGTTCAGCGGGCTGGGGACGTCGCCGGTCAGCCGGATGCGCTCGCGGTCCTTGCGGTTCTTCGGGTCCGGCACCGGCACCGCCGACAGCAGCGCGTTGGTGTACGGGTGCATGGGCGAGCTGTAGAGCCGCTTGCGGTCGGCGATCTCGACGATCTTGCCGAGGTACATGACCGCGACCCGGTCGCTGATGTGGCGGACCACCGACAGGTCGTGGGCGATGACCACGTACGTCAGGTCGAGCTCGTTCTGCAGGTCTTCCAGGAGGTTGACGACCTGGGCCTGGATGGAGACGTCCAGGGCCGAGACGGGCTCGTCGGCGATGATCAGCTTGGGCTTGAGCGCGAGCGTGCGGGCGATGCCGATGCGCTGGCGCTGGCCGCCGGAGAACTCGTGCGGGTAGCGGTTGTAGTGCTCGGGGTTGAGGCCGACCAGCTCCAGGATCTCCTGGACCGCCTTCTTGACGCCGCCCTCGGTGTTGATCCCCTGGATGCGGAACGGCGCGCCGACGATGGCGCCGACCGTGTGCCGGGGGTTGAGGGAGGAGTACGGGTCCTGGAAGATCATCTGCATGTCGCGGCGGAGCGGCCGGAGCCGGCCCTGCGGCATGTGCGTGATGTCCTGGCCCTCGAAGACGACCTGGCCGCCCGTGGGCTCCAGGAGGCGGGTGACGAGGCGGCCGGTGGTCGACTTGCCACAGCCGGACTCGCCGACCAGGCCCAGCGTCTCACCCTTGAAGACGTCGAAGGAGATCCCGTCGACGGCCTTGACCGCGCCGACCTGCCGCTTGAACAGGCCCTTGGTCACGGGGAAGTGCTTCTGCAGGTCCCGAACGGACAGCAGCGGCTCGTTTTCGCTCACTGGGTCTCCAGCACTGGCTTGATCTCATTCTCCCACAGCGCGCGCCGCTCGGTCTTCGCCATGTGGCAACGCACCATGTGCCCGCCCTCGGTTTCGAGCAGGGCCGGGACCTCGGTGTTGGACTTGCCCTCGGTCCGGTCGGCGTAGGGGCAGCGCGGGTGGAACGCGCAGCCGTCGGGCACGTTGATGAGCGAAGGAGGCGAGCCCTTGATCGGCAGCAGCCGTTCGGTGCGCTCGCGGTCCAGCCGCGGCATCGATCCCAGTAGACCCCATGTGTAGGGGTGCTCGGGACGGTAGAAGATGTCTTCGGCGGCGCCGTACTCGATGCACTTTCCGCCGTACATCACCAGGATGTCGTCGGACAGTTCGGCGACGACGCCCAGGTCGTGGGTGATGATGATCAGCGCGGAGTTGAACTCCGTCTGAAGGTCGCGCATGAGGTCGAGGATCTGCGCCTGCACGGTCACGTCGAGCGCGGTGGTCGGCTCGTCGGCGATGAGCAGTTCCGGGTCGCACGACAGCGCCATCGCGATCATGGCGCGCTGGCGCATGCCGCCGGAGAAGTGGTGCGGGTAGTCGTCGACGCGCTTGCCCGGGGTCGGGATGCCGACGCGGCCGAGCATGTCGATGGCGTGTTTGCGGGCGACCGACTTCGACACGTCGTGGTGGATGCGGTAGGCCTCGATGATCTGGTCGCCGACCGTGTAGTACGGGTGCATGGCCGACAGCGGATCCTGGAAGATCATCGCCATCTTCTTGCCGCGCAGCCGGCGTACGTGCTCGGGCGTGGCGGAGACGAGTTCCTCGCCGTCGAGCCAGATCTCGCCGGAGATCTTGGCCCGGCCGCCCTTGTGCAGGCCGAGGATGCCGAGGCTGGTGACGGACTTGCCGGAGCCGGACTCGCCCACGATGCCGAGCGTCTTGCCGCGCTCAAGGCTGAACGACAGGCCGTCCACGGACTTGACCAGGCCGTCGTCGGTCGGGAAGTGGACCTTGAGGTCCTTCAGTTCCAGGAAAGTCACGAAAGCCTCACTCTCGGGTCCACGACCGCGTAGAGCAGGTCGACGATCAGGTTGGCGACGACCACGAAGAGGGCGGCCAGCAGGGTCACGCCCATGACCTTGGGCAGGTCCTGGTCGGTGATGGCCTGGATGGCGTACTTGCCGAGCCCGTTGAGGGAAAAGGCGCTCTCCGTCAGTACGGCGCCGCCGATGAGCAGGCCGAAGTCGAGACCGAAGATCGTGATGATGGGGGTCAGCGCCCCGCGTAGCCCGTGTTTGACGACCACTCTGCGTTCCTTCAGGCCCTTGGCCCTGGCGGTGCGGATGTAGTCCTCGTTCATGGTCTCCAGCATTCCGGCCCGGGTCAGGCGCGCGTACCCGGCGGCGAACTGGAAGGCCAGCGTCACCCACGGCAGGAGCAGCGCGTAGGCCCAGAGTGGCAGGGAGTCCTGGATGGTGGTGTAGGTGCCGCCTTGGGCGGCGAAGGCGAAGGGATTTCCGTAGGAGAAGACCTGGAGCGCGATGAGCGCGGTGAAGAAGATCGGCAGCGAGACTCCGGCCAGTGCGATGATCATCGCCGTCCGGTCGAAGACGCTGCCTCTTCGCAGGGCCGACAGCACGCCGATGCCCACGCCCAGGCCGACCCAGAGGACGGCGGCGCCCAGGGCTAGCGACAGCGTGACCGGGAGCCGGTTCATCAGGTCGGGGAACACCGGCTGCTGCGTGATGAACGAGTAACCCAGGCAGGGCGGCGGGCACTGCTCGACACCGGCGCCGTAGTCGTACTCCGCCCCGGCGACGATGCCCTTGACGTACCTCCCGTACTGGACGACCAGCGGGTCGTTGAACCCGAGCCGTTCCGCCGCGAGCTTGGCGGTCTCCCCGGTGGCGGTGCGGCCGACGTAGCGGCTGGCCATGCCCTCGGGGGTGGCGCCGGCGAGTTGCGGCACGAGGAAGAAGATCGCGAAGGTGACCATGCTGACGATTCCGAGCATGACCACTGCGCCGATCAGACGCCTGATGATGTATGTGACCACAGTGCCCGGCCCGGTGGCCGCCGGGAGGATCGCTCCCGGCGGCCACCTGTGGCCTTCACCTGCCTTTAACTACTCGTTGACTGCGGGAAGAGGACCTACTCGACGCCCATCGCGACGTAGTCGTACATCTGCTGACCGTCGGAGATGAGGACGTTGGTCACGCCCTTGCCGCGGACGAGCAGCGACTTGGCCCAGATGCCCGGCATGATGACGGACTCCTCCATGACCCGCTTGTCGATCTCCGCCCACATCGGCTCGCGCTTGGCGACGTCGGCCTCGACGCGCGCCTTGTCGAGCATGGCGTCCACGTCGGGGATGCGGACCGAGGTGTTGGACGAGCCGCCACCCTCACGGATGACGCGGCTGTCGGTGATCTGCTGCAGGAAGCCGTAGCCGTCAGGCCAGTCGGAGCCCCAGCCGTTGACGACCAGGCCCAGGTTCTCCTTCACGACGAAGGACGGCCTGCCGGCGAAGCTGGAGAAGTAGTCCTTCAGCGGGTACGGCTTGATCGTGACGTTGATGCCGGCCCGGGCCAGCGAGTCCTTGATCGCCTCGGCGGTCGCCTTCTCCTTGGGCCGCTCGGCGCGGTAGGAGACGGAGGTCTCGAAGCCGTTCGGCTGACCGCACTTGGTCAGGTGCTCCTTGGCCTTGGCGATGTCGCCCTTGCCCTCGGGAGAGGGGTAGAGGTCGATCTTCTGGGCGCCGGGGATCGTCGGCGGCAGCAGGTTGGTCGCGATCTCGCCACCGGTCGAGCCGCCGTAGGCGGCGACGTAGCCGGTCTTGTCCATCGCGTACTGCACGGCGATCCGGCAGTCCTTGTTGTCGAACGGCTTCACCGTCGGGTTGATCGAGGTGTACCAGAGGCGCTGGATGGTGATGTTGTCGGCGCGAGCCTTCAGAGCCGGGTCCGGCAGGACCTTGCTCAGCGCGGCCGGCTGGACACCGGTGCCCTCGATGGCGACGTGGAGGTCACCGGAGATGACCCGGTTGTCCATGTCGTCGGCGTTGACGTTCGTCGTGACCTCGTACTTGTCCGGCAGGGCCGGACGGTTCGGGTCGACGGCCTCGCTCCAGTGCGGGTTACGGACCAGCGTGAAGCCCTTGCCGATCTCGTTCTTCTCGAACATGTACGGACCGGAGGAGATCACGTGCTCGCGGTACTTCGCGCCGGTGTCCTTGGCCTCGGGGACCGGGATCGTCGGCGACATCTGGACGATGTAGTCGAAGCCGGAGTAGGGCTCCTTGAGGTGGAAGACGACGGTCTTGTCGTCCGGTGCCTCGACGGCGGAGCTGAAGTCGGCGCCCTTCGACTTGTACGGGCCCTTGTAGTCCTTGGGCCAGTTCAGCATGTCGTTGAGGTAGGTGGGGCCGTTGGGGAAGGTCACCTTGTCGAAGGCGCGGGCCACCGCGTACGCGACGTCCTTGGCCACGATCGGGGTGCCGTCCTCGTACTTCAGGCCGTCACGCAGCGTGTAGGTCCAGGTCTTGAAGTCGGCGCTCGGCTTGCCGGCCTCCGCGGCCAGGTCCGGAACCGGCTTGGCGCCCTCGGCCCCGGGCTTGCCGGGGAAGAACATCAGGGCGCGGCCGTACAGCCGGATGAAGTTCCACGAGTAGCCGTAGTAGGTGTCGGCCGGGTCGAGGGAGTCCCAGTCACCGGAGTTCGCCAGCTTGAGGGTGCCGCCCTTCTTCGTGGACGGGTTGAACACCCCCGTCAGCGCGGCGTTGAACTCCTCCTTGACGGCGGGCTTGCCTGACTCGCCGGCCTTGGGAGGCGTCTGGGTGCTGGTGCCTCCACAGGCCGCCAGGCCCATGGCGAGCGCCGCGACGAGCGCGGCCTTCGCCAGAGCGGGCTTTTTCATCATCTCTTACTACACCCCTTGTAGGTAGGAGCCAGGAAATTGCGGTGGTCGGTCATGCGGTGGTCGGGCAGGTCATCGGTTGCCGCGCGGGTCGAGCGCGTCGCGCAGGCCGTCACCGAAGAGGTTGAAGGCGAGCACGGTGAGGAAGATCGCGAGACCCGGGAAGATCGCGAAGTGCGGGACGGTGTAGATGCGCGCCGCGTCGGAGAGCATGCCGCCCCAGGTCGGGGTCGGCGGGCGCACGCCCACACCGAGGAAGCTCAGCGCCGCCTCGAACAGGATGTTCGACGGGATCAGCAGCGTCGAGTAGATGAGGATCGGGGCCACGAGGTTGGGCAGGACCTCACGGAAGATGATGTACGGCCCGCGCGCCCCCAGGCTCCTGGCGGCGTCGACGAACTCCCGCTCGCGCAGCGAGAGCGTCTGGCCCCGGACGATACGCCCGATGTAGGGCCAGTTGAAGAAGCCGATGATGAAGATCAGCAGGGAGACGCGCAAAGCGTCGCCGGAGAGCCCGAACGCGGTGTCGGGCACCACACCGGCCAGGGCGATGGCGAACACCAGCAGCGGGAAGGCCAGGAACACGTCCATGAGGCGGCTGATGACGGTGTCGACCCAGCCGCCGAAGAAGCCGGCCGTGACGCCGAGGATGGTGCCGATGCCGACCGAGAGCAGCGTGGCCAGGAAGGCGATGAGCAGCGAGATGCGCGCGCCGTAGACGACGCGGCTGAAGATGTCGCGGCCCCACTGCGGGTCGACGCCGAAGAGGTAGTCCCAGCTGATCCCGCCGAAGCGGTCCTTGGGGATCTGGGTCTCCTGGTCGATCATGTCGCGGTGGAACTCGAGCGGCGGGTGCCCGAACCACTTCACGATCAGCGGAGCGAAGACGGCGACCAGGATCAGGAAGATGATGACGCCCGCGCCGACCATGGCGACCTTGTCGCGCTTCAGGCGCAACCACGCGATCTGCCCCAGTGAACGGCCCTGGATCGCCTTGCGGTCCACGCCCGTTACCACGGCTTCAGGAACTGCTTCCTTCGCCGACTCGGGAACATCCAGCGGTGCGGTCATGCGCGCCCTCCCACGCCCGCACCCGCAATGCCAGAAGTTGTGCGCATTGACTTCTGGCCCCCTGGGTTGCAGACGACATCGTCCGTTCGGCGGTGCCCGGTCAGGGACCGCCGTGATTGCAGGACCGTATGTCACGGCCCCAGGGTGCAGAATGTATGCGCTGAGCTGCGCTGACTAGTCCCTCAGACAGCTATGTGGCTCAACTGTGATTCTCGTGAAACTCATTCGTATTGATCTTGACGTGTTTGTCTACACGCAGTTCCGGTTGGGTCTCGGAACTGTGACATTGCACTGATTTCACCCGATACCGCGGCGCTTCAGGATCTCCTCGATGTCAGAGAAGTCATCGTCTTTTGTCCGCCCCTTGGCGGGGGCGGGCGACGGATTGACGGCCTGCGGCGCCGTGGCCGCCTGGGCGGCCGGCGTCTCGCCCGTCTTGACCCCGCTCTTGACCTTCGCCTGCTTGGGCGGCTTCGGTGTGGCCCCGCCGACGCCGCGCTTGCGCATCACGCCGGAGACCACGAACAGCACCACCGCCAGCCCCGCCAGCCCGACCCCCGCCCACACGAACGGGTTGATGATCCCAGCGACCAGACCGGTCACGAACCCGACCACGGACGCCACGATCCCCCAGATCAGCGCGTGGGCCCCGGTCAGGTAGGCGGCGATGGGCAGCAGCGACCACGCCACCCCGCGGATCCCGGCGGTGGCGCCCCTGCGTCGCCAGGCCAGGAAGCTCAGCACCAGCCCCAGGCCGGTGGCCCCGGCACAGACCGGCAGCCACAAAATGGTGTCGAACATGCCCACATCCCCTAGCTCTCGGTTACACCCATCCTGGCACGCGCACGCGCGCCGCCCCCTCCTCCCTAAGAACGGCCCATCCCCTAGGGGAGGTTCCGCCGCTCTCTTTGTTCCATCCGTAGTGCGAGCCCTCGTGTCGTTGTGACGGCGAGCTCTTGTGTTGTTGCGACGGCTTCGCCGTCTTTCCGCCTCTCCTTTACGGCTCCGCCCCCGCACCCCCGCCCCACCGCCGTGCGCGGGCGCCCGTCAAGCGCCGCTAGTGAGGGCCCACGGAGTCCCCGCCGTAACGCCGCCCCCATAACACGCGGCGCGGCCCCCTACCCGGCGCTCAGCGTCACGCATCCACCCCGAGGCGTCCCTGCTTCTCTCCCAGGCCCGACCGCTCTTCCCAGGCCCGGCAGCGCCTCCCCAGGAGAGCAACTCCCCGAGGCGCGACCCCGCCGGGGGGCTCAGCGGGCATGCGTTGGCCGGGACACGCCCCGGTGAGCCCGGTGGGCCAGTCCCGCGGCGCTCACCCGAGCGTGCCGCAGGCCTCGTGCGTGCCACGGCGCCCGTTCGTGCCGCGGCCCCGGCTGTTGGAGCTGGACCGAGTGGGGTGTCTAGCCCGTTCGTGCTAGACGGGGCGGGGGGCCGGGGTGTGGGTGGTGACCAGGTCGCGTAGGTGGGCCGGGGTTACTTCTGCCAGGGAGGAGACGACCAGGCGGCCCGGGGCGGGTTCTATGGGGAGGAGGCTGGGGACCGCCACCACCGCGCAGCCCGCGGCCGTTCCCGCCGCCACCCCGTTCGGGGAGTCCTCCAGGACCACGCTGCGGGCCGGGGAGACGTCCAGCAGGCCCGCGGCGGTCAGGTAGGGCTCGGGGTCGGGCTTGGTGCGTTCGACGTCGTCGGCGGTGATGATGACGTCGAAGCGGTCACGGCCCACGAAGGCCAGGATGGCTTCGGCGATCTCCTTGAGCGACGAGGTGACCAGCCCCACCGGCACGCCTTCGGCGCGCAGGGCCTCCAGCAGTTCCAGGGCGCCGGGCATGACGTCGACGCCGCCCGCCAGGCGGGCCACCATGCCGTCGATCATCCAGGTGCGCAGGGTCTGCGGGGGCACCGAGGAGCCGGAGACGTCCAGCATGTAGGCGACGGTGCGCTCCATGGAGCCGCCTACGAGGTGGGTCTGGTGCTCGTGGTTCCATTCGCCGCCGAGCCTGGCCATGCAGTCGGTCTCCACCAGCAGCCACACCTTCTCGGTGTCGACCAGAAGCCCGTCCATGTCGAAGAACGCCGCGTCCATCCATCCCCCGTTCCGTCCGGTTGCCACCCCTGCCCAGGGGCAGAGAACAACAGCCGCCCCGAGCCTCCACATTCCCAGCCGCCGAGAATTCACCGACAACCGGGTCCCACAAACCGCCCCAACAGCCTTGGCAACACCTATCTCCCCAGATAGCACGTTCCCAGCGGGCCCCAAAACCCAACCCCGCACCCTCCCAACCCTGAAGCCCCGGCCAGAACCCTCGGTGGGGACGCCCAGAGCTCGTGGGGTGCCGTCCTGGACCCGAGGAGCCAGGCCGGGCGGGAAGCTCGCCAAGGCATCGGACCAACATTCATGGTCAGGCCGGTGACCACGGTGGGTGGCCAGGCGTGCCTTGTCGCGGCGGGGCGTGTGTCCGGCTGCCGGGCGCACGGACCGCGTGGCCCGCCCGCGACGGCGGGCGGTGGCCCGCTCGGCTTGCCGTAACGGAAAACTTGCCGTCACGGACATCAGACCGTTACGAAAACCGGCCGTCACGGAGAACAAACAGGCCGCACGGCCCGCCCGAACCGGGGGACGGCGAGCTGAAGAGACCTACACGTTGAAGTACTTCGCCTCCGGGTGGTGGGCGACGAGGGCGCTGGTGGCCTGTTCGGGGTGGAGCTGGAACTCCTCCGACAAGGTCACCCCGATGCGCTCCGGGTCCAGAAGCTGGAAGAGCTGGACCTGGTCCTCGAGGTTGGGGCAGGCGGGGTAGCCGAAGGAGTAGCGGCAGCCCTGGATGTTGACCTTGAGCATGTCGTCCAGCGACTCCTCGCCCCCGATGCCCCACTCGGAGCGGACGCGGGCGTGCCAGTACTCGGCCAGCGCCTCGGTGAGCTGGACGGACAGGCCGTGGAGTTCGAGGTAGTCGCGGTAGGCGTCCTTGGCGAACAGTTCGGCGGTGGCTTCGGAGATCTTGCCGCCCATCGTGGCCACCTGGAAGCCGACCATGTCGACCTCGCCCGAGTCCTTGGAGCGGAAGAAGTCCGACAGGCACAGGTGCCGGTCGCGGCGCTGGCGCGGGAAGGTGAAGCGGGTGCGCTCGTTTCCGGCGTCGTCGAGGATGATGAGCGAGTCGCCGTCGCTCACGCACGGGAAGTAGCCGTAGACGACCGCCGCCTCCAGCAGGCCCTCGGTCTGCATGCGGTCGAGCCACATGCGCAGCCTCGGGCGGCCCTCGGTCTCGACGAGTTCCTCGTAGCCGGGTCCGTCGGCGCCGCGGGTGGGCTTGAGTCCCCACTGGCCGAGGAAGAGCGCGCGCTCGTCCAGGAAGGCGGAGTACTCGGCGAGCGAGATGCCCTTGACGATGCGGTCGCCGGTGAACGGCGAGCGCGGCAGCGGGTTGTCGGCGGCCACGTCGGAGCGGGCGGGCAGCGCCTCCACGGGCGTGCGGACCAGGGTGGCGCCGGACTTGACGCGGCGCTCGCGCAGCGGCGGCAGCGTGGCGCCCTCGACGCCGCGCTTGACGGCCATGAAGGAGTCCATGAGGCGCAGGCCCTCGAAGGCGTCGCGCGCGTAGCGGACCTCGCCCTGGAAGAGCTCGGCGAGGTCCTGCTCGACGTAGGCGCGGGTGAGGGCGGCGCCGCCGAGCAGCACCGGGTAGCGCTCGGAGATGCCGCGGGAGTTCATCTCCTCGAGGTTCTCCTTCATGATGACGGTCGACTTGACCAGCAGGCCGGACATGCCGATGACGTCGGCCTTCTGCTCGTCGGCGGCCTCCAGGATGGCGCTGACCGGCTGCTTGATGCCGAGGTTGACGACCTCGTAGCCGTTGTTGGACAGGATGATGTCGACGAGGTTCTTGCCGATGTCGTGGACGTCGCCCTTGACGGTGGCCAGCACGATGCGGCCCTTGGTCTCGCCCTCGACCTTCTCCATGTGGGGTTCGAGGTGGGCGACGGCGGTCTTCATGACCTCCGCCGACTGCAGCACGAACGGCAGCTGCATCTGCCCGGAGCCGAACAGCTCGCCGACGGTCTTCATCCCGTCGAGCAGCGTGTCGTTGATGATCTCCAGGGCGGGGCGCTGGGTGAGGGCCTCGTCGAGGTCGGCCTCCAGGCCCTTCTTCTCGCCGTCGATGATGCGGTGCTTGAGCCGCTCCCCCAGCGGCATGGCGGCGAGCTCGGCCGACTTGCTCTGGCGCATCGCGGCGGCGTCGACGCCTTCGAACAGGTCCATGTAGCGCTGCAGCGGGTCGTAGCCCTCGCGGCGGCGGTCGTAGACCATGTCGAGGGCGACTTCGCGCTGCTCGTCGGGGATACGGGCCATCGGCAGGATCTTGGAGGCGTGCACGATGGCCGAGTCGAGGCCGGCGTTGACGCACTCGTTGAGGAAGACCGAGTTGAGCACGATGCGGGCGGCCGGGTTGAGGCCGAAGGAGATGTTCGACAGGCCCAGCGTCGTCTGCACGCCCGGGTAGCGCCGCTTGAGCTCGCGGATGGCCTCGATGGTCTCGACGCCGTCGCGGCGGGTCTCCTCCTGGCCGGTGGCGATGGGGAAGGTCAGGCAGTCGACGATGATGTCCTCGACGCGCATGCCCCAGTTGCCGGTCAGGTCGTCGATGAGGCGGCTGGCGACGCGCACCTTCCACTCGGCGGTGCGGGCCTGGCCCTCCTCGTCGATGGTCAGGGCGACGACGGCGGAGCCGTGCTCATCGACCAGCCGCATGATCTTCTGGAAGCGGGAGTCGGGGCCGTCGCCGTCCTCGTAGTTGACGGAGTTGACGGCGGCGCGCCCGCCCAGCATCTCCAGGCCGGCCCGCAGGACCTCGGGCTCGGTGGAGTCGAGCATGATCGGCAGCGTGGAGGCGGTGGCGAAGCGGAAGGCCAGTTCCTTCATGTCGGCCACGCCGTCGCGGCCGACGTAGTCGACGCACAGGTCGAGCATGTGGGCGCCGCCGCGGGCCTGGTCGCGGGCGGTCTCGACGCAGTCGTCCCAGCGGCCTTCGAGCATCGCCTCGCGGAAGGCCTTGGAGCCGTTGGTGTTGCAGCGCTCGCCGATGGCCAGGTAGCTGGTGTCCTGGCGGAAGGGGACCGTCTGGTAGAGCGAGGAGGCGCCGGGCTCGGGGTGGGGGCGGCGGTTGACCACCTCACGCCCGCGCACGCGGTCGACGACCTGGCGCAGGTGCTCGGGGGTGGTGCCGCAGCAGCCGCCGACCAGGGACAGGCCGTAGTCGCGGGTGAAGGTCTCGTGCGCGTCGGACAGCTCTTCCGCGCTGAGGGGGTAGTAGGCGCCGTCGGAGGTGAGCACGGGCAGGCCCGCGTTGGGCATGCACGACAGCCTGGTACGCGAGTGGCGGGCGAGGTAGCGCAGGTGCTCGCTCATCTCGGCCGGGCCGGTGGCGCAGTTGAGGCCGATGACGTCGACGCCGAGGGGTTCGATCGCGGTGAGCGCCGCGCCGATCTCGGAGCCGAGGAGCATGGCGCCGTTGGTCTCGATGGTGACCTGGGCGATGACCGGCACGTCGCGCCCGGAGTCGGCCACGGCCCGCTTGGCGCCGATGACGGCCGCCTTGACCTGGAGGAGGTCCTGGCAGGTCTCGATGATGAGCGCGTCGGCGCCGCCGGAGATCAGGCCGGCCGCGTTGTCCATGTAGGCGTCGCGCAGCTTCTCGTACGGCAGGTGCCCCAGCGTGGGCAGCTTGGTGCCCGGCCCCATGGAGCCGAGGACGAAGCGCGGGTGGTCGGGCGTGGACCAGTGGTCGGCGCGCTCGCGCGCGATGCGCGCCCCGGCCTCCGAGTACTCGAAGACGCGCTCGGGGATGTCGTACTCGCCCAGCGCCGCGAGGTTCGCGCCGAAGGTGTTGGTCTCCACGCAGTCGACGCCCACCTCGAAGTAGGCGTCGTGCACGCTCTGCACGATGTCGGGCCGGGTGACGTTGAGGACCTCGTTGCACCCTTCGAGATCCAGGAAGTCCTCGAGCGTGGGATCGGCTGCCTGCAGCATCGTCCCCATGGCCCCGTCGGCGACCATTACGCGCTGGGACAGTACTTCGCGGAAGGATGGGGAGTTGCTCATGGGCCCCAGCTTATCGGCTGCGATCGAGGCGCTATGGTGCCGGGGAAGATATTCAATAAAGCGTCCAATAGGAGGCGCTGTGCGTTATCAGACCATTCTCGTCGGGACCGACGGTTCCTCCTCCTCCCTGCGCGCCGTCACCGCCGCCGCGGAACTGGCCGCGGCGACCCGCGCCCGGCTGGTGGTGGCCTGCGCCTATCTGCCGATGCGCGAGAGCGAGCGGGCCCCGGCGGCCGACCGGCTGGGCGAGCTGGCGTACAAGGTGAGCGGGTCGACGCCGGCCGAGGACACGCTGCGGGCGGCGCGCGAGAGCGCGGTGGCCGCGGGGGCCGGGGAGGTCGTGCTGGCCGCCGAGGAGGGCGAGGCCGTGGACGTGCTGGTCCGGCTGGCCGGCGAGTACCGGGCCGAGCTGCTCGTGGTGGGCAACAGGGGGCTGAACTCGCTGGCCGGGAGGCTGCTGGGATCGGTGCCCTCCGGCGTCTCGCACCGGGCCGGGTGCGACGTGCTCATCGTGCGGACCACGTCGGGGCGGTGACGCCCGTACCAGGCAGTACGCCCGTGGCGCAACGAGATCAGTGACGCGAGACCCCCCTCAGCGCATAGGCTTAGTCGAATGCCAGCCGAAGGAGGAGGCGACACGTGATCGAGCTCGAAAGGTTCCCCGAGCTCGTCGACCCGGTGCTGATCGCCGCGTTCGAGGGGTGGAACGACGCGGGCGAGGCCTCCAGCGGTGTCATCAGCCACCTGGAGAGCGCCTGGAAGGCGGAGCCGCTGACCGAGCTCGATCCTGAAGACTATTACGACTTCCAGGTGACCAGGCCGGTGGTGGAGCTGACCGACGGGGCCGAGCGCCGTATCGTCTGGCCGACGACGCGGTTCTCGCTGGCCAGGCCGCCGGGGTCCGAGCGTGACGTGGTGCTGCTGCGCGGCATCGAGCCGAACATGCGCTGGAAGTCGTTCTGCGAGGAGATCATCGAGGTCTGCCGCGAGCTGGGCATCGAGACGACGGTCATGCTGGGCGCGCTGCTCAACGACTCGCCGCACACCCGCCCGGTGCCGATCCTGGGCACCGCCTCCGACGAGGGGCTGGCGCGCTCGCTCAACCTGGAGCTCAGCCGCTACGAGGGTCCGACGGGCATCGTGGGGGTGCTGCAGCACGCCTTCGCGCTGGGCGGGCTGAGCGCGATCTCCCTGTGGGCCTCGGTGCCCCACTACGTCGCCCAGCCGCCCAACCCGAAGGCGACGCTGGCGCTGCTGCGCCGCCTGGAGGACGTGCTGGAGATCTCCATGCCGCTCGGCGAGCTCGACGAGGAGGCGCGCGCGTGGGAGCACGGCGTGGACGAGCTGGCCTCGCAGGACAGCGAGGTGGCCGAGTACGTCAAGGAGCTGGAGGAGCGCAAGGACGCCGCGGAGCTGCCCGAGGCCAGCGGCGATGCCATCGCGGCGGAGTTCGAGCGGTATCTGCGGCGCCGCGACCGCGATACTGACAGCTGATTCTCAGGTCATTGTTGCCATATTTCTCCCGGGTTTCAGGTAATAATCAGTGACTCGCGCCATTTGTACACAGTTGGAACACCAGCCGGCAACAATTGCATAACCAGGAGAAACACGGCTCCATAACAACGGCGAAATCGCCGGGTGCCACGTCGAACCTACCCATGTGACTGCGCACGTTAGGCCAACCATGGCGACTCCCCACCTAGATCCGCACCAAAGAAGTCAGGACACCAGGCGGCGCGTACTCGAGATGGCCGTCTCGCTCCGCGAGGACCGCACCGGCGGGCCCGTGGACCACTTCCTCGCCCTGCTCCAGGATCGCCTGCCCCTGTGGCTGCGCATCCTGCACGACCTCTCGCACCTGGTCGGCAAGGGCCGCGTCAACGACAACCTGCTGCCCATCGCACGGGCCGGGATCGACTACTACGCCGAGATCCAGTCGGCGGCGCTGCCCGCCTTCACCTCGCCCAGCGTGACGGTCCGCTTCCGCGAGGCGATCCGCGACAACGGCCTCGGGCCACTGGCCGAGATCGCGCCGCTGGCCGCCTACCTCGGCGCCGAGCAGCGGATCGGCCGGGTGACCGCCGCGGCGGATCCCGATGCCAGCGCCCGCCTCCTGCTGGCGGGATGCTTCAGGCACGCCTACAACGAGATGTTCTTCGGAGCCTATTCCGGGCCCACGCGGGACGTGAGCGCGGAGGAGATCGTTCGCGAGCTTCGGCTTGAATCCGGGTAAATAGCCCAGAATCGGTTTTGAGGGTACGGCGGAGCGTCGCCGTACCCTCTTTGTTGTCCGCGAGCCCCGAGGAGAGCCATGGAGAGCCATATGGAAACGGGTGAACCCGAGCTGCGGGCGCACCGGCGCCGCCCAGTGAGCTGGGTGCTCGGCGGGGCGCTGCTGGTGACCGCCTGGGCCGGCGGCGGGCGGCTGCCGTCGTTCGGCGGGCTCACGTACGCGGTCGTGGGCGTGGTCGGAGTGGTCGCGCTGGTGGCGGCGCTGTGGCCGGGGCTGCCGCGCCGGGAGGCGCCGCGGCGGCTGTCCGCGCCGGGCTGGCAGGTGTGGGTGGCGCTGTTCGCGGCGTTCGGCGTGTGGGAGGTGTGGGCACTGCTGGCGGGTGACGATCCCGCGCAGCCGACGGTCAGCGACCTGCTGGATCCCGTGCTGCTGTCGCCGGACTGGCGGGGCTTGTTCTGGGTGGCGTGGCTGGTGGTCGGATGGGGGCTGGTGCGGCGATGACGTGGGAGATCACGGTCTTCGGCTATGTGGTGGCGGCGGTGGCCATGCTGGTGCTCGAGGTGGTCGCGCGACTGCCCGGGTCCACGACGCCGACGGCGGGCGACTGCTTCGCCTGGGTGATGCGTCATCCGGCGGGCCGGGTGCTGGTCATCCTGTCGTGGTGGTGGCTGGGCTGGCACTTCCTGGCCCGCTGAACCTCGTCGAAGCGCCGCCAGATCAGCGCGGCCAGGCCCGGGTCGGCGCCGATCGGGGCGCTGACCAGGGCGGCGCCGGACCGCCGCAGGCGGGTGTGGAAGAAACCGGGGGCCAGCAGGTAGGAGGCGAGCGCCGTCCTGCGGCCCCACTCGCGAGGCAGGGCGGGGGTGCCCGACGCGGCGAAGGCGGCGGTGACCGGGCGGCCCAGCCGTACCGACAGCAGGCGGGCCTGAGCGCGCACATCGGCCAGGGCCGCGGGGTCGGAGGAGCCGGCGGCGGCGAGCACCACCGCGTCGTCAGGGCGCAGCCCGGCCTCGGTGAGGCGGCGGGCCAGGGCCCGCGAGAGCAGCGGGTGGGGGCCGAGCGGGCGGGCCAGGCGAACGCCGGGGCGGGTGCGGGAGACGATCTCGGGCAGGTCGACGTGGGCGTGGTAGCCGCCGGCCAGCAGGAGCGGGACGATCGTCACCGGGCCGGGCAGGCCGGGGAGCTCGCCGGACAGCAGTGGGCGGCTGATCTCCAGGTAGGCCAGGTGCACGCGGTGGCCGGGGCGGCGGGCGCGGACCGCTTCGGCCAGGTCGCGCAGGACGGCCTCGCCGCGGGCGTCGCGGGTTCCGTGCGCGGCCAGGACCAGCGTCACCGGACGGCCAGGCGGTAGCCGCGCTTGACGACGGTCTCCACGATCCCGGGCGGGCCCAGGGCGCGGCGCAGGCGGGTGACGGCCATCTCGACGGCGTGCTCGGCCGACTCGCGGGCGGGGCTTCCGGGCAGGACCAGGCGCAGTTCCGCGCGGGCCACGACGTGTCCCGGCTTGTCGGCCAGGCGCTTGAGCACGGCCATGGGCGCGGGCGGCAGGGGCCGCAGTTCGCCGTCCACGACGACGGCGTGGCCGCGGATCTCCAGCCGGTGCCCGCCCGCGGTGACGCGCGCGACGCCGAACTCGGGCAGGTGCCTGGCCAGCGCCCGCGCGAGCGCGCCGAGGCGGGAGCGTTCCGGCTGCAGGGTCGGCACGCCGCGCTCGACCAGCGGGTGCGCGGTGACCGGGCCCACGCAGGCCGCCACGACGCCGCCGGAGAACGCCCCCAGCAGCGCCTCCTCCTGGCCGCGGGCGCGGGCCTCGCGGAGCATGGCGAGGACGGCGGGGGCGCTGGTGAAGGCGACGGCGTCCACGGCGCCGGTGACGGCCTGGTTGACCAGGCGGCGCAGCGGCGAGGTGTCGCGGTAGGGCAGCCAGCGGTAGACGGGCACCTCGATCACCTCGGCGCCCGCGCGCCGCAGGTCGGCCACGAATCCGGCCAGGGGCTCGCCGTGCAGTTGTACGGCGATGCGCCGCCCGCCCAGGTCCTGCGCCAGCAGGTACTCCTTGACCTCGTCGCAGGACTCGGTGGCCGGGGTCCAGTGGTCGCTGAGCCCGGCGGCGCGCACCGCTCCCCTGGCTTTGGGGCCGCGGGTGAGCAGGCGGGCCCCGGTGAGGCGTTCGGCCAGCTCGCCGGAGAGCCCCCAGCCCTCGGCGGCGGCCATCCAGCCGCGAAAGCCCACCCCGGTGGTGATGACGACGTCGTCGATGGGCGCGGCGAGGGCCAGGCGGGTGGCGTCCAGCAGGTCGCCGTCCTGTTCCAGGGGGACCAGGCGGATGGCGGGCGCGCTGACCACGCGGGCGCCGCGCCGTTGCAGCAGCGCGCCGAACTCCTCGCGCCGCCGGGTGGCGGTCACGCCCACGGTGAACCCGGCCAGTGAGTCGGGCGCCGTCTCCGGCACGGTCCGGCCGGTCATGCCCGCACCTCGACGTGCCCGTCCCGCAGCCGGACGGCATGGACGGGGATCGCCGCGCCGCCTCCGTCCAGGCATTCACCGCTGACCAGAGAGAACACCTGTTTGTGCATGGGCGAGGCCACCGTGGGCTCGCCGCCCCTGGTGCCGACGATGCCGCGGGACAGGATGTAGGCGCCGCTGAACGGGTCCCGGTTGCCGACGGCGTACACCCGGCCGCCGAAGTCGCGGAACACGGCGATCTGGCGGCCGTTCACCAGCGCGCAGACGCCGCGCTCCGGCAGCAGGTCGGTGTAGCGGCAGACGGTGGTCCACACATCGTGTAGCAGCGTGGTCATCCCACGACCTCCAAGGGGATCAGAACGGGCTGGATCTGCTCGCGCACCGTCTCGAAGGAGATGGACGGGTCGGGCGTGCCGGGGGCATTGACGAAGCTGACGAAGCGGGCGAGCTTGCCGGGGTCCTCCAGCGTGGCCCGCCACTCGTCCTCGTATCCGGCCACGTGCCGCGCCATCCGCGCGTCCAGGTCGGCGCAGATGCCCAGCGAGTCCTCGACGACGACCTCGCGCAGGTAGCCGAGGCCGCCCTCCAGCGCTTCGAGCCAGGCGGCGGTGCGCTGGAGCCGGTCGGCGGTGCGGATGTAGAACATCAGGAAGCGGTCGATGGTCCGCACCAGTTCGGCGGTGCTCAGGTCGGCGGCCAGCAGGTCGGCATGGCGCGGGGTGAAGCCGCCGTTGCCGCCGACGTAGAGGTTCCAGCCGCTTTCGGTGGCGATGACGCCGAAGTCCTTGGATCGGGCCTCGGCGCATTCGCGGGCGCACCCGGACACGGCCGACTTCAGCTTGTGCGGGGCGCGCAGGCCCCGGTAGCGCAGTTCGAGCGCGATGGCCAGGCCGACGGAGTCCTGTACGCCGTACCGGCACCAGGCCGAGCCCACGCAGGACTTCACCGTCCGCAGCGCCTTGCCGTAGGCGTGGCCGGACTCGAACCCGGCGTCCACCAGCCGCCGCCAGATGCCCGGCAGCTGCTCCACCCGGGCGCCGAACAGGTCGATCCGCTGCCCGCCGGTGATCTTGGTGTAGAGGCCGTAGTCGCGCGCCACCTCGCCGATGACGATGAGCTTGTCGGGCGTGATCTCGCCGCCGGGCACCCGCGGGACGACGGAGTAGGTGCCGTTCTTCTGGATGTTGGCCAGGAAGTGGTCGTTGGTGTCCTGCAGGGCCGCCCGCTCGCCCTCCAGCACGTGCCCGCTGTGCAGGGAGGCCAGGATCGAGGCGACGGTCGGCTTGCACACGTCGCAGCCCCTGCCGGTGCCGTGCGCGGCGATGAGCTCGGAGAACGTGGTGATCCCGCGGACCCGCACGATGTCGTACAGCTCGGCGCGGCTGTGGGCGAAGTGCTCGCACAACGCCTTGGGCAGCTCGACGCCGGACTTCTCCAGCAGCCGCTTCAGCATGGGCAGGCACGAGCCGCACGAACTGCCCGCGCGGGTGCACTCCTTGAGCGCGGGCACGTCGGCCGCGCCGTCCCCGATCGCGGTGCGCACCCGTCCGGCGCTGACGTTGTTGCACGAGCACACCTGCGCGTCGTCGGGCAGGTCGAGGGCGAGGCCGCCGCCGCTGAACAGCAGGTCCGACGGCGCCGCGGGCAGCGCCTTTCCGACGAAGGGCCGCAGCGCGGAGTACGGCGCCGCGTCCCCCACGCAGATGCCGCCCAGCAGCGTCGAGGCGTCGTCGGAGACGAACAGCCGCTTGTAGACCCCGGCGACCGGGTCCATGTAGGTGACGTCCAGCGCCCCCTCCATCGCCCCGAACTGCGCCACCTCGACGCCGAGCAGCTTCAGCTTGGTCGACAGGTCGGCGCCGCCGAAGACCGAGCGGCCCCCGGTGATCCGGTCGGCGGCCACCTCGGCCATCGTGTTGCACGGTCCGACCAGCCCGTACACCTGACCATCGGCCAGGGCGCACTCCCCCACGGCGTAGACGGCGGGATCGGAGGTGCGCATGCCGTCGTCGACGACGATGCCGCCCCGTTGGCCGACCTCCAGCCCGCAGGCCCTGGCCAGCTCGTCGCGCGGCCGTACGCCGGCGGAGACCACCACGACGGCGGCCGGCAGTTCCTCGCCGCCGCTCAGCAGGACGCGGCCCGGTTCGATCCGCTCCAGCGACACGCCGGGGCGCACGCCGATGCCGAGCGCCTCGATGTGGCTCTTGAGCACGGCGCCGCCGCCCTCGTCCACCTGGCGCGGCATCAGCCAGGGGGCCAGTTCGACGATGTGGGTGCGCAGCCCGAGGCCTTGGAGCGCGTCGGCGGCCTCCAGGCCCAGGAGCCCGCCGCCCACCACGACCCCGGAGTCGCGGCCGGACGCCCGTGCTTTCGCGGCGGCGGCACTGATGGCGTCCAGGTCGGCGATCGTGCGGTAGACCAGGGCGTCGCCGGCGCCCGGCACCGGGGGCACGAACGGGGCCGAGCCGGTGGCCAGCACCAGGACGTCGTAGGGCTCGACGTGGCCGTCGGCGGTGGTCACGGTGCGGGCCGCGCGGTCGACGGCGGTGACGCGGGAGCTCAGCCGGGTGACGACGCCGGCGGGCGGGGTGTAGGTGAGGTCGGCGGCGCTCGTGCCCTTCAGGTAGGAGGTCAGCGCCACCCGGTCGTAGGCGGGCAGCGGCTCCTCCCCCAGCACCGTGATCCGCCCGTCGTATCCGCGCTCGGCCAGCGACTCCAGCAGCCGCTGGGCGGCGGGGCCGTAGCCGACGACCACGAGCCTGCTCATGCGTTCACCCCTTCCTGCTCGCACAGCCAGTCCACGATGCCCTCGACCGCGTCGCGGCAGGTGCCGCAGCCGGTCGTGGCCCTGGTGGCCGCGCTGACCGCGGCCAGGTCCCGGGCGCCCGCCTCCCAGCAGGCGCGGATCTGGCCCTTCGTGACGTTGTTGCAATGGCAGACCTTGGCGGCGTCCGGCATCCGGACGGGGCTGTCGGCCACCGCCCCGGCGCCCGGCAGGCCGGGGAACAGCAGCCCCGCGCGGTCGCCGGGCAGCGGTCCGCCGCGGTCGTACAGCTGGGTGAGGGTGCCGACCGCGTCGCTCTCCCCCAGCAGGATCGCGCCGACCAGGCGGCCGTCGCGGATGACGAGCTTGCGGTACGTGCCGCGGGCGCGATGGCTGAACCTGACCACCTCGGCCTGGTCCTCCTCCAGGTGCGTCTCGCCCATGGCGGCCAGCTCGACGCTGCGCGCCTTGAGGCGGGTGACCAGGCGCGAGCCCCGGTAGCGCGCCTTGCCGCCGGTGATGACGTCGGCGGCGACCGCGGCCTGCTCCCAGGCGGGGGCGACCAGGCCGTAGACGGTGCCGTCGTGTTCGGCGCACTCGCCGACGGCGAAGATCGACGGGTCGTCGGTGCGCAGCTCGTCGTCCACGACGACGGCCCGCCGTACCTCCAGGCCGGCCTGCGCGGCGAGTCCGGTGAGCGGACGCACGCCGCAGGCGAGCACCACGAGGTCGGCCTCCACCAGTTCCTCCGCCGGTCCCGCGCCCAGGTGGACGCCGGAATCGGTGATGGCGGTGACGGTGACGCCGGTGCGGGTCTCGACGCCGAGCTCGCCCAGTGTCTCGCCGAGCATGAGCCCGGCCTCGGCGTCGAGCTGGCGTTCCATGAGGTGTCCGGCCAGGTGCAGGAGCGTGACGGGCAGGCCACGCCCGGCCAGGCCGCGCGCGGCCTCCACGCCGAGCAGCCCGCCGCCCACGACGACGGCGCGCCGGGCGTGCGCGGCCGCGGCCACGATGCGCTCACAGTCCCCGAGCGTGCGGAACGGCACCGCCCGCGCCACCCCCGGGATGGGCGGCACGACCGCCTCGCTGCCGGTGGCCAGGACCAGCACGTCGTACGGCTCCCGCCGCCCGTCCCGGGTGATGACCGCCTGGGTGTCGCGGTCGATCTGGACGACCTCGGCGCCGAGGACCGCCTGGACGCCGTGCTCGGCGTACCAGGCGGCGTCCAGCAGGCGTACCTGGTCGGGCCCCGAGCTCCCGGCCAGGACGTTGGACAGCAGCACCCGGTTGTAGGGCTGCCACGGCTCGGCGCCGAAGACGGTGACCCTGGCCCGCGGGTCGCGCGCCCGTACCTCGCTGACCAGGCGCGAGCCGGCCATGCCGTTGCCGATGACGACGAGTCTCATGCCACCTTCTCCAGTCTCACGGCGCACACCTTGAACTCCGGCATCCGCGAGGCCGGGTCGAGCGCGGGGCTGGTGAGGCGGTTGGCGCCCTCCCAGTGGAACGGCATGAACACGGTGTCGCGCCGGATCGCGGGGGTGATCCTGGCGACGGCCTCCGCGCTGCCGCGGCGGCTGTGCACGCGGACCAGGTCGCCGGCGCCGATGCCGAGTTGTGCGGCCAGGTCGGGGTGGAGTTCGACGAACGGTTCCGGGGCCGCCTCGACCAGGGCGGCGACGCGGCGCGTCTGGGCGCCGCTCTGGTACTGGGCCAGGACCCGGCCGGTGGTCAGGTGCACCGGGTAGTCGTCGTCGGGTTCCTCGGCGGGCGGGCGGTGCTCGACCGGGGTGAAGCGGGCGCGGCCGTCTGGGGTGGCGAAGCGGTCGAGGAAGGGGCGGGGCGTGCCGGGGTGGTCCTCGGCGGGGCAGGGCCAGAACACGCCGGTCTCGGCGGCGATCCGGTCGTAGGTGATGCCGGCGTAGTCGGCGACGCCGCCCGCGCTGGCGCGGCGCAGCTCGTCGAAGACGGCGGGCGGGCTGGCCGTCCAGGTGTGGCCGAGCCCGGCCGCGATGCCCTGGATGATCTCCAGGTCGGTCCTGACCTCGCCGGGCGGCGGGAACGCGCGCCGCCGCAGCAGCACGCGGCCTTCGAGGTTGGTCATGGTGCCGTCCTGTTCCGCCCACTGGGCGGCGGGCAGGACGACGTCGGCCAGCGCGGCCGTCTCCGACAGCACCACGTCGGCGACGACCAGCAGGCCGAGGCGGCGCAGCCGGTCGGCGAGCGTGCCGGAGCGCGGCGCGGACACGACCGGGTTGGAGCCGAACAGCAGCAGCGCCCTGGGCCCTTCGGCGGTGCCGAGCACGTCCAGGAGCTCCTGGGCGGAGCGGCCGGGTCCGGGCAGCGCCGACGGCTCGACGCCCCAGACCGCCGCCACGTGGGCGCGCGCCGCCGGATCGTCGATCCTGCGGTAGCCGGGCAGCTGGTCGGCCTTCTGCCCGTGCTCGCGGCCGCCCTGCCCGTTGCCCTGGCCGGTCAGGCAGCCGTAGCCGCTGCCGGGGGTGCCGGGCAGGCCGAGCGCGAGGGCCAGGTTGACGAAGGCGGAGACGGTGTCGGTCCCCTTGGCGTGCTGCTCGGCGCCACGCCCGGTGAGAATGTACGCGTTATCCGCATTTTTCAGCATGTGTACGGCCGAGCGCATCCGAGCCACCGGCACCCCGGTGATCCGCTCCACCCGCTCCGGCCACCAGGAGGCCACCGACGTCCGCACCGCCGCGAACCCCGAGGTCCGCGCCGCCACGTACGCCGCGTCCACCCCGCCCTCGGCGATCAGCAGGTGCAGCAGCCCGAGCGCCAGCGCCAGATCGGTGCCCGGAGCCGGCTGCAGATGCAGCGCCGCCAGCTTGGCGGTGGGCGTCAGCCGCGGGTCCACCACGATCAGCCGCGGCCCGCCCAGGTGGCGCACGAGCGGCGGCATGGTCTCGGCGACGTTCGCCCCGGCCAGCAGGACGACGTCGGCCCCGGCCAGGTCGGTCAGCGGAAACGGCAGGCCCCGGTCCAGCCCGAACGCCCTGTTGGCCGCGGCCGCCGCCGAGGACATGCAGAAGCGGCCGTTGTAGTCGATCTGGCTGGTGCCGAGGGCCACGCGGGCCAGCTTGCCCAGGTGGTAGGCGCTCTCGTTGGTGAGCCCGCCGCCGCCGAAGACCGCCACGCCGTCGGGGCCGTGCTCCGCGCGGATCGCGGCCAGGCGCCTGGACACGTGGTCCAGGGCTTTCTCCCAGGTGGCGGGCTCGCCGTACAGGAGGGGGGTGGTGAGCCGGGCACCCGGCCGGAGCAGGTCGCCGGCGGTCCAGCCCTTCTGGCACAGCGCCCCGCCCCCGTGCCCGTTGGCCGGGATGTCGGTTCTGGGGGCGATCGCGACCTCGCCGCCGCGCGCGGTGACGGTCATGCCGCACTGCAGCGCGCAGTAGGGGCAGTGCGTCTTCACGGACGCGCCGTCGGGGGGTGAGGTCACGGGTTCGATCGTGCTTTCGGGTGGTTTCACCCCTGGGTCCCTTCTGTTACTGCTGTGCTAACAGCGGCTCACCGCGCGTGTGAGAGTCACACGCGGGCGTGGGCGAGGCTGGGCAGGCGGGCCGCGCCGAGCGTGCGCAGGTAGCACCACCAGGTCAGCGCGGTGCAGGCGGCGTAGAAGAGGGCGAAGGCCAGGAAGGCCGCCGCGGGGCTGCCGGTCTGGGCGAACGACATGCCGAAGCCCCGGTTGATGAGGAAGCCGCCGAAGGCCCCGACCGCGGAGATGATGCCGATCGCGGCCGAGGCCTGGCGCTTGCCGTACACGAGGGCCTGCTCGCCGTCGCCGCGCTCGGCGCGCGCCTTCGCCTGGAAGATGGCCGGGATCATGCGGTACGTCGAGCCGTTGCCGATGCCCGAGGTCACGAACAGCAGCTGGAAGGCCAGGAAGAACGCCCAGAACCCGCCGCCCGCCGCGGCCGCCCACGTCAGCAGCACGCCCGCGCCCATCGCGGCGAACGTCCAGAGCGTCACCCGCGCGCCGCCCAGCCGGTCGGCCAGCCACCCTCCCACCGGCCGGATCAGCGAGCCGGCCAGTGGTCCCGCGAAGGCCACCGCCGTCCACGGCGCCGCCGGGAACAGGCTCTTGGCCAGCAGCGGGAAGGCGGTGGAGTAGCCGATGAACGAGCCGAACGTGCCGATGTAGAGGAACGACATGATCCACGTCTGGCCGCTGCGCGCGACGGCGAGCTGCTCGCGCGGCTCGGCCTTGGCGGTGGCCAGGTTGTCCATGAAGAACCAGGCGCAGACCGCCGACACCACGATGAACGGCACCCAGAACCAGCCCGCCGCCGCCAGCCCCAGCGCGCCGATCACCAGCGGCACCACGAGCTGCACCGAGCTGACCCCGATGTTGCCGCCCGCCGCGTTGAGCCCGAGCGCCGAGCCCTGCTTGCTCTGCGGGTAGAAGTAGGTGATGTTGGCCATGCTGGAGGCGAAGTTCCCGCCGCCGAGACCGGCCGTGGCCGCGATCACCAGCAGCACCCAGAACGGCGTGGCCGGATCGCTCACCGCGAACCCGAGCGCGATCGCGGGAATGAGCAGCAGCAGCGCGCTGACCACCGTGAACGTCCGCCCGCCGAACCTGGCGGGCCCGAAGGTGTACGGCAGGCGCAGCGCCGACCCGACCAGGTTCGGCAGCGCCACCAGCCAGAACAGCTCGTCGGTGGACAGGTCGAGGCGGCCCGTCTTGGCCGCCACCACGCTCCACAGCGTCCAGACGGTGAAGCCGAGGTGCTCGGCCAGGATGGAGAAGACGAGGTTGCGCCGGGCGACCTTCTTGCCGGTGCGCTCCCAGAAGGCGGGGTCGTCGGGGTGCCATTCGGCGATCCATCGGGTCATGGCCGTGACCGTAGGCAGCGCTCGTTACGCACGCTGACGGGCTGTGACGGTGCGGCGGTTACAGCGGACTCACCGCCGTAACCCCGGCAACACGGATGTAACGCCCGGCTCCAGGTTGGCGGCGATCATTGCTGGGAAACTGTTCCCTGACATCGCGCGAGATCTCGGGGAGTTGCGTGTGAGGGTCCAGGCGATCCGGCTGTTCGGCGATCCGGTGCTGCGTTCGGTGGCGGAGCCGGTGAAGGAGTTCGACCGGGAGCTCCGGGGACTGGTGAAGTCCCTGACCATCACGATGCGGTCGGGAGCGGGCCGCGCCGGGCTGGCGGCGCCGCAGATCGGGGTGCCGTCGCGGGTGCTCGTCTACGACTACGACGGCAAGGCCGGGCACCTCGTCAATCCCCGGCTGGAGCTGTCGGAGCGGAAGGTGACCGCGGACGAGGCCTGCCTGTCGGCGCCGAGCGCCTGGTGGCCGCTGGAGCGTTCCTACATGGTGGTGGCGCGCGGACGGGACATGTTCGGCAAGGCGGTCACGGTGCGGGCGCTGGGCGTGCTGGCCAGGGTGCTGCAGCACGAGTGCGACCACCTGGACGGGGTGCTGTTCAGCGACCACCTCCCGGCCGACGAACGCGAGCGCTTCCTGGCCACCGTCGCCCCGTAAAGGATCCTCACCGGCGGTTCCTTGCCGCCGTCGGTCCTACCAGCGGGTCTTCACCAGCGGTTCCAGCCCACGGCGCGCGCCCAGTCGGCCAGGCCGGCGCCGCGCAGCCCCGCGCCCGCGAGCACGGGCTCGCTGAGGACGCGGTCGGCCACGTCGTTCAGGTCCGAGGCCACCTCGTCGGCGGCGTCGATCTCCTCGGGCCTGGTCAGCGGGGTCGGCACCAGGATGCCGCGTGCCCCGGCGGCACGCGCGGTCTCCATGTCCTTGCCGAGGTCGCCCACGACCATGCACTCGCGCGGGCTGACGTCCAGGATGGCCGCCGCTCTGATCACCAGGCCGGGCGCGGGCTTGCGGCAGGTGCAGCCGTCGCCGTCGGCGTGCACGCAGATCGCCCACGCGTCGAACGGCCCCAGCAGCGCCTCCACCGTGGAGTTGACCTGGTCCATGTCATCCGGCGACAGCAGGCCGCGTGCCACGTCCGACTGGTTGATGACCACCCCGACCGGCACGTCGGCGCGGCGCAACCGGCTGAGCGCCGCGCCGGCGCCGGGCATGGCCACCACGCGCCCCGGGTCGCCGTTGTGGGGAACATCCCTGATCAGCGTCCCGTCGCGGTCGAACAGGACGGCCGCGGGACGATGATGATCGAACACTTTCGCACCTCCGTCAGAACGCCGCCCAGCTACCCGTCGGGCCACGCCCCAAACGACGTCCCGGTCGGCCGGAGCGCGTCCGGCCCCGGCGTCAAGCACGAGTTTCCACGCTCCGGCGCGAACCACGAAGCGAAGCGTCCCAGGCTGGGAGGGCGTTTCCGGACCGGCCTCCGCGTGGCGTGAAAGTGGCGCCTTGAATGCGGTAACAATGCCGCGGTAGGTGTGGTAGCTTCTGCCCCGCATATGAGAGCCCCCGGCCCCTTGGTGTCACTCCAGCAGCCGGGGAACTCGCATCACTCGGGGGTTCAGCTAGCGCGCAGCTAGCTGAGCCCCTTACTCCTCTGAAGCAGATCGAGCAGACCGATCAGCACTTGGATCACCGCCAGCAGCGCGTACTGCGGATCGGACTCCTCGAACCTGGCCCTCATAGCTCCCACCCTTCGGACCCCAGACGGTTCCTGGAGTTGATCGCGGGGTCAGCTCGACCAACCCGCGGGGAGCGGATCGAGCGGTGAGAGTTATGACCGGGCAGAAGGTACCAGGTTTCGTGCTTTCCTGGACAAGAATGCGGTCTCTTTGGTGAACTCGCAGGTCAGCGGCCTGCCTGCGGTTCGCGATTTACTCCAAGGGTGCTCATGTTTCTTGAATGGAATTCCATTCGACATAAGCGTCACCGCGAAAGGCGGCTTACTTTCGCATGCTTTAAAGGCGTACGCCCAGCAGCGCGTCGGTGAGGGCACGGACCAGGGCGGGGGCGGCGGGGTCGGGGCCGGGGCCGTCGGCCAGGGCCTGGGTGGCCCAGGTGTCCACGGCATCCAGGGCTCCCGGGGCGTCCAGGTCGTCGGACAGCCGGGCGCGTACCTCCGCCAGCAGGTCGCCGGCGCGCGGGCCCGAGGGCAGCGCGGTCGCCTCGCGCCAGCGGGACAGGCGGGTCTCCGCGGCCACAAGCTGGCCGGGGGTGTACTCCCAGTCCGAGCGGTAGTGGTGGGCCAGCAGGACCAGGCGGATCGCCATCGGGTCGTGTCCGGTGCGCAGCCGGGAGACGAAGACCAGGTTGCCCTTCGACTTCGACATCTTCTCGCCGTCGAGGCCGACCATTCCGGCGTGGGTGTAGAAGCGGGCGAAGGGCCACTCGCCGGTGGCGGCGTGGCCTTCCGAGGCGCCGCACTCGTGGTGCGGGAAGATCAGGTCGGAGCCGCCGCCCGCCACGTCGTAGCCGGGGCCCAGGCTGGCCAGGGAGATCGCGGTGCACTCGATGTGCCAGCCGGGACGGCCGCGCCCCAGCGTCGTGTCCCAGGCGGGCTCGCCCGGCCGCTCAGCGCGCCACAGCAGCCAGTCGAGCGGGTCGCGCTTGCCCGGCCGGTCGGGGTCGCCGCCGCGCTCGGCGAACAACGTCAGCATCTCCTGCTCGGAGTAGCCGGACACCTCGCCGAACTTCGGCGCGGCGGCCCGGCTGAAGTAGATGTCGCCGTCGAGATCGTAGGTGTACGGCCCCAGCCGCTCGATCAGCTCGGCCACCTCGCCCACGACCTCGGTCACGCCCACGTACTCGCGCGGCGGCACGATGCGCAGGGCCTCCATGTCGGTGCGGAACAACTCGATCTCGCGCTCGGCCAGGTCCTGCCAGGCGATGCCGGTCTGCTCGGCCCGCTCCAGCAGCGGATCGTCCACGTCGGTGGCGTTCTGCGTGTAGTGGACCTCGTGCCCGGAGTCCCGCCACACGCGGCCGACCAGGTCGAAGGCGAGATAGGTGTTGGCGTGGCCCAGGTGGGTGGCGTCGTAGGGCGTGATGCCGCACACGTACATGCGGGCCACGGGGCCCGGATCGGTCTGCCTGACCTGCCTCGCGGCGGTGTCGTAAAGCCGCAGCGGGACGCTCTCGCCGGGCAGTTCAGGAATGTTCGGGGCAGACCACGATCTCATGCCTGTGAGCCTATCCGGCCGGTGAGGTCGCCGAACTCGGTGGTCACCGCGCCGGCGGCGAGCGTGACCATGGTCACCGAGAGCGAGGCGAAGACCCGGCCGTCCGGCAGGACGTGGCGCAGGATCAGCGCGCCCGACTCGGCGGAGTGCGGGTCGCCGGTGAGAGGCCACCAGTCGTCCGTGGCGGCGAAGCGGGGCTGCTGGGCGATGACCCGGGGGTCGCCGGGGTCCATGCCGCTGTTGACGATGACGCTGACGCCTTCCGGCAGGGTGGTGGCGGCCTGCCGTACGCCGTCCCAGCTCCACAGGCGCGCGCCGGACGGATCCGCGAGCACCAGGTGGAAGGGGTCGTAGACGGACAGGTCCCCCGCGGGCAGGCCGCCCTCGGCCAGGGCCCTGAGCGGGAGGTCGCCGCGGGAGACGCGGATCTTGTCGGGGGCGGGGACGCCGCGGCCGTTGAGCAACGCCGCGGCGCGGCGAGTGGCGGGGTCGACGGCGAGCCAGGTGCCGCCCGCCTTGAGGTCACGGCCGCCGACGACGCCGGGATGTTCGGGCCAGTGCTCGCCGGGCCCCTCCCAGGGCCGGTCGGCGAACTCGTCACGCACGCCCATCAGGGTCAGGGGGTCGCCGGTTCTCACGATCACCGCGCACATGGGGCACAGCGTAGTAAACGCTCCAGTACCGGCTCAGATGGGGGGCCAGGGTATGGCGGGCCAGTCCTCCGACGGATAGGGGTGTACGCCGGTGTCCAGCAGGCGGCGTACGCGGTTCCAGGTGGCCTCCACCTCGGCCAGCGTCAGCAGCTGGCGCAGGCGGCGGCCGAGCGCGCCCGACTCGATGTCGCGTTCGAGCTTGGCCAGGACCGCCACCGCGTCGCGGGCCAGCGGCTTGCCCCGCCACTGCCACAGCACGGTGCGCAGCTTGTCCTCGGCGGCGAAGCAGACGCCGTGGTCGACGCCGTAGACGTGCCCGTCGGGCAGCGGCAGCAGGTGGCCGCCCTTGCGGTCGGCGTTGTTGACCACCGCGTCGAACACGGCCATCCGGCGCAGCCCGGGGTGGCGGCTGCGGACCAGGCGCATGAGGTCGATCTCGTGCTCGGTGTCGATCCACAACTGGCACATGCCGGGCCCGAACGGCCCGTCCCGGTAGACGGTCGGCGGCACGATGCCCCACCCGGTGGCCTGCGAGACCTCGAAGGCCGCGACCTCACGGGCGGCGAGCGTGCCGTCGGGGAAGTCCCACAGGGGGCGTTCGCCGCGCACCGGTTTGTAGACGCAGGCCGCCGTGCGCCCGCCCAGGGTCAGCGAGCAGTACAGCGTCATGTTGGTGGCCTCGACCAGGCGTCCGGCCACCTCCAGGCGGCCGTCGCGCAGCAGCCTCAGCGCCCCCTCGTCCTGCACGGCCGAGGGCTGGGCGTTTCTGACTACCGGCTCGCTCTCCTGGGCACTGCTCACGACGCTGCCTCACCCCCGCGGTATCCGTTCAGGCGCACGCACACATGTCCTTCGGCGTCGAGCGGCTGGCCGCACAGAGGGCACGGCGGCCGCCCGGCGGCGACGATCTGCAGGGCCCGCGCGGTGAAGGCGCGGGCTGCCCCCGCGCTCATCCGCACCCTCAGCATGGCGGGCTCCGGAGCGGCCTCGTCCTCCTCGTCGACGATCTCCTGGGCCTCGATGACCACCTGGGAGGTGTCGGGATCCCAGGCCAGGGCCATCGTGCCCACCTTGAAGTCCTCGTCGAGAGGGGTGTCGAGCGGGCCGTCGTCGGTCAGGTCGCTGGGAGCGAGGGCGGGGATCTGGGCGGTGCCTCCACTGCGCCGCAGCACCTCGTCGAGCAGCTCGTCGAGCCTGCCCGCGAGCGCCGCCACCTGGAGCTTCTCCAGCGCGACCGTGGTCAGCCGGCCTTCGGCACGGGCCTGAAGGAAGAAGGCTCGCGCCCCCGGCTGCCCCAAGGCACCGGCCACGAACCGCTCGGGTGGGTCGTAGTCGAAGACCGGCATAGCCTGACCTTACGTGGTCCCGGATCCGCCGCCGACGGCGGCATCGCTCCCGGTGAGTTTTTCTCCCCCGTCTTTCTCCTCCGAATCCTCGGGAAGCCGCAATTCCCCCATATCGTTAACTCTGCTAACAAAGGGACGCAAGGGTGTATAGCGAATCACGGTGAGCGCCGCCGGATCCGACGTAATGCGCTGAAACTGATCGAGATGGAGCCCCAGAGCGTCCGCCACGATCGCCTTGATCACGTCGCCGTGGCTGCAGACGAGGTAGACACCCTTCCCCCCGAGCCGCTCGTTCCACTCGCGCACCGCGGCCACCGCCCGCCGCTGCACCTCCGCCATGGCCTCGCCGCCCGGGAAGACCACCGCGCTCGGATGCGCCTGCACGACCTTCCACAGCGGCTCCTCGGCGAGCTCCTTGAGCTCGCGCCCGGTCCACTCGCCGTAGCCGCACTCGATGAAGCGCTCGTCGGTCTGTACGGCCAGCCCGCGCCCCTCCGCGACCGCGGCGGCGGTCTCCTGGCAGCGCTCCAGCGGGCTGGAGACGATCGCGTCCAGGCGCACCTGGGAGATCCGCCCCGCGAGGGCCGTGGCCTGAGCCCGCCCCGCCTCGCTCAGATGCACGCCCGGAGTGCGCCCTGCCAGCACCGGACCGGTCAAATCGGTCAGCCCGTGACGGGCCAGGAGAAGCGTGGTCACCTGGCAAGTGTCGCAGGCGTCGATCCCCGTGTTGGACGCGGCTGGGCGGTACCCTGGCGGGATCATGGAGCAGCGTTATGTCGGCCGCAGCGGCCTGTCGGTATCCCGGCTCGGACTCGGCACGATGACCTGGGGACGCGACACCGACGCCGACGACGCGGCGGTGCAGCTGCGCACCTTCCTGGAGGCCGGGGGCAACCTCGTCGACACCGCCGACGTCTACACGGGCGGCGACGCCGAACGCCTGCTCGGCCGGATGCTGCGCGACGCGGTGCCGCGCTCGGAACTGGTCATCTCCACCAAGGCCGTGGTCACCCCGACCGGCCGCAGGCCCCGCGACGCCTCGCGCCGTCACCTGATCGCCGCCTGCGACGCCTCGCTCAACCGCCTCGGGCTCGACTACGTCGACCTGTGGCAGCTCCACACCTTCGACCCTGAGGTGCCGCTGGAGGAGACGCTCGCCGCGCTGGACGCCATCGTCACCTCCGGCCGCGCCGTCTACGCCGGCGTCTGCGACTACTCCGGCTGGCAGCTGGCCGCCGCCGCGGTCGCCCAGCGCGCGGTCCCCGGCCGCGTCCCGATCACCTCGGCCCAGGCCGAGTACTCCCTGCTGGCCCGCGAGCCCGAGCGGGAACTGCTGCCCGCCGCCGAGCACGTGGGCGCGGGCGTGCTGGCCTGGTCGCCGCTGGGCAGGGGCGTGCTGACCGGCAAGTACCGCACCGGCATCCCGTCCGACTCGCGCGCCGCCACCCCGCACTTCTCCGACTTCGTCCGGCCGTACCTCGACGAGCGTTCGCGCAGCGTGGTGGAGTCGGTCATGACCGCCGCCGACGGCCTGGGCGTCTCGCCGCTGGCCGTCGCGCTGTCGTGGGTGCGCGACCAGCCCGGTGTGGCCTCCGCGATCGTCGGCGCGCGCACGACTTCCCAGCTCAACGCCGTCCTGCTGGCCGAGGACGTGATCCTGCCGCGGGAGATCAGGGAGGCGCTCGACGACGTGTCGTCGCTCGACTGAGCAAGGAATGAGAGCGCCACTCGCGTATCACTAGTCGATACCGAATCGCAACTTTCGCCGAGAAACACCTGCCTCTCGGCGGTGATGTCCATAAAGATTTCCTCCGAGGCGAAGTAGGAGGGCGCATGGGGAGCAGGGCCGCAATCACGACGGGTGTACTCGCCGTGGCGTTGGCCGCCATCCCGGCAGCGGCGCCGGCCGTCGCGGCCGTCCAGGACTGCGCCAAGGGCGGCGGGCTGCTCTCCGGCGTGACCAACAGCCTGTGCGACGTGGTGAACGCCGTCACCAGCACCGTGGACGGATTAACGGGCAAGGCCGCCGAGCCGGTGACCAACGGGCTGAACGAGACCACGGACGAGGTCCTCGGCACCGTGGGCAAGGCGGTGCCGACCGGCAAACCCGCCCCGACGCCGTCGAGCACCCGCCCGCCCTCGACGAAGAGCCCCGAACTGCTGGGCGACGTCTGCCTGCCCGTGCTGGCCTGCGACGACCAGAGCGTGCTCGACGTCCTGACCCCGACACCCACCCAGACCACCCGCGAACCCCGGCCGGTCCCGTCCACCCGCCCCACCCACCGCCGCGACGAGACCCAGGTCCTGCCCACGCAGGCCCCGACCCCGCCGCAGAGCGAGCCCTACCTGATGGACACCGCGGAACCGGTGGAAGAGCGCGTCACCGCCAACCCGGAAGAGCCACGCATCGACCTGCTGTGGCCCAACCCGTACGCCGACGAGCTCACGGTCCCGCTGCAGGACCGCCGCCAGGTGGTCCGCCCGAGCACCCCGGCCTCCGACGCGCTGGGCACCGCCCTGACCGCCGTCCTGCTCGCCTCCGCCATCCTCGCCACCCGCGTCGCCCACCAACGCAAACGCCGCGAAGAGCACTCCATCCCCTTCGAACCCACCCCCACCCCGGGCCGCCATCGCCTCGCCTGATCTTTTCTCCGGCCGCGTGTTCTCCGCGGCTCTGCGGGGTGTGTGGTTCATCCGTTACGGCAAGCCGCCCCACCCGCCCCGCCGCCGTGAGTGACCGCCCGTCGAGCGCTGGTCGTGAGGGCCCACGTGGTCCCCGCCGCTACAACGCCCTCTTGGCCCGCCAAGTGCCACCCGATCCCGGAAAGCACACGGGACATCCGGCATCCCAGGAAGCACACGGGACGGCGGGGCGGGGGGCGGTCCGGCCCGGCGCCGTTGGGCGGCGGGCCGGTGGGGCACGGTGTCTGGCCGGCGGGGCGGTGTTGCGGCGGGGACCACGTCCGACGTGAGAAGCGCCCGATGATCGGGGCCCGCGCACGGCGGCGGGAGGCGGCAGGCCGGCTTGCCGTAACCACGAAAGGACGCCAAGCACGAAGGGACGCCGACCACGAAAGGGCGCGAACCACGAAAGGCGCGGCGGCGGACCGAGAGCGACCACGCACGCACGGAGAAGACGCGGGGCGGGAGAGTCAGGCGCCGATCGCGTGGACGCCGCCGTCGACGTGGAGGATTTCGCCGGTGGTGGCGGGGAACCAGTCGGACATCAGGGCGACGCAGGCGCGCGCCGCCGGGGCGGTGTCGGACAGGTCCCAGCCCAGCGGCGCCTTCTCCGGCCAGCTGTCCTCGAACTCCTTGAAGCCCGGGATCGACTTGGCGGCCATCGTGCGCAGCGGGCCGGCGGCGACCAGGTTCACGCGGATGCCCTGCTTGCCGAGGTCGCGGGCGAGGTAGCGGTTGGCGGACTCCAGGCCGGCCTTGGCCACGCCCATCCAGTCATAGACCGGCCAGGCCTTGGAGGCGTCGAAGTCGAGGCCGACGACCGAGCCGCCCTCCTTCATGAGCGGCAGGCAGGCCACGGCCAGCGACTTGTAGGAGAAGGTGGAGATGTGCAGGGCGGTGGCGACGTCCTCCCACGTGGTGTTGAGGAAGTTGCCGCCGAGCGCGGTCTGGGGGGCGAAGCCGATGGAGTGGACGACGCCGTCGAGGCCGTCGACGTGCTCGCCGACCCGGGAGGCCAGGGTGTCGAGGTGCTCGGTGTCCTGGACGTCGAGTTCGAGCACGGGCGCGGGCTGCGGGAGCCGCTTGGCGATCCGCTCGACGAGGCTGAGCCGGCCGAAGCCGGTCAGGACGACCTGGGCGCCCTCCTCCTGAGCGATCTTGGCCACGGAGAAGGCGATGGAGGCGTCGGTCAGCACGCCCGTCACCAGGATGCGCTTGCCTTCGAGAATGCCCATGTCAGTGCCCCATTCCGAGTCCGCCGTCGACGGGGATCACGGCCCCGGTGATGTAGGAGGCGTCGTCGCTCGCCAGGAAGCGGACGACGCGCGCGATCTCCTGGGGCGCCGCCTGGCGGCCCAGGGGGATGTTCTTGACGATGGCCTCGCCGTCGAGCTCGGCGGTCATGTCGGTCTCGACGAAGCCGGGGGCGACGACGTTGACGGTGATGCCGCGCGAGCCGTACTCGCGGGCGAGGGAACGGCCGAAGCCGACGAGCCCCGCCTTGGACGCGGCGTAGTTGGCCTGGCCCGCCTGGCCGGACAGGCCGACGACCGAGGAGATGAGGATGATGCGGCCGCGCTTGAGCTTCATCATCGGGCGGATGGCCCGCTTGGCGACGCGGTAGGCGCCGGTCAGGTTGGCGTCGATGACGTCGGTGAAGGTCTCCTCCTTCATCATGGCCAGGAGGGTGTCCTTGGTGATGCCCGCGTTGGAGACGAGCACCTCCACCGGGCCCTGTTCGGCTTCGACCTTGGCGAAGGCGGCCTCGACGTCCTCGGTGCTGGTCACGTCGCAGCGGACGCCGAACAACCCCTGTGGGGGCTCGCCCGATCGGTAGGTGACGGCGACGGCGTCGCCCGCCGCTTCGAGTTCGCGGGCGATCGCGAGGCCGATGCCCCGGTTGCCGCCGGTGACGAGTACTGAGCGTGCCATGGGACCTGACGCTATCTGCTACCGGCTGGTACGCGCTTGTCCAGGGGGTACAAGATCACGGGGTTAGGATCGTTGACATGCGTCAAATCGACCCTGATTTCCTCGCGCTGCCACTCGGGCAGCTCGCGGACGCCGCCCTGCAACGTGCCCGTGACCTGGGTGCCGAGCACGCGGACTTCCGCCTCGAACGCGTCAGGGGCGAGTCCCTGAGCCTCTACGACACGCGGCTCGAAGGCGCCGTCGACGCCGACGACCTCGGCTTCGCGGTGCGTGTGGTCAAGGGCGGCACGTGGGGCTTCGCCTCCGGCATCGACCTGACCCCCGAGGCCGCGGCCAAGGTGGCCGAGCAGGCGGTGCGGGTGGCCGAGGTGAGCGCGCCCATCAACAGGGAGCCGATCGAGCTGGCTCCCGAACCGGTCTACTCCGGCCTCACCTGGGTCTCGCCGTACGAGGTCGACCCGTTCGACGTGCCCCAGGCCGACAAGGTCGCCCTGCTGGCCGAGTGGTCGGCGGGGCTGCTCAAGGGCGCCGACCACGTCTCGGCCCGGCTGCTGCAGGTGAAGGAGCAGAAGTTCTACGCCGACAGCTCCGGCACCTCCACCACGCAGCAGCGGGTACGCCTGCACCCGGCGCTCAACGCCATGAAGGCCTCCGAGCAGGGCTTCGACGACATGTCGACGATCGCGCCGCCGGTGGGACGCGGCTACGAGTACCTGACGGGCACGTTCTGGGACTGGGCGGGCGAGCTGGCCCAGCTTCCCGAGCTGCTGGCCGAGAAGCTGGCCGCGCCGTCGGTCGAGGCGGGCGACCACGACGTGGTCATCCACCCGTCGAACCTGTGGCTGACGATCCACGAGTCGATCGGCCACGCCACCGAGCTCGACCGCGCGCTCGGTTACGAGGCCGCGTACGCCGGGACGAGCTTCGCCACCTTCGACCAGCTCGGCGAGCTCGTCTACGGCTCACCGATCATGAACGTCACCGGCGACCGCACGGTCGAGCACGGCCTGGCCACGATCGGCTACGACGACGAGGGCGTGGCGGGCCAGAGCTTCGACATCGTGCGCGACGGCATCCTGGTCGGCTACCAGCTCGACCGGCGCATGGCGCTGATGAAGGGCTTCGGCCGTTCCAACGGCTGCGGCTTCGCCGACTCCCCCGGCCACATGCCGATCCAGCGCATGGCCAACGTCTCGCTGAAGCCGGCTCCGGACGGCCCGGCCACCGACGAGCTGATCTCGCGGGTGGAGCGCGGCCTGTACATCGTCGGCGACAAGAGCTGGTCGATCGACATGCAGCGCTACAACTTCCAGTTCACCGGCCAGCGGGCCTACCGGATCGAGAACGGCGCCCTGGCCGGGCAGGTACGGGACTTCGCCTACCAGGCGACGACGACGGACTTCTGGCGCTCGATGGAGGCCGTCGGCGGCCCCCAGACCTACGTGCTCGGCGGCGCCTTCAACTGCGGCAAGGGCCAGCCTGGACAGGTCGCGCCGGTCAGCCACGGCTGCCCGTCCGCGCTGTTCCGCGGCGTCCGCATCCTCAACACGGTCCAGGAGGGTGGCAAGTGATGACTCCCCAGGAGATGGTTGAGCGGGCGCTGGAGCTCTCCACGGCCGACGACTGCATGGTGGTCGTGGACGACGGCTCGACGGCCAACCTGCGCTTCGCGGGCAACACCCTGACCACGAACGGCGTGGCCCGCTCCGCCCAGCTGACCGTGATCTCGATCGCGGGCGGGGGTGTGGGCGTGGTCTCGCGCGCGGCCGTACGTCCTGAGCAGCTCGCCGGCGTGGTGGCCGCGGCCGACGCGGCGGCGCGCGAGGCGCAGCCCGCCGAGGACGCGCGCCCGCTGGTGTCGGGCGTGCCGGCGAGCGCGGGCTGGGCCGATCCGGTCGTGCCGACCGAGATCGGGGTCTTCGGCGAGTTCGCGCCCGCGCTGGGCGAGGCGTTCTCGGCCGCCGAGGCGGGCGGCAGGAGACTGTACGGCTTCGCCGAGCACACGCTGACCTCGACCTTCCTCGGCTCCTCCACGGGCCTGAGGCTGCGCCACGACCAGCCGACCGGCAGGCTGGAGCTCAACGCCAAGTCGGCCGACCTCAAGCGCTCGGCCTGGACGGGCGTGGCCACGCGCGACTTCGCCGACGTGGACGTCGCCGCGCTCGACGCCTCCCTGGCCATGCGGCTGGAGTGGGCGAAGAACCGCATCGACCTGCCCGCGGGCCGCTACGAGACGCTGCTGCCCCCGAGCGCGGTCGCCGACCTCATGATCTACGCCTACTGGTCGGCGGGCGCCAGGGACGCGCTGGACGGCCGGACGGTCTACTCCAAGCGCGGCGGCGGCACCCGCGTGGGCGAACGGCTCGCCCCGCTGCCGCTCACGCTGGCCAGCGACCCGGCGGCGGAGGGCATCGGCTGCGCGCCGTTCGTCGTGACCCGCTCGGCGGGGCGCGAGAGCTCGGTGTTCGACAACGGGCTGCCACTGGCGGCGACCGAGTGGGTCTCCAGCGGCACGCTCGCGGCGCTGCGCCAGACCCGTTACTCGGCGGAGCTGAGCGGCCTGGCCGTCACCCCCGACATCGACAACCTGATCATGCGCGGTGACGACGGCAGGTCGCTGACCGAGATGATCGCCTCGACCGAGCGGGGCCTGCTGCTGACCTGCCTGTGGTACATCCGCACGGTGGACCCGCAGACGCTCCTGGTCACCGGCCTGACCCGCGACGGCGTCTACCTGGTCGAGAACGGCGAGGTCGTCGGCGAGGTGAACAACTTCCGCTTCAACGAGAGCCCGGTGGACCTGCTGGGCCGCATCAGCGAGGCGGGCGCCGCCGAGCAGACGCTGCCGCGCGAGTGGAACGACTACTTCACGCGGGCGGTCATGCCGCCGGTGCGGGTGCCGGACTTCAACATGTCGACCGTCAGCCAGGCGAGCTGAGGGTGAAGCTGTGCACGCGTTGCCACCGTTTCGCGGTGACGACGCGTGCGCTCCCCTTGGCCAGGTCGTAGACGACCGACCAGCGGGTGTGGCCCTGGGCGACGCTCCTGAGCAGGTCGAGGGCGTCGGCCTTGGTGCCGAGGCCCTGGTCGAGGGTGCGGTAGCGGGTGTCGGCCAGGCGGGTGTCCCGGCCGGCGCCGGCCATCGTGATGTTGGTGAGGATCCGGTCGCGGATGATGTTGAGGCGGCCGTCTCCGTACTCGGCGACGGCCGAGGCGCCGGAGCGGTCGGCGATGAGGTAGTGGACCTGCGGCCCGCCGGTGAAGTCGACGGTGCGCGAGCGCATGATCTCCACAGCCTCCTCCACTGTCGCGGCGCGGTCGAGCATGAGGCGGATGATCCGCAGGCTGCTGATCGCGGGCCGTTGGGGCGTGGGCTCGGGCAGGTCGGCGGTGGGCACGGAGGCCAGGCCCACCGCCAGGCCCTTCTCGTTGACGCCGTCGAAGGGCGTCAGAACCGCGTGGGCGAGGCGGCGCCGGTCGGCGGCCAGGTCGGGCGCGCCGCCGTGGTCGAGGATGTAGGAGACGTCGGCCATCGCCAGGGAGGCGTAGGCGTCGGGCGGGTCGGACCTGATCATCATCGCCGGGTTGGGGTCCCAGTCGAAGTTGCGGCCGAACTCCCCGCCGCGCAGGAACAGCGAGCAGGCCCAGCCGGAGTCCTTCCTGGCCAGTTCCGCGTTGGTGAGCGGGGCTTCGGGGTCGTAGGAGCCCCGGTAGGTCATCTCGTACAGCGGCAGGTCGTCCACCCGGCGCAGGCTGGCGGCCGTGCGGGCGATCTCGTCGGCGCTCTGCCGTAACAGCGGCTCGGCCGCCGGTGCGCTGCTCACGGGCCTGTCCCTGCGCACGGCACTTTCCTCCTGTACGGCGCAGCCCCCTGCGAGAACGGTCCCCAGCACGCAGACCAGCGCCACGGTTCGGCGATGCATCGCGACCCCCTTCGCTCCGAAGTCTCCGATGCACCGCCGGAAATGTCACCCACTACCGCGAAATCGTGACGATCAGCCGTCTTCCAGGCGGAAGCCGACCTTCATCCCCACCTGGAAGTGCGCGATCTCGCCCTGGTCGATGTGCCCCCGGATCTCCGTCACCTCGAACCAGTCCAGGTGGCGCAGGGTCTGCGAGGCCCGCCTGATGCCGTTGCGGATGGCCTCGTCGACACTCTCCCCCGAAGTCCCGACTATCTCGGTCACCCGATACGTTCGATCCGTCATCTCCGCCTCCTCTTACTCGAAAGCCATGATCGCATGACCCTCGCTCCGGCACCGGCGCCCCGTCGCGTCCTTCACCTCCGAGGTCTACCGTGGGAGGCATGAGGGGGTGGCGTACGCGCAAGCAGGTCCACCAGGTGACGGACGCGCAGCCGTCGCTCTCCGACGACGTGCGCAAACGCGAGATCAGCTACCTCATCAAGATGGGCATTCGCACGCTCTGCCTCATCCTGGCCGTCGTGGTACCCGTCCCCTGGCCCTACCGGCTGCTCTTCATCGCCGGCGCCGTCTTTTTGCCGTACATAGCCGTAATCGGGGCCAATGAGAGGTCGAAGGACTCCCCGCCTCCTACCTTTCACACACCGGAGGCTAACCAAAGCGAGATACCCCTGCACCGACGCGAGATCGGGTCGTGACTAAGTCTTGACGCATCCCACGGGTTGTAGGTGTACGCTTTAGCCAAGCGCTCCGGTCCCCCGTCGGAGTGCTGGTGCCGGCGTTCCGGGCCCCCGTCGGAACGCCGATGAAGCGAAGCCGGGTGGTTTGCCCCCGTAACCACCCGGCTTCGCCCTTTTCTGGGAAGACCTCATTGCCCCCGCTCAGCGGGTAGGTCTGCTTTCCCGAAATCGTTTACATCTCGTCGGTGCGCGAAATTCACAGGAAATCTTCAGGTTCGGTCACGGGTTGACACGGGGAGTTCGTAGGAGTGTCACTCGCCGGTCAGCTTCTCCCGGGTCGCCTCGGTCCAGTCGCCGGCCAGAGCGGTCAGCCGGGTCACGGCGTCCTCCGGCGCGGTGCCCGCTCCCTGGGCCAGTCCGAGCAGGTAGGCGGTGAGCGGCGCGGCCGGCCGGGCCACGCCGTGGGCCACCTCCTTGGTGAGGTCCAGGATCAGGTCCCGGTCCACTTTGGCCGGGTCGATGCCGAGTTCCTCGCAGACCAGGGCCGTCCACTCGCTGAGCACGTTCATGTGAGCCTCCTCCAGATCGTCCATAGTGTCGCAGTCGAACCAGGGCCGGCCGGGCAACGCCACCCGAACCGGCTCCAGCGGCCCCAGCAGCCCGCGCAGAGACCGCCCGTCATAGCCGCCGAGTGCCTCCCGGAGCACCCCGGCCCGCCACACCCCGGCCAGCCACTGCTCCCGCCCCCCGTCATCCACCAGAACCGCCCCGCGACCACCTGAAGCGGCGTCGCAGCGGGCGGCGTCGAAGAGCGCGGTGACGTGCGCAGGGCGCAGCAGAGGCATGTCGCCCGCCAGGAGCGCCACCCAGGGCGCCAGAACCTCGCTCAGCCCGGCACGCAACGCGGGCACCGGCCCGCCACCCCGAGGCTCCTCCAGGACGTAGCGGGCCCGCGGGGCAGGACGCTCCGGCCCCACGACGATCACCCTCCCGGCATCGGGTACGGCGGCGGCCACGATCTCCAGGAGCGACCGCCCGCCCACGCTCAGGCCGGGCTTGTCCACGCCACCCAGCCGCCGGGCGGCGCCTCCGGCCAGAATCACCGCGTCATAAGCCACCCAGCCACGGTAACCGCCGAGATCACCCCCAACGCCACGGCCCCACACCCCGGAGCACCACGGGCCCACCACCATGAGCACCACGGGTCCATCGCCCGGAGCACCATGGGTCCACTACCGAGAGCGCCACGGGTCCGCCACCCGGAGCGCCGCGGTCCGTCCCCGGAGGGCCTGCCCAGGTGGTGTGCGTGCGCTGTATCGGCGCGCGACCACGTCAGACTGCCGGCCATCGGCCGAGGCCGCGCGCCCGCGACGGCGGGCGGTGGTGGGGCGGCTTGCCGTAACGGCTAGAAAGCCCTGGAACGGCCAGAAACCGCCAGACGTCCGCCACGACGGAGAAAGAATGAAAGAATCAGCCGCCGATCGCCGACATGGGACGCGCGGGCTGGAGGAACGAAGCGTCATCGATCCCGTGGCCGGGGCGTTTGGTGGCGACGGCGGAGATCCAGCGGGCGGCGAGGTCGTCGTCGGAGGCGCCGGCGCGCATCGCCGTCTTGAGGTCCGACTCCTCCCGCGCGAACAGGCAGTTGCGCACCTGCCCGTCGGCGGTCAGCCGCACCCGGTCGCACGCGCCGCAGAACGGCCGCGTCACCGACCCGATCACGCCCACCCGCGCGGGCCCGCCGTCGACCAGGAACCGCTCGGCGGGCGCGCTGCCCCGCTCCTCCCTGTCGTCGGGGGTCAGCTCGAAGGACGGCGCCAGCATCGCGAGGATCTCGTCGGCGGTGATCATGTTGTCGCGGGTCCAGCCGTGCTGGGCGTCCAGCGGCATCTGCTCGATGAAGCGCAGTTCGTAGCCGCGCTCCAGGCAATGGCGCAGCAGCGCGGGCGCCTCGTGGTCGTTGATCCCGCGCATGAGCACGGCGTTGACCTTCACCGGCCGCAGCCCGGCGTCGTTCGCGGCGGTCAGGCCGGCCAGGACGTCGCCGAGGCGGTCGCGGTGGGCCAGGCGCTTGAACGTCTCCGGCTCCAGCGTGTCCAGCGAGACGTTCACCCGGTCGAGCCCCGCCTCGGCGAGGGCCGGGGCCAGGCGGGCCAGGCCGATGCCGTTGGTGGTCAGCGAGACCTGCGGGCGCGGGCGCAGGCGGGTGGTGCGGGCGACGATGTCGGGCAGCTCGCGGCGCAGCAGCGGCTCGCCGCCGGTGTAGCGGACCTCGGTGATGCCCAGGCGTTCGACCCCGATGGTGACGAGCCTGACGATCTCGTCGGCGGTCAGCAACTGGGCGTTGGGCAGCCAGTCGAGGCCCTCGGGTGGCATGCAGTACGTGCAGCGCAGGTTGCATTTGTCCGTCAGGGACACCCGAAGGTCGGTAGCCACTCTCCCGTAGGAGTCGTTGAGCATCGGGGTCATGTGGCACACCCTACGGCACGCCGTCGGGCGCGTCGGCGTTCAGGGTCTTCTCAAACCAATGGTGGGCATAAGGCTCTTCGTTGAAGCGGCTCACCTCGGTGTAACCGGCCGTCTGGTAGAGCCGCTTGGCCTCGGCGAGGGCGGCGTGCGTCTCCAGCCGGACCGTTCTCGCGCCGTGCCCGGCCGCGCGCGCCTCCAGCTCGGCCAGCAGCCGCCGGCCCAGCCCCAGCCCGCGTACGGCCGGCGACACCCACATCCGCTTGAGGTGGGCGCTGTCGCCATGGAACTTGAGCGCCCCGCAGCCGACCGGATCGGCATGCAGGGTGGCCACCAGGATCAGCCCCTTGGGCGGCGTGAGCTCCCGCTCCCCCGCCGCGATCCCCCGGGCCGGATCGAACCCTTCGGGGAAGCGCCTGCCCAGCTCGGCGAAGTACTCGCCCAGGCTGTGGCGGGCGTCGGGGTGGCGCGGGTCGGTCACGGCCACCTCGACCATGGAGGCCACCAGCAGCCGTTCGACCTCGGTCATGGCGGCGACGAGCCGCGCGCGCTGGCCGTGGTCGAGCGGCCGCAGGATCGACTCGGCCTGTTCGTCGGAGCGCCGGTCGAGCTCGGCCCGCTCGGCCAACCCCCGTTCGGTGAGCCGGGCCCGGCGCACCCGCGCGTCGCCCGCGTCGCTCTCGACGACCACCAGCCCGTCGCCCTCCAGGGCGCGCAGGATCCGGCTCAGGTACCCGGAGTCGAGGTCGAGGCGCGCGCGCAGCAGGCGTACCTCGCTGCCCGCGTCCCCGATCTCCCACAGCACCCTGGCCTGCCCGAGGGGACGCCCTCTGGTGAGGAAGGCGTCCTCCAGGGCGCCCACGCGCTGGGTGACGGTGCGGTTGAAGCGCCGCACGCGCTCGACGAGCGTTCCGTCCATTCTCTGACCTTAGTCAGGCAATGCGCGATCGTCACCCCTTGACGCAGATGAGCTGGCGCAGGTGCGCGACCACCTTGACCAGGTCGGTCTGGGCCGCCATGACCGACTCCAGGTCCTTGTAGGCACCCGGGATCTCGTCCACGATCCCCGCGTCCTTGCGGCACTCCACGCCGAACGTCTGCTCCTCCAGGTCCTTCACGGTGAAGGTCTTCTTCGCCTTCGTCCGGCTCATCTTGCGCCCCGCGCCGTGCGAGGCCGAGTTGAACGCCGCCGCGTTCCCGAGCCCCTTCACGATGTAGGTGCCCGTGGCCATGGAACCGGGGATGATGCCCAGGTCCCCGCTCCCCGCCCGGATCGCGCCCTTGCGGGTCACGAGCACGTCCACCCCGTCGTACCTCTCCTCGGCCACGTAGTTGTGGTGGCAGGAGATGGGCTGGTCGTAGGTGATGTCCGGGAGGTGGCGGCTGAGGACGTCGCAGACCAGGCCCATCATGACCGCGCGGTTGCGGCGGGCGTAGTCCTGGGCCCAGAACAGGTCGCGGCGGTAGGCGTCCATCTCCGGCGTGCCGCCGAGGAAGACCGCCAGGTCGCGGTCGACCAGGCCCTGGTTGTGCGACAGGCCGCGGGCGACGCCGATGTGGTGCTCGGCCAGTTCCTTGCCGATGTTGCGCGAGCCGGAGTGCAGCACCACCCAGACCCACTGCTCGTCGTCCGCGCAGATCTCCAGGAAGTGGTTGCCGCCGCCGAGCGTGCCCATCTGCACCTCGGCGCGCTCCCTGCGGGCGTGCACCTGCGGCGCGAGCTCGTCGAAGCCCTTCCAGAACGCGCCCCACCCGGACGTCTTCAGCCCCTGGACCGCGGACGGGTCGACCGGCAGCTTGTGGTGGCCGAAGCCGACCGGGACCGCCCGCTCCAGCTTCCCGCGCAGGTACGCCAGGTTGTCGGGCAGCTGCGAGCTCTTGTAGGACGTCTTGACCGCGGTCATCCCGCAGCCGATGTCCACCCCGACCGCGGCCGGGGAGACGGCGCCCTTCATCGCGACGACCGAGCCGACCGTCGCGCCCTTGCCGTGGTGCACGTCGGGCATGACGGCGACACCGTGGACCCACTCCAGGTTCGCCACGTTGCGCAGCTGCTGCATCGCCTGCGGGTCGACGGACTCGGGCTCCGCCCACATCCTGATCGGCCTACGGGTGCCGGTCACCTCGTTGTACGTCATCTCGTATCGCCTCCTCCCGGGTACATCCCGAACGTGATCAATGACGCCAGAAGCGTGTCACCCCGGGCAACCCATTTAACGCCCCCGGGCCTGGAAGCTGCTGGAGAAGTTCACGCTGACGCGCGGGCCGGTCGGGGTGGCCTGCTTGGGGACGCTGTGGCGCCAGTCGCGCTGGCAGCGTCCGCCCATCACGACCAGGTCGCCCGCGGCGGGGGTCAGCGCGACACTGCGCCCGCCGGCGCGCGGCTTCAGGAGGAAGCGCCTGGTCGCGCCCAGGCTCAGGACCGGGACCACGCACAGTTCGCGCCGGCACGTGGCCCAGTCGCCGTGCCAGCCGGTGCTGTCGCGGTGGTCGCGGTAGAAGTTGATCCACAGTCCGTCGTACGGCACGCCGTAATGGGCCGACAGGACGGCGGCGGCCGTACGGAGGAGGTCGTGGGGCGCCTCGGCGAGGTCGGGATACTCCGCGGTCAGCCGGGGCTCCACCATCATGCGGTCGGCGATGCGCCGCAGCCGCTGCTCCCACGCCGCGCCCGCGATGAGCGCGCGCAGCAGCTGGTCGGAGCCGGCCAGCCAGGCGGGCACGTGCTCCACCCAGGAGGTCTCGTCCAGCCGGACGCGGCGGGCGGTCGCGAACGCGCGGTCGAGGCTCGGCGCCTGCTGCGCGAAGAGGTCGAGCTGGTCCATGCCTCAGGGTGTACGGCACCCGCGCCCGCGCCTTCCGGTCGTATCCGGCCATCCCCGGGACTGGATGATGTCCGAATCCGGCCGGTGAACGTCCGGGCGGCCCGCGTAGGGTCGGCCGCATGACGAGTTCCAAGGCTGAGACCTTCGCCGCCCTGCACCGCCCCGGCGACCCGCTGCTGCTGCCCAACGCCTGGGACGTGGGCTCGGCCGTGGCGATCGCCGCGGCGGGGGCTCAGGCGATCGCGACGACCAGCGCCGGAGTGGCCTGGTCGCTCGGGTTCGCCGACGGCGCGGACCTGGGGGCCGACCGGGTGGCCGCGGTGGTCGAGCGGATCGCGGCGGCGGTCGAGCTGCCGGTGTCGGCCGACATCGAGGCCGGGTACGACTCGGTCGAGGCGACCGTGACCGCGGTCGTGCAGGCCGGGGCGGTCGGGGTGAACATCGAGGACCGGGTGGCCGGTGCGATGCTCGACCCCGCCGAGCAGGCCGGGCGGCTGGCCGCCGCCCGTGCCGCCGCCGACCGGCTGGGGGTGCGGGTGTGGATCAACGCGCGTACGGACGTCTATCTCGCGGGCAGCGGGCGGCTCGACGAGGTGAAGCGGCGCGCCGAGGCGTACGCGGCGGCCGGGGCCGACAGCCTGTTCGTCCCCGGGCTGATCGATCTGGCGGCGCTCGCCGAGCTGTCGGCAGGACCGCTGCCGGTCGCGGCGATGGCGTGGGCGGGGGCGCCGGGAGTGCCGGAGTTCGCCTCGGCCGGGGTGGCGCGGGTGAGCCTGGGCTCGGCGATCGCGCAGGCCGCCTACGCGCTGGCCGCGAGGGCGACCACGGAACTGCTGGAGAAGGGCGGGTACGACGCCACGGGGGACGGCCTGCCGTACGACAAGATGAATGCTCTCTATAAATAGAGAGTGTACTCTCCTTTAGGAGTCGACTCCTAAAGGAGGTTTGCCGTGGGTCTGCATCATGTGGGGCATGTCATCGGTGACATGGAGGGGGCGGCGCGGTTTTACCGGCGGCTCGGGTTCACGGTGGCACCGGCCGCCTATCCCGTGCTGCCCGGCGTCGAGCAGCCGTTCGGGGCGGCGAACGCGCACATCTACCTCGGCGACGGGTTCGTGGAGCTGGTGGCGGTGCTCGACGGGGTGCCCGGCGAGGCGCGGCCGATCCCGCTGCGGGTGCCGGACGACAAGCTGCCGGGGCTGGTGGCGGCCGTCCGCGCGGCGTCCGCGGCCATCGCGGGCTTCCTGGAGCGGTTCCAGGGCCTGCACATCGTGATCGCCGCCACCTCCGACCTGGACGCGGTGGCCGCGCGGCTGAGCGCCGGCGGCGTCGGGCACGGCGGGGTGCACGCCATCCAGCGCCCGGTCGAGACCGCCGCGGGCACCGCGATGGAGCCCGCCCGCTACCTGGAGATCTCCGGCCCGCCGCCGGAGGGCAGGATCGGGTTCGCCGAGAACGGCCCGGACTCCGCGGCTCTGGCCGTCGAGCACGCCAACGGCGCGAGCGCCCTGGTGGAGTGCGTCCTGTGCGTGTCCGACCAGGAGGTGGGTGCGGCCCGGCGGCGCTACGAGGGCTGGGCGGGTGTCAGGATCGTGGCCGCGTCGGCGCTGCCGGGGCTGCTGCCCGGCGAGCGCCCACCGGCCCTGCCGGCGTTCGTCGCCTACGCGGTGTCGGTACGCGACCTCGCCGCCACCGAGCGGTTCCTGCGCGGCAACGGCGTCCCGATCGTCACAACGGGCTCCGGCGAGATCTTCGTCCCCGCCGAGGCCGCGCTGGGCGCCGCGATCGTCTTCCGGCAGGGCTAGAGCCCCTCCACCCGCAGCCCCGGCGGCAGCCCCGTCACCCGCGCCGCGCCCGCGCCGTCGACCGTCACGTCCACGGGCGCCCCGGCCACCCGGAGCCCCCGCACGGTCAGCGCGCCCAGCGGCGCCCCCGGGCGGACCAGCACCCGCCCGCTCGGAACATCCGGATAAAGCCCGGCGGCGGCCTGGACGATCGCCAGGGCGGAAGCCGCCGACCAGGCCTGCGGACGGCAGGCCGCCGGGTACGGCACCGCCCGCCCCATCAGCGAGCGCTCGTCCCCGGCGTGCAGTTCGGGCAGCCGGTAGCCGAAGGTCTCCGCGGCCGACAGCAGCCCCTCGGCCAGATGGGCGGCGAGCGCGCCGTGGCCGCCGCGGGCCAGACCGGCGACGACGATCGCGGTGTCGTGCGTCCAGATGGAGCCGCAGTGGTAGGACAACGGGCTGAACCCCGCGTCCGCCGCCGACATCGTGCGCAGGCCGAACCCGCCCGACATCGCGGGGTCGGCCAGCGTCCGCGCGATCCGCAGCTCTTCGCCCGTCGTCAGGATGCCGGTGCCGAGGAGGTGCCCGATGTTGCTGGTCAGCGCGTCGACCGGGCGCTTGTCGCGGTCGAGGGCGAGCGCGGGATAACCGCCGTCCACCCAGAACCGCTCACGGAACCGCTCGGCCAGCCGCCCCGCGTAGTCCCGCCACCGGTCGGCGCCGGGCCGTCCGAACGCCTCCAGCAGCGCCGCCCCCGCGAGGGTTGCCTCGTGCGCGTACCCCTGGACCTCGACGAGGGCGATCGGCGGCTCGGCCCGCGTGCCGTCGCGGAAGCGGACGGCGTCGCCGGAGTCCTTCCATCCCTGGTTGGCCAGGCCGCGGCCACCGGCGTCCAGGTACTCCAGGAACCCGTCGCCGTCGGCGTCCCCGTCGGTGGCCAGCCAGCCGAGCGCGGCCTCCATGGCGGGGAGCAGATCGGCCACCTCCGGCTCCGGCAGGCCCCAGCGCCACGCGTCGTGCAACAGGGTGATCCAGAGCGGGGTGGCGTCGATGGTGCCGTAGTAGGTGGGCGGCAGGCGCAGCCCGCTGTCGAGGACGAACTCGTGCCCGCGCAGCTCGTGCATGATCTTGCCGGGGGCCTCACCGGTGGTGGCGTCGGACTTGGTTCCCTGGAGGCGGGCCAGGACGCGCAGCGTGCCCGCCGCCAGGGAGGTGCCCAGGGGCAGCATCATGCGCGCGGCCCAGATGCTGTCCCTGCCGAACAGGGTCAGGAACCACGGCACCCCCGCGCCCAGGAACGTCTCGCCGGGCGCCCCGGTCACGGTGAGCCGCAGCGACTCCAGGTCGTCGAGCGACTGGCGGGCCAGCCGTACCAGCCGGGCGTCGTCGGCCTCGATCTCCGGCCTGCTCCACTCGCGGGGGCCCGCCGGTGCCGCGACGACCGCGCGGGGGTCGGTGACGGCGACGTTCCACCGCAGCGTGCGCCGCTCGCCGGGCGCGAGCGTCACCTCCCACCGCGGGCCCGCCCCGGCCTGCTCGCCGCCGTCGGCGGCGGTGACGGTGACGCGGGCGTCTCCGGCGCGCCAAAGCAGCTCGCCGTTGCCGGTCTCGGGTTTGCGGGGTACGGCGCCGCCGCCCGACTTCACCACGTCGATGGGGGCGAGATCGCCGGCCAGGGTGACGGTGACCGTACAGGTGAAGGGGGCCGAGGCCGTGGAGGCGATCGTGATCTCCTCGGCCATCGCGCCCGGCGTGACCCGCCGCACGCGCTCGACCCGGACGGTGGGGTCGGCGGCGCGGTCGCCCAGCCACCGGGCCAGCGAGACGAAGCGGGCGAGCCCCGCGGCCGGTACGGCGTGGCCGATCGGCTCCGGTTCGCGCCCGTCGATCTCCAGCCTGGCCTGCGAGAGCACGCGGGTGTCGGCGTGGAAGAGCCCCTGCACTCCGGCGGGCCTGATCTGGCCGTCCGCCCCGCTGAGCGCGCTCGTCGGGGCCAGGACGGTGCTGACGAGGTCGTGCAGTAGCGGTTGCAGGCGGTGGTCGTGCACGGTGAGGACCCCTTGACACTCCGTTTACTTGAACGATCTAATCCTGTCACACACCTTTTAGATCGATCAAACCCCTAGAAAGGTCGTAAATGCCGGAAAAGGTGACGATCGCCGACGTGGCCCGTCATGCCAGCGTGTCCCGCCAGACGGTGTCGAACGTGCTCAACTCCCCCGAAGTGGTCAAGGAGGAGACACGGCAGCGGGTGCTCGCGTCCGTGGAGACCCTCGGCTACCGGGTGAGCGCCGCGGCCCGGCAGATGCGGACCGGACGTTCGCGCCTGCTGGCCGTGCGGATCGAGGCGACCCAGGATGGCATGAACGTCTTCGACCGTTTCCTGCACGGCCTCACCGAGTCGGCGGCCAGATCCGGCTACCGCGTGCTGCTCTACGCCGCCACCGGCGACAGCGACGAGATCGCCACGATCGATCAGCTGCTGGGCGAGTTCGAGCCCGACGGGTTCGTGCTGACCAGCACCCACCACGGCGACCCGCGTGCCTCCTGGCTGGCCGAGCGCGACCTGCCGTTCGTCACCTTCGGCCGGCCGTGGGGCGCGCCGGCGGCAAGCCACCCGTGGGTGGACGTGGACGGCGCCGCCGGGACCGAGTCCGCCACCCGCCACCTGCTCGGCGAAGGCCACCGCCGGATCGGCTTCATCGGCTGGCAGGCGGGCTCCGGCGTCGGCGACGACCGCAGGAACGGCTGGTCCAGGACGCTGGCCGCAGAAGGGCTCGACGCCGGCCTCGCGCTGGAGACCGACGGCTCCAGCGCCCAGGGCCAGGCGGCCGCGCGGGAGTTGACCGGGCGCGGCGCGAGCGCCCTGGTCTGCGTCAGCGACTCCGTGGCACTCGGCGCCCTCCAGGTCCTGCCGGCCGTGGTCGGCTTCGACGACACCCCCGTCGCCGCCGCCGTCGGCCTCACCAGCCTCGGCCAGCCCCTCGCCGAGGCCGCCGCGCACTGCGTCGACCTGCTCACCGGCCGCCTGTCCGGCCGGCCGGCGGCGGCGCACGTGCTGCTCACCCCCTCCCTGGTCATCCGAAAGGAACCCCGCTCATGAAACGCCTCGCGATCCCCGCGGCGGCAGCCGTACTCCTGTCGGCCACGGCCTGCGGCAGTGGCTTCGACGACCGGCAGGCCGCGCCCGCGCAGCAGAGCAGCGGCCCGGCCGCGCTCCAGGTCCTGATGGCCTCCTCCGGCGAGGTCGAGACGAACGCGGTCAAGCAGGCGGCCGAGGCCTGGGCCAAGGCCAGCGGCAACACCGCCGCCGTCACCCCGGCGCAGGACATCCACCAGCAGCTCGGCCAGGCGTTCGCGGGCAGCAACCCGCCGGACGTGTTCTACGTCGACGCCTCCCGCTTCGCCGACTACGCCAGCGTGGGCGCCCTGGAGCCCTACGGCGACAAGATCTCCGACGTCCAGGACTTCTACCCGAGCCTGCGCGAGACGTTCACCTACGACGGCACGTTCTACTGCGCGCCCAAGGACTTCTCCACGCTCGCCCTGGTCGTCAACGACGAGCTGTGGAAGAAGAACGGGCTCACCGCCGGCGACGTCCCCGCCACCTGGCAGGAGCTCGCCGCCGTCACCAAGAGGATCAAGGGCGTGGCGCCGCTGGTGTTCGGCGAGACCCGTGACCGGCTCGGCGTCTTCATGGTCCAGTCCGGCGGCTGGATCATCAGCGAGGACGGCAAGCGGGCCACCGGCGACAGCCCGGAGAACCTGGCCGCGCTGGAGTACGTCAAGGGCCTGCTGGCCGACAAGCGGGCCCAGTTCGCCAAGGCGCTCGACGCCGAGTGGGGCGGCGAGGCGTTCGGCAAGGGCAAGGCCGCGATGACGATCGAGGGCAACTGGATCAAGGGCGCGATGCGGGCGGACTACCCCGGCGTCACCTACTCCGCGCACGAGCTGCCCGCCGGGCCCAAGGGCAAGGGCACGCTGTCGTTCACCAACTGCTGGGGCATCGCCGCCAAGTCGAAGAACAAGGCGGCGGCGATCTCGTTCGTCGAGGCGATGACCAAGGCCGAGCAGCAGATGGTCTTCGCCAAGGCCTTCGGCGTCATGCCCTCGCGGCAGTCGGCCAAGGACGCCTACCTCAAGGAGTTCCCCGGCGACGGCGCGTTCGTCAACGGCGCGGAGTACGCGCAGGGGCCGGTGAACGCCCCCAAGATGGACAGCGTCCTGTCGGACTACGACACCTCGCTGCAGCAGCTCGCCACCCGCGATCCCCAGGCGATCCTGGCCAGGCTCCAGAAGAACACCGAGAGCGTGCTCGGCTGACGTCATGCGCAGCCGTACCAGGGAGAACCTCGCGGGGTGGCTGTTCGTGGCGCCGGTGGTGGCGATCCTCGGGCTGTTCATGCTGCTGCCGATCCTCATGGCGCTCTGGGTGAGCCTGACCGGGTGGAACGGGCAGGGCAGCCCGTTCCGGGCGGGCGTGCCGTTCGTGGGCGGGGAGAACTACGCGCGCCTGTTCACCGAGGACGGCCTGGCCCGCGAGAACTTCATGACCAGCATCCGCAACAACATCTACTACGTCGCCGTGGTCGTGCCGCTGCAGACGGCGCTGGCGCTGGGCCTCGCGCTGGCGGTGAACAAGCGCAGGACGTTCTTCCGCACCGCGTTCTACTTCCCCTCGGTGACCAGCTCGGTGGCGATCAGCGTGGTGTTCCTGTTCATCTTCAGCAACTCCGGGGCGGTCAACCAGGTCCTGGGGTTCCTCGGGGTGAACGGGCCGCAGTGGTTCAGCGATCCGCGCGGGGTGATCCAGCTCCTGATCGGCGATCCGCCGGCCGCGCTCACGGGCAACGGCGTGCTGGGCCTGACCTGGTGGGAGTGGCTGTCGGGGCCGAGCGTGGCGATGTGCGCGATCATCGTGCTGGTGGTGTGGACGACGTCGGGCACGTTCATGCTCATGTTCCTCGCGGCGCTGCAGAACATCCCGCGGACGCTGGACGAGGCGGCCATGATCGACGGGGCCTCGCGCCGGCAGCGCTTCCTGCGGGTGACGCTGCCGCTGCTGAAGCCGACGATGTTCCTCGTGCTGACGCTCGGGCTGATCGGCACCTGGCAGGTGCTCGACCAGATCTACGTGATGAGCCAGGGCGATCCGGCCAAGACCACGCTGACGCCCGCGTTCCTGTCGTACCGGACGGCCTTCCGCGACTTCGACTACGGCTCGGGCACGGCGATCTCGTTCGTGCTCTTCCTGATCATCGTCCTGCTGACGCTGCTGCAGCGCTGGATCATGAGGGAGCGCGAAGCATGAGGCGCGTCATCCTGATCGTCTTCTCCATCGCCTTCGTCTACCCGTTCGTCATCCAGATCGCCAACTCCTTCAAGACCGATCCGGACGCCTCCGCGCACCCGCTCTCACCCATCCCCGACCCGGCCACGCTGTCGGCGTTCGAGCGGGTGTTCTTCGGCACGGACATGCCGATCTGGCTGACGAACTCGCTGCTGGTCACCGTGGTGCTCACGCTGGGGCGGCTGCTGCTGGACTCGATGGCCGGGTACGCGCTGGCCAGGCTGCGGTTCCGGGGGCGGCGCGGGCTGTTCGCGGCGATCATCGCGATCATGGCGGTGCCGGGCGTCGTGCTTTTTATCCCGAAATTTCTGGTCTTGAACCAGTTGGGGATGTACGACTCCTACCTGGCGCTGATCCTGCCGGTCATCGCCGACGCGGCCGGGGTGTTCGTGATGAAACAGTTCTTCGAGTCGGTGCCGCGCAGCGTCGAGGAGGCGGCCCGCCTGGACGGCGCGGGCACCTTCCGCGTCTTCTGGTCCGTGGTCCTGCCGATGTCGCGGCCCGCGCTGATCACGCTGACGATCCTGTCGTTCCAGAGCTCGTGGAACGAGTTCCCGCACACGCTGGTCGCCGTGCAGGACCCGGCGCTGTTCACGCTCCCGCGCGGGCTGGCCGACCTGGTCAGCGGCTCGCTCGGCGGCGGCACCCAGTTCCCGCTCAAGCTCGCCGCAGCGCTGCTGGCGACGATCCCGGTCGCCGTCATCTTCGTCGTCTTCCAGCGCCACTTCGTCCGCGACCAGAACCAGGGAGCCGACAAGGGCTAGCTAGCTGTACTGACCACGGAGGTTAGGTACAGGGGTTGATCGGTTTGGCATAAGGAAGGGCTTCCGGGTTCGGTGTGGATTGCGAGATCTGCACCGTGAA
>NZ_JBHYJD010000040.1:0-94836 GCF_042740555.1 Nonomuraea sp. NPDC059007 | reverse complement strand
GGGCGGGGGGGTGGCCCGGTTCCCGCGGGGGGGGGGGGGCCCCCCCCCCCCCCCCCACCCCTCAGGAAAGCGCGATCAGGCCTTCAGCCAGCTCATCATCGGCCGCAGCTGAGCGCCCGTCTTCTCGATCGGGTGCTCGGCCAGCTCCTCGCGGTGGCGGGTGAACTCCTTCTGGCCGCTCTCGAACTCCTCGACCAGCTGCCGCGCGAAGGTGCCGTTCTGGACCTCTTCGAGGATGCGCTTCATCTCCTTCTTGGTCTCCTCGGTCACCACGCGCGAGCCGCGGGTGTAGCCGCCGTACTCGGCGGTGTCGGAGACCGACCAGTACATCTTGGAGATGCCGCCCTCGTACATGAGGTCGACGATCAGCTTCATCTCGTGCAGGCACTCGAAGTAGGCGACCTCGGGCTGGTAGCCGGCCTCGATGAGCGTCTCGAAGCCCGCCTTGATCAGCTCGGAGACGCCGCCGCACAGCACGGCCTGCTCGCCGAACAGGTCGGTCTCGGTCTCCTCGGTGAAGGTGGTCTTCAGGGCGCCCGCGCGCGTGCCGCCGATGCCCTTGGCGTACGACAGGGCGAGGTCGAAGGCCTTGCCCGAGGCGTCCTTCTCGACCGCGACGAGACACGGCACACCGCGGCCGGCCTGGTACTGGCGGCGCACGAGGTGGCCGGGGCCCTTCGGGGCGACCATGGCGACGTCGACGCCCTCGGGCGCCTCGATGAGGCCGTAGCGGATGTTGAGGCCGTGACCGAAGAAGAGCGCGTCGCCCTCCTGCAGGTTCGGCTGGATGTCGTTCTCGTAGATGCCGCGCTGCAGGTGGTCCGGCGCGAGGATCATGATGAGGTCGGCCTCGGCAGCGGCCTCGGCCGGGGTGACGACGCGCAGGCCCTCGGCCTGGGCCAGCTCACGGCTCTTGGAGGTCTCGGGCAGCCCGACGCGGACGTCCACGCCGGAGTCGCGCAGGGACAGGGCGTGCGCGTGGCCCTGGGAGCCGTACCCGATGACGGCCACGACCCTGCCCTGGATGACGGACAGATCGGCGTGGTCGTCGTAGAAGATCTCGGTCACTTGCTGAAAACCTTTCAGGCGGTACGGTCCAGTGCCCTGAGGGACCGGTCGGTGATGGAACGGGCGCCGCGGCCGATGGCCACCATGCCCGACTGAACGAGCTCTTTGATGCCGAACGGCTCAAGCACCTTCACGAAGGCCTCGAGCTTGTCCGGCGTGCCGGTGACCTCGATGGTCACCGCGTCGGCCGCCACGTCGACGCAGCGGGCGCGGAAGAGCTGGACGAGTTCGAGCACGTGCGAGCGGCTGTCGGCGTCGGCCTTGACCTTGATGAGCATGAGCTCGCGCTGCACGGACAGCGAGGTGTCCAGCTCGACGATCTTCAGGACGTTCACCAGCTTGTTGAGCTGTTTGGTGACCTGCTCCAGCGGGAGTTCTTCCACGCTGACCACGATGGTCATCCGGGAGATGTCGTCGTGCTCGGTGGGCCCGACGGCAAGTGAGTCGATGTTGAAGCCTCGCCTGCTGAACAGCGAGGAGACGCGTGCCAGCACGCCGGGCTTGTTCTCCACCAGCACGGAGAGCGTGTGTCTGCTCATCAGTCCTCGCTGTCCCAGACCGGGGCCATGTCCCGGGCGATCTTGATGTCGTCGTTGCTGGTGCCCGCGGCCACCATCGGCCAGACCATCGCGTCCTGGTGGACCACGAAGTCGACCACGACGGGCACGTCGTTGATCTCCATGGCCTTCTTGATGGTCGCGTCCACGTCCTCGGGCCGCTCGCACCGCAGGCCGACACAACCATAGGCCTCGGCGAGCTTCACGAAGTCGGGGATCCGGCGGGTGGTCTGCAGGTCGGTGTTGGAGTAACGCTTGTCGTAGAACAGGGTCTGCCACTGGCGGACCATGCCGAGGTTACCGTTGTTGATGACCGCGATCTTGATCGGCACACCCTCGATGGCGCAGGTGGCCAGCTCCTGGTTGGTCATCTGGAAGCAGCCGTCGCCGTCGATCGCCCACACGGTCGCCTCGGGCCGGCCCATCTTGGCGCCCATCGCGGCCGGGACGGCGAAGCCCATCGTGCCGAGCCCGCCGGAGTTGATGAACGTGCCCGGGTTCTCGTAGTCGATGAACTGCGACGCCCACATCTGGTGCTGCCCGACCCCGGCCACGTAGTACGTCTCCGGCCCGGCGATGGCGCTGAGCCGCTTCATCACGTACTGCGGGGCCAGCGAGCCGTCCTCGAACTCGTCGTAGCCCAGCGGGTAGGTCTCCTTGTAGCCGTTGAGCAGCGTCCACCATTCGGCGTAGTCGCCCTTGCCCGCGGTCCCGACGGCGCCGATGAGGTCGGTGATGACCTCCTTGCAGTCGCCCACGATCGGGACGTCCGCGTGGCGGTTCTTGGAGATCTCGGCCGGGTCGATGTCCGCGTGCACGATCTTGGCGTACGGCGCGAACGTGGACAACTGGCCGGTCACCCGGTCGTCGAAGCGGACGCCGAGGCCGACGATCAGGTCGGCCTTCTGCAGCGCGCCGACCGCGGAGACGCTGCCGTGCATGCCGGGCATGCCCATGTGCTGGGGATGGCCGTCGGGGAAGGTGCCGCGCGCCATCAGCGTGGTGATGACCGGGATCTCGGTCAGCTCGGCCAGTTGCAGCAGTTCGGCGGAGGCGCCCGCCTTGTGCACGCCGCCGCCCACGTAGAGGACGGGGCGCCGCGACTCGGCGATGAGCTTGGCCGCCTCGCGGATCTGCTTGGAGTGCGGCCGCGTCACCGGGCGGTAGCCCGGCAGCTGCATCGTCGGCGGCCAGTGGAACTCGGTCTGGGCCTGCAGCGCGTCCTTGGAGATGTCCACCAGGACCGGACCGGGACGGCCGGTGGAGGCGATGTGGAAGGCCTCCATGATCGTGCGCGGGATCTCCGCGGGATCGGTCACCAGGAAGTTGTGCTTGGTGATCGGCATGGTGATGCCGGAGATGTCGGCTTCCTGGAAGGCGTCCGTGCCGATGGCCGCGCTCGCCACCTGGCCGGTGATGGCCACGATCGGCACCGAGTCCATGTAGGCGTCGGCGATCGGGGTCACCAGGTTGGTCGCGCCGGGGCCGCTGGTGGCCATGCACACGCCGACCTTGCCGGTCGCCTGCGCGTATCCCTCGGCCGCGTGGCCGGCGCCCTGCTCGTGGCGTACGAGCACGTGCCGGACCTTGACCGAGTCGTAGAGGGGATCGTAGGCGGGGAGGATCGCTCCGCCGGGAATCCCGAACACGGTGTCGACTCCCACGTGCTCCAAGGCCCTGACCAGGGCCTGTGCACCTGTCATCCGTTCGGTCATCGGCTCGTTCCTTAAAGGCCAGACACTTAAGGACATAAAAAAGGCCCCTCCCCACCGGGGGGTGGGACTGGGGCGGCGCGCAGGTCGTAGTGCTTCGCTATCGGCCCGCGCGCCGGCGAAGTACTACGAGAATCTCACTGCGAAGCATGCTGCCACCTTAGCCGCTCAATGGCCCACAGTGTCAACTTGCTGGACAGCTATCTCATTATTTGGGATCAGAGGGCGGACTGGAGGCTGGTACGCATCAGGGTGTCGACCCCGCGCGCCGCCATCGGCCGCGCCACCAGGAAGCCCTGGCCTCGCGTGCAGCCCATCTCCCGCAGCTTCTCCAGCTGCTCGGGACGCTCGATGCCCTCGGCCACCACGATCAGGCCCAGGTCGTGTCCCAGGCGGACGATCGTCCTGGTCAGCAGCGTCAGCGTCTCGTCGCGGCCCAGGCCGGAGACGAAGCTGGGGTCGATCTTGATCATGTCGACCGGGAGTTGCCGCAGGAACGCCAGCGAGGCGTAGCCGGTGCCGAAGTCGTCGATGGCCAGCCGTACCCCCAGAGCGCGCAGCTCCGACAGCCGGGAGATCGTCTCCTCGGCGTCCTCCACCAGCATCTCCTCGATCACCTCAAGGGTCAGCGCGGAGGCCGGCAGGCCGCTCTCCTCCAGGGCCTGTGAGACCGTCTCGACGAAGCGCGGCGCGGTGATCTGCCGGGCCGAGAGGTTGAGCGACAGGCCGATGTCCCAGGAGGACGCCCGCCAGGCGGCCACCTCGCGGCAGGCCTCGCGCAGGATCCACTCGCTCAGCGGCACGATCAGCCCGGTGTCCTCGGCGGGGCCGAGGAACTGCTCGGGCGGCACGAACGTCGAGCCGCGCCACCAGCGCACCAGCGCCTCCACCGCGGTCACCCGCGAGGTCGCCAGGTCCACCACGGGCTGGTACTCGATCGCGAACTGGTTCTCGATCAGTGCCCGCTGCAGGTCGGCGGCGAGTTCGAGGCGGCGCACGGCGTCGGCGTGCATCTGCGCGGCGAACACCTCCACCCGCCGGCCGCCCAGGTCCTTCGCCCTGGCCATGGCCACGTCGGCGTTGCGCAGCAGGTCGCCGGCGGGCATCTCCTCCTCGGCGAAGGCCACGCCCACGGACGCGGTCAGCGCCACGTCGCGGTCGGCCACGCGGAAGGGCTCCTGGGAGACCGCGCGCAGCAGGCGCTCGGCCACGTCCACCGCGAGCTGGGCCTCGCCGCCGGTCTCCACCAGCACCGCGAACTCGTCGCCGCCCCAGCGGGCGAGCGTGTCCTCGGGGCGTACGACGCCGCGCAGCCGCCTGGCAGCCTGGCCGAGCAGGGTGTCGCCGCTGGCGTGGCCCACCGAGTCGTTGACCGAGGTGAAGCCGTCGAGGTCGAGGAAGATCGCGGCCTGCCCGTAGACGCGTCCGGCCACCACCTCGCGGGTGCGCTCCTCGAAGTAGGAGCGGTTGGGCAGCCCGGTGACGCCGTCGTGGAAGGTCAGGTGGACGACCTGGTTGCGCAGGGCCTCCTCGTCGCTGATGTCGCGGGTGGTGATCAGCAGCACGTCCTCGCCGCCCACGTGGCGGGTGGCCACCGACTCGGTGGGCCGCCAGGTGCCGTCGGCGGCGCGCACCCGGCAGGCGATCAGGCAGGCGCCGGGTTCCGCCGAGTCCTCGTCGAGGCCCATGGCGCGCAGCGCGATCTGGATGCCGGGCAGGTCCTCGGGGTGGATGTAGTCGAAGATCGAGCCGCCGACGATCTCCTCGGGGCGGTAGCCGTAGGTGACCTCGACGCCCGCGCCGATCTCGCGCACGGTGCCGTCGTAGTCGCACAGCAGCACCACGTCGCCCGAACTCTCGGCCAGCTCGCGCAGCTGCCGGTCGCCGAGCGCGACCAGCCCGCGCAGGCGGGCGTGCGAGGTGGCCAGCACGAACAGGCGCAGCACGAGGATCAGCACCACCGAGGCGGCGACCACCACGACGCCCGTGACCGGGCGGTCGCGGCTGCCGGCCAGGTGGGCGGCGAGCACGACGACCGAGACGGCCACCAGGGCGAGCGGGACCAGCGCGAGCAGGTCGGCCACGGCGGGACCGCTCGCGGGCCGCTCGTCGCCGCCACGGCGCACGCCCCAGGGCGCCGCCGCCAGCAGCAGGAACGCCACCGGCGCCAGCACGAGGCTCCAGGTGGGCGGGGTGCCCTCGCCGAGCCTGGCCACGGCGGAGGCGGTCTCGGCGATCGTGGTCGTGGCCAGGACGCCGATCCCGGCCAGGCCGAGCGGCAGGCCGGAGAGGGTCCCCTTGACCACGACGGGGATGGTCGCGCAGGTCACCAGCAGGCAGACCATGGCCGGCAGCAGCATGAAGGTGAAGCCGGGCGAGCTTTCCGCGTAGACCTGGCGCAGCGCGACGACCCAGCCGATGAGGAAGAGCGCGGCCGTGCACAGATAGGCGTCGATCAGGTAGCGCAGCGCCGCCTTGGCGGTGGTCCTGCGCCCCGAGGCGATGATCGCGCCGCCCGCCATGAGGACGGCGCCGAGCAGCACGAGCAGGTCGGCGAAGCTGAGGATGAAGCCGGAGGCTATCGGCCGCACGCCGACGCCGGCCGACCACACCACCGCGCCCGCGCCCAGCCAGCGCGCCCCGGCCGCGTGCCGTGGGTCGCCCGACCTGAACGCGCTCACCAGCAGGGATACCGCCGCCAGCAGCGCCGCGGTCACTCCCGCGATCGCACCGGTCGCCGGCGCCGGCCCGCCCACCGCCAGCGCCATGGCGAAACCGGCCGCGCCTATGGCGGCGGCGGCCGTAATCGGCGCCCGTGGGTCACGCCAGCGGATCACAGTCCTTGCCCTCACATCGACAGTGTGTGCGGTGCCGGGTACGCGAGTGGTGACAACGCCGATGTCGTCACCGATCTGATAACCACACAGACCGAATTGCTCCCGAGCCCTCCTTGACTGGGAGTCAAGAGGGCCCAGTAGACGACAACCGTACGCACCGAAGGTCACGGACCAGCCACGTTCCGGATTCCTCTCAATACGTGTCGGAAATGACGTTGTTCAACGGCTCGCCGGCCAGATAGCGCAGCAGTTGGGAGCGCACCAGGCGCAGCATGCGCCGGCCGGAGGCGGGGGTGCTGCCGGCGACGTGCGGGGTGATGAGCAGGCCCGGAGCCGACCAGAGCGGGTGCCCATCGGGCAGCGGCTCGGGTGCGGTGACGTCCACGGCCGCCTTGAGCCGGCCGGACTTCAGCTCGGCCACCAGGGCGTCGGTGTCGACCACGCCGCCCCTGGCCGCGTTGACGAGCAGCGCGCCGTCCTTCATCCGGGCCAGGAACGCCGCGTCGACCATGCCCGCGGTGTCGGCGGTGGCCGGCACGAGCAGCACGACCACGTCGGCGAGCGGCAGCAGCTCGGGCAGTTCGTCCATGCCGTGCACGCCCTCGCGCGCGGTGCGTGCCACGCGGACGACGTCCACCTCGAACCCGTCGAGCCGCCGCTCCAGCGCGCCGCCGATGGACCCGTAGCCGACGATCAGCACCGTGGAGTCGGCGAGCACCCCGGTGTGGTGGTAGGTCCAGGCGCCCCTGCGCTGCGCGTCCACGAACTCGGGGAACTCGCGCAGCACCGCGATCATCGCGCCGACCGCCCACTCGGCGGTGCCCGCGTCGTGGACGCCGCGCGCGTTGCAGAGCACCGCGCCCTCGGGCATGTTCGGCCGGTACGGTTCCACCCCCGCCGTGACCGTCTGCACGAGGCGCAGCGAGGGCATCTTGGCCAGCGTCCCCTTGACGTCGGGCGGCGTGATCAGCGGCGGCACCCAGACCTCGACGTCCTCGATCCCGTCCGGCAATCCCCCCTTCCCGTCATAGACCACGCATTGAACGCGAGGCAGGTCGGAAAGGACGTCAATCATGGCTTCTGACGGCACCCAGATCTTCATGCCGAGAACCTTACGACCCGGGGGTCAGTATGGAAGGCATGAGGAAGCTCTGGTTGATCGTCCTGCTCGCGCTGGCCGGGTGTTCCACCGGTGGCGCGGTGACGCCCGCCGCCAACGTGCCCGCCGCCCCGCCGCCGGACGAGCCACGGGTCGTGGCCTCCGGCCTGAGCGTGCCGTGGGGCATCGCGTTCCTGCCCGGCGGAGACGCCCTGGTCACCGAGCGCGACAGCGCGCGGCTGCTGCGCGTGACGCCGCAGGGCAAGGTCACCGAGGTGGCGAAGATCTCCGAGGTCAGTCCCGGCGGCGAGGGCGGGCTCATGGGCGTCGCGGTCAAGGACGACTTCGTCTTCCTGTACTACACCGCGGCCGAGGACAACAGGATCGTCCGCTACCGCCTGAACGGTGACACGATCGCGCAGCCGAAGGTCCTGGTCGACGGCATCCCGAAGGCCGGCATCCACAACGGCGGCCGCCTCGCGTTCGGCCCCGACGGCTTCCTGTACGCCTCGACCGGCGAGGCCGGCGAGCGCCCCCTGGCCCAGGACCCGGACTCGCTGGGCGGCAAGATCCTGCGCATGGGCGTGGACGGCGACGCCCGGATCCACACGCTCGGCCATCGCAACGTCCAGGGCATGGCCTGGGACGAGAAGGGCCGCATGTACGCCTCCGAGTTCGGCGCCAGCTCCTTCGACGAGGTCAACCAGATCGTCGAGGGCCGCAACTACGGCTGGCCGCAGGAGGAGGGCCAGGGCGAGGACTCCGCCTTCGCCGACCCGATCGTCACCTGGGGCACCGGCGAGGCCTCGCCGTCCGGCATAGCCTACGCGGCGGGCTCCCTGTGGGTGGGCGCGCTGCGCGGCGCCCGGCTGTGGCAGGTCCCGCTGGACGCCGAGGGCCGGCCGGGCAAGCCGGTCGCGCACTTCGAGGAGACCTACGGCAGGCTGCGCGCGGTCGCCGTGGCCCCCGACGGCACGCTGTGGGTGGGCACGAGCAACAAGGACGGCAGAGGCTCACCCGCCCAGGACGACGACAGGATCCTCGCCGTCACTCCACGCCGTTCCTAGCGGCACAGGTGACCTGCGCCTGCGGGCGGTACTCGGTGGTCACCTTCTTGTCCCGCTTGACTTCCTTGCCGTTGTCGTAGAAGACGCGGGTGACGTCTACGGTGAAACCCTGCTGGCCGGCGGTCGGCAGGCAGCCGGCCTCGCTGCTGCTCTGGCGGCGGAACGGGGTGACCTCGCGGCGGTCGGAGACGACGGCCTCGACCTTGTCGTAGCGCCGGGTGCTCCACAGCGTGACCGTGACCGAGGTGGGTGAGAAGGCGGTCTTGATCAGCACGCCGTACTGGGAGTTGTTGACCCAGGTGAAGTCGCGGCGGGGGTAGAGGACGGCCACGTCGCGGCCCTCGGGGTAGCGGGGGGCGTGGTAGTCCATGGGCGTGTGCTCGCCGTTCTCGAAGCCGCCGAGGAAGACCGCGTTGTAGAGCGTGGTGGCGAACTGCGAGCCGCCACCGCCGACGACGTTGACCATCCGGCCGCCGACGACCTGCGGAGCTTCGAGGTAACCGGCCTCGGCGGTCGGCTGGCCCATGACCTCGTTGAAGGAGAAGGTCTTGCGCGGCAGCACCATCGTGCCGTCGAGCTGCTGGGCCATCTTCTGGATGTTGGTCGCGCGCGCCTGGCAGCAGTCGAACAACGTGGTGAAGGTCGCGACGCTCTCCTTGATCCCGAGGCCGCTGACCGCCCCGGTGCTGAGCCGCGGCTTGACCGCGCCCAGCGAGACCGCCAGCGTACGGCCGCCGCCCTGCGTCAGCACGCGGTTCATGTCCTCGGCCAGCTTGCCCGCGTCCACTCCCCTGCCCTGGCGGGCCGGGACGAGCACGGGCCTGTTGTCGATGATCTGGTACGTGGCGTCCGCCGGCCGCTGGGCCAGGTCGACCAGCTTGCCCTCGATGGGCTCCAGTGCCTTCTCCGCGTCGAACTGCGGCTTCAGCGCGCCCTTGCCGTCGGGGACGAAGGTGAGGTGGGCGGCGATGGCGGCGGGGGTGAGCTCGGCCTGCTTGCCGTCCTTGGTCAGGGTGACCGGGGCGGCGACCGCCCGCTTGGCGCGGGCCGCGGCCTGCCGTACCGCTTCCTCGGTGGTTTCGGGCTTGGCCGGGACCATGTTGAGCGCCACGTCGCCCTGGGAGCGCAGGAACGCGGTGCTGATGGCGCGCACGGCGGCGTCGCGGTCGAGGAGCAGGCCGTCCTGCGGCGGTACGGCGCGCGGACGCAGGCCGGAGAAGACGACGCGGCCCTCCTTGGGCGCCTTGTCCACGGATTCGGCGAGGCCCTCGACGGTCCTGGCGAGCTGGGCGGCGTCGATGGAGATCTTCGGCTGGAGGTCGGTGGTGCCGGTCAGGGCCCGCCAGACCTCGGCGGGGGTGGGGAAGCCGCTGGGGGCCTCGCCGATGGTGGCGACCACGTCGAGTTCGAGCCCGGCCTCGTCGGGCTGGATGCTCTCCTCGCGCCCGCCCATGCTGACGGTGACGGGCCGGTCGAGCCGGGCGGCGAGCTCGGCGCGGAGCTTGTCGGCGGCCTGGGTGACGGTCAGCCCGCCGATGTCGATGCCGGCGACGCGGGTGCCACGCAGCACCGAGCCGGACATGACGACCGCGGGCACAAGGTAGGCCAGCAGGCCCAGGACCACGAGGACGAGCAGGAGCGTGGGAAGGATACGGCGGCGGTGCGGCTCGGGGTCGTAGCCGGGCGGCCGGGGCGGCGGCTCGGCGGGCCGGAAGGAGGCGGACGGCTGGGGTTCCTGCATCGGCCAGGGCGTGGGCGGCGGGGCCACGGGCGGCAGTCCGCCGCCGGCGGCCGGTTCCGGCTTGGGTTCGGGCTGGCCGGTGGCGCCGAAAATATCCCGTGAGACGCCAGGCGGCAGTCCTTCGACCTTCGGTGGCTTCTTGCCGGGCATGGGCAAGGGCACCGAGGCGAACGGGTCGGTCGGTGAATCGATCGGTCCGGCGCGCCGCACGCCTCTATCTCCTCCTGCTCCGCAGCCTCTCCTCAGGCAACAGTAAGGCACGGGTATCCCGGTATGTCACGGGAAATGGGTTATCTCGGGTCAACCAATCCAGCGGTAGCGGTGTTCTGGGCGGCCGGCGGTGCCGTACCTCGGACGGAGTTCCGCTTTGCCCACCGCGCACAGGTGCTCCAGGTACCTGCGGGCGGAGACCCGCGACAGGCCGGCCAGAGCGGCCGCCTCGGCGGCCGACAGGTCGCCGGCCGCGGCGCGCAGCGTGTCGGCGACCAGCTCGCACGTGGCCGACGACAGGCCCTTGGGCAGCGGCGTCTTCAGCGCGCCGAACAGCCGGTCGACCTCGTCCTGGCCGACCTCGGGGCCGAGCGCGGTCAGCCGCTTCCTGCTCGCGGCGTACTGCCGCAGGCGGTCGGCCAGCGCGGCGGCGGTGAACGGCTTGATCAGGTAGTTGACCGCGCCGCTGCGCATCGCCTCCCTGACTGTGGGCAGGTCGCGGGCGGCGCTGATCATGAGCACGTCCACGTCGTTGAGCGCCTTGAGCACGTCGAGGCCGGACAGATCGGGGAGATAGATGTCGAGGAGCACCAGGTCCGGGCGGAAGCGGCGGACGGCCTCCAGCGCGTCGTTGCCGGTGTGGGCAGCGGCCACGACCTCGAAGCCCGGCATCCGCGCGACATAACCGCTGTGGATCCTGGCCACCATGAAGTCGTCGTCGACGACCAGCACCTTGATCATGGCAGCAGCGCGGTGAAGACCGCTCCCCCCTCGTTGCGTACGTTCACCCAGCCGCCCCTCCGCAAACACGCCTGCCGGGTCAGCGCCAGCCCGAGCCCGCGCTGGCCGGCGCGCGCCGCCTTGGTGGTGAAGCCCTCCCTGAAGACCTCCTCGACCAGGCCGGGGGTGATGCCGGGGCCGGAGTCGCCGACGCGCACGTGCAGGCCGTCGGCGGTGGTCCTGACCGACACCTCGATCGTGCCGGGTGCTCCGTCGAGCGCGTCGATGGCGTTGGCCACCAGGTTGCCGACGACCAGAACGGCGTCCTGCGGGTCGCCGAGCACGCCCTCGGGCACCGCGGAGTCCTCGGCCAGCTCCAGCGTCGCGCCGCGCTCGGCGGCCTCGGCCGACTTGGCCAACAGCAGGGCGGCCAGCGTGGGGTCCTGGACGCGTTCGCGGATGCCGACGGCGTAGGTGCTGCGGGTGGTTCTGGTGATGAAGGAGACCGCCGCCTCCTGCTCGCCCAGTTCGAGCAGGCCGACCACGGTGTGCATGCGGTTGGCGAACTCGTGGGCCTGCGCCCGGAGGGCCTCGGTGGCGCTGCTGGCGTCGTCGAGGTCGCGGGCCAGCCGTACCAGCTCGGTCCTGTCGCGCAGGGTGACCACCCAGCCGCGGTGCTGGCCGCGCACCGAGACGGGGGTGCGGTTGAGCACCAGCACACGCTCGCCGTGCAGGACGATGCGGTCCTCGCCCGGGTCGGCGCCGCCGAGCACGTCGCGCATGCGGTCGGAGACCGGCATGGCGGTGAGGTCCTCGCCGACCTCGCCGAGCAGTTCGCGGGCGGCGTCGTTGACGAGCGTGACGCGTCCGGTGAGGTCGAGGGCGAGCACGCCCTCCTTCACGCCGTGCAGCACACCCTCGCGCTGCTCCAGCAGCGCGGCGATCTCGCGCGGCTCCAGGCCGAAGGTCTGCCTGCGTACGCGCGCGGTGATCAGGGCGGCGGCGGCGGAACCGGCGAACAGGACGGCGAGCGCCGTCCACAACAACGGCGGCAGGGTGTCGAACAACTGCTCGCTGACCGTCGCCTCGAGCACGCCTACCGAGGTCAGACCGATCACGGTGCCGTACTCGTCGAAGACGGGCGCCTTGCCCCTGACGGTGGTGCCGATGGTGCCGGTCTCGGTGCCGACCCAGGTGCGGCCGGTCTCGATGACGCCGCTGCCGTCGGTGGACAGCTTCCGGCCGATCAGGGTGGCGTTGGGGTGCGCGTAGCGGGTCTGCTCGCGGTTGGCGATCACGACGTAGTCGGCGCCGGTGGCCTGTTGGACGCTGACGGCGAGCGGCTGCAACACCTTTTCCGGATTTTTCGCGTTAAAGGCCTCGCGGACCTGCGGCATGCCCGCCACCGACTGCGCGATGGCCAGGGCGCGCTGCTGGTAGCGCGAGTTCAGCTGGGTACGCGTGTGCCCGGCCCACACGACGGCCGTACCACCGACGGCGAGCAAAACGATCACCATCTGGAGCACGAACAGCTGAGTGCCGAGCGAGGCGTTTGTGACCCTCCTCACGCGCTTCATGGAAACAGGCCCAGGTCACAGGCGGGTAGCGACCAATACGAACAAAAAGACGGCAAGTGCGTAAAGGCTCGACCGGGAGGGGTTCTCGGCTCACGATCGCAGTTCACCGAACGTGAGAACCCCCCTTGGAGTGATCATGCGCTTGCGCATATTCGCCGCGCTCGCGGCCCTTTCCGTGGCCGCCCTGTCGGCCTGCGGCAACAGCGGCGGCACGAGCGCCTCCGGCAGCGGCACGCTGAAGATCATGGCGCCCGCCAACGCCGGCGGCGGCTGGGACCAGACCTCGCGCACCGCCGAGCAGGCGATCAAGCAGGCCGACCCCTCACGCAAGGTCGAGGTCTACAACGTGCCCGGCGCCGGCGGCACCATCGGCCTGGCCCAGCTGGCCGGCGAGAAGGGCAACGGCAACCTGCTCATGACGATGGGCCTGGTCATGGTCGGCGCCATCGAGCAGAACAAGTCCAAGGTCACGCTGGCGGACACCACGCCGATCGCCAAGCTGACCGAGGAGTACGAGATCATCGTCGTACCCGCCGAGTCCAAGCTCAAGACCGTCGCCGACCTGGTCGCGGCGTGGAAGGCCGACCCGAAGACCGTCTCGATCGCGGGCGGCTCGGCCGGCGGCACCGACCACATCCTGGCCGGGCTCATGGCCAAGGCCGCGGGCGTCGACCCCAAGCAGATCAACTACGTCGCCAACTCCGGCGGCGGCGAGGCACTCAACCTCCTGCTGGGCAACAAGGCCACGATCGGCATCTCGGGCGTCGGCGAGTTCGCCGAGCAGGTGAAGGCCGGCAAGCTGCGCGCCCTGGCCGTCAGCTCCCCGCAGCGCCTGCCCGACCTCGACGCGCCCACCATCAAGGAGGGCGGCCTGGACGTCGAGATCGCCAACTGGCGCGGCATGGTCGCCCCCGGCGGCCTGTCCGACGCCGACAAGAAGGCGCTGACCGACCTGGTCACCAAGATGCACGCCTCGCAGGCGTGGAAGGACGCGGTCGCCAAGAACGGCTGGATCGACTCGTTCCAGACCGGTGACCAGTTCGCCTCGTACCTCAACGCCGAGCAGACCCGGGTCAAGGCCATCATCGCCGAGATGGGCCTCGTCTCCTGATGGAGCCCACCCAGAGCAAGAAGCGGGGCTGGTGGCGACCCGAACTCGGGTTGGCGCTGGCCCTGCTGGCCGTCGGCGTCTACGTGATCATCGGCACCCTGAACGTGGAGGCGGCGACCTCCGTCGTCGGCCTGGGCCCGAGGTTCTTCCCCATGCTGGTCGGCGGCGCCATCACCGTCGTGGGCGTGTTCTACGTGATCGACGTCGTGCGCGGCGGCCGCGGCGACCCCGAGGAGAGCGAGGACATCGACGCCGACGCCCCCGCCGACCTCAAGCAGGTCGGGCTGGTCGGCGGCGTCTTCCTCGCCTTCACCGCGCTGCTCGACACGCTCGGCTGGGTCATCGCGGGCAGCCTGCTGTTCTTCGGCCTGTCGCTGGCCCTCGGCGCCGAGCACCGCGTCCGCGCGGCGATCATCGGCGTGGTCCTGGGCCTCGGCACCTACCTCGCCTTCGTCAAGGGCCTCGGCGTGAACCTGCCCGCCGGCCTCCTGGAAGGGGTGATCTGAGCCATGGACTCCCTCCAGCTCCTGCTCGACGGCTTCGCCTCCGCGCTGACGCCGGTCAACCTGCTCTACGCGCTCGTCGGCGTCACCCTCGGCACGCTCGTCGGCGTCCTGCCCGGCATCGGTCCGGCCATGACCGTCGCGCTGCTGCTGCCGGTGACGTTCACCGTGCCACCGGCCAGCGCGTTCATCATGTTCGCCGGCATCTACTACGGCGGCATGTACGGCGGCTCCACCACCTCCATCCTGCTCAACACCCCCGGCGAGTCCTCCTCCATGATCACCGCGCTGGAGGGCAACAAGATGGCCAAGCGGGGCCGCGCCGCCCAAGCGCTGGCCACGGCGGCCATCGGCTCGTTCGTCGCGGGCACCCTGGCCACCGGCCTGCTCGTGGTGGCCGCCCCGGCCGTGGTCGCGTTCGCGATCGCCTTCGGCCCCGAGGACTACTTCGCCCTGGCCATCCTGGCCTTCACCGCCGTCTCCTCGGTGCTGTCCCGCTCGGTCGTGCGCGGCCTGGCCTCGCTCGGCTTCGGCCTGGCGATCGGGCTCGTCGGCATCGACCAGCAGACCGGGCAGGCCAGGCTCACGCTGGGCATCCCGCAGTTGTTCGACGGCATCGACGTGGTGATCGTCGCGGTGGGCCTGTTCGCGCTGGGCGAGGCCCTTTACGTGGCCTCCCGGCTGCGGCACGTGCCGCCGGAGGTCATCCCCGTCGGCCGCGCGTACCTGGGCCGCGCCGACTGGGCGCGCTCATGGAAACCGTGGCTGCGCGGCACCGCGCTGGGCTTCCCGTTCGGCGCGCTGCCGGGCGGCGGCGCCGAGATCCCCACCTTCCTGTCGTACGCGACCGAGAAGAAGCTGGCCCGCGGCGTGGCCCGCGAGGAATACGGCAAGGGCGCCATCGAGGGCGTAGCCGGCCCGGAAGCGGCCAACAACGCCTCGGCGGCCGGCACCCTGGTCCCCCTGCTCAGCCTGGGCCTGCCCACCTCGGCCACCGCCGCGATCCTCCTGGCCGCCTTCCAGCAGTACGGCCTGCAACCCGGGCCCCAGCTCTTCGACCACAACCCGGCCCTGGTCTGGGGCATGATCGCATCCCTGTTCGTGGGCAACGCGATGCTGCTGGTGCTCAACCTGCCGCTGGCGCCGCTTTGGGCGAAGGTGCTGCATGTGCCGCGGCCGTACCTTTACGCGGGGATCGTGATGTTCGCCGCGCTGGGCGTCTACGCCCTGAACGCCTCGGCCGTGGACCTGATCGTGCTCTTCATCCTCGGCCTGCTGGGCTGGGCGATGCGGCGCTTCGGCCTGCCGGTGGCGCCCGCGGTGATCGGCATGATCCTGGGCCCGATGGCCGAGATCCAGCTCCGCCGCGCTTTGGCCATCGGGGCGGGCGAGGTGACCGTACTGGTCAAGAGCCCGATCGCGGTGGTGCTGCTCGTGTTGTCGGCGCTGGCGCTGCTGACCCCGCTCTTCAGAAAGCTGATGGCACGGAGGCGCGACAGAGCGGTCACACCTGAATCACGCCCCGAGTAGGGGAAGGCGAAACGGGGCATCACCCGAGTGGTTCCTGGGGAAAGACGTTGTGGCCCCGCCGGCCTTGTCCACCGGCGGCGCCACAAGCACGGTCTTCCACCCTGGCGCGCTCCGCGTGTGCGGCTTCCAGGCGCTTCTCCAGTCGAGCTGAGGCTCGACCCCTGCCGGACCTCGCTGCGCTCGGGCGTTTCACTTTGTGCGCGCCTTCGGCAGGCGGCTTGCGCGCGTGTGGGGCAGGAAAGACCGGGGTGCCTGGTGCACCACGTTCGGTCCATCCCGAGCACCCTGGCGCAGACGCGCTACACGATCACCCGGCGCGACGACGACATCCTGCACCAGCGGCGCAGCACGCCGGTGCGCTGTCCATCAGAGCGCCAGGGCGCGTGCCAGGCCCTTGCCGACTTCAATCATGGTCGCCAGGCTGAGCGCACCCATGTCGCGCTGGATCTCGTCACGGAACATGGCGCTCAGATCGTCGCAGACGACGAATCCGGCCAGCGGGTCGTTGGGCCCGAGAGGAATCCACGACGGAAGGTCTCTTCGCGTGGTCGTGATCCGGGCGACGAGGACGTCGTCGATCGCCTTGTTGCGGGCGTTGTTGGACACCACCAGCCATGGCTTGCGACCTTGCCCGAGATCGGCTTCATAGACACGCCCACGGAGAGGAATGATCAAGTCGTTCACTGGCCGCGATCCCGCCTGCGGTTGCGCATGGCGGCGCGGTAGTCCAGGTCTTCCTCGCTCATGTCGTCCGCCCAAGCCGTGTAGCCGGTGATGGCGACCTTCTCCTCCACTGCGGCGCGTCCCGCGGCAAGCAGCGCGGAGAGCAGTGCGGCCTCCGAGGCGCCTTCGACGAACTCCCGACCGGACAGCTTGCCCAGCGTCGCGCGGTAGGCGTCGCTGTCGCGCAGGTGGGACAAGAACTTGATGTCTTCTGCATCCAGGGGCACGGTCTGGCGCTTGGTGCTCATCATGCATCAGATTCTACATCACATTCTGATGCAGATAGTATGGCGCTTGCTCGTGCACGCCTTGCGTGGAGCCTCCGGCTGCCCACCGACCCACCGCTCGCGGCGACCGGTCCAACCGGCTCACGGGGCGGCGACCGTACCCCAGACCAACCCAACCCCCGCGCCCGCACGGGTCGCCCTTCACAGAACGCGAGCCGAAGGCGAGGTGCACGGCACGCGACACCCGCTGCGTGGGTCGGTGCCGGTGCGGTGCCTGGCACACGAGTCGCCGCACGGCCCGTGCAGCGCGATGCGGCGCACCAGGCAGGGGCACGCGAGTCGGGGCGCGGTCTATGGAGCGAGGCACGCAGCGCACAGCACGCGGCCTGGGGCGCGACCCGCGCTGCTCGACACCCGGCGCGACACCAGCCGCGCGCTGCGCAGCGTGGGTCACACTGCTCGGCGCACGGCACATGGTGCATAGATCGGGATGGCCTGGGGCGGGTGGGCTGGAGCGGGGGCGGGACGTGGAGGAGCCGGGCGCCTGGGTGGGCGTCCGGCTCTGGGCTGGGAGGGGTTATGCGGCGGTGGTCACCGCGGTCTTCTGGTGGCCCGGGGTGGTCACGCCGAAGCGGGGGGCCACCCACACGCCTGCCAGCACCATCACCAGCGTCGCCGCGAACACGGTCCAGTAGCCCGAGGCCGCGGCCGTGAACAGGGCGCTGGTGACCGCGACCGCCACCACCGAGAAGACCGCCTCGCCCACCTGCAGCGACGAGCTGTTGGCCCCCTGCTCTCCAGGCGAGGACAGTTCGAGGGTCAGCACCGAGAGCGTCGGGTACACCAGCCCCATCCCGAAGCCCGCGATGATCCACGACGGGTACGCCAGCCAGATCGGCACCGGCTCGAAGGTGACCGCGCCCATCAGCAGGATGCCCAGGGCGATCAGGGCGGTGCCGCCGCGCAGGTTCGTCATCCGGCTGAAGACCTCGCGGCCCTGCAGCCACGACGCGAGCGACCAGGTCAGGGCGCCGCCGGTCAGGGCGATGCCGGCGACGAAGGTCGACAGCCCGCGCTGGCTGATCAGCATCAGCGGGATGATCACTTCGGCGGCGAAGAAGGCGCCGGTGGCCAGGCCGCGCAGGGCCACGACCGAGGGCAGGCCCCTGGCCGCGCGCAGCGTGCCGGCGGGCAGCAGCCTCGGCAGTGCCAGCGCCAGGACGACCAGGCCGGCGACGAGGAGGAGTACCTGGCCCTGGCTGCCGTACTGCATGAGGCCGGCGCCGACGGCGGTCACCGCGGCCCAGCCGAGCTTGCCGACCATGCCGGGCGCGGTGTCGGCCTGCCCGCCGGAGACCGGCTGGCCCACCAGACCACGGAACAGGACCAGTGCCGCGATCGCGGTCAGGATCGGCACGCCCAGGAAGACCCAGCGCCATCCGGCCGTCTCCACGACGACTCCGACGATCGCCGGCCCCACCATGGACGGCACCACCCATGCCGTCGCGAACAGCGAGAAGATCTTCGGGTGCATCGCCTCGGGGTAGGTCCTGGCGACCACGACGTACAGGGCGACCTGGACCAGCGCCCCGCCGAAACCCTGCACGAGGCGTCCGGCGATCAGCATCTCCATGTTCTGCGCGAACCCGGCCAGCCCCAGACCGCCGGCGAACGTCACCGCTCCCACCCAAAGCGGCGCCAGCGGCCCGCGGAGGTCGGCCCATCGGCCGCCCAGGACCGTCCCGATCACACCGGCGGCCATGGCACCGCTGAAGGCCAGGCCGTACAGCTCAAGTCCGCCCAGTTCGCGGGCGACGACGGGCATGGCGACCGCGACCGCCATGTACTCGAAGGCGACGAGCGACACCATCGCCACCAGGCCAATTGTCAATGCTCTGCGCTTCATGCCCATGAAAGTACGGCGGTGCAGGGGATCGCACATCGTGCCGTGGTCCTAGGTCCACATGGGCCCATAGTCCTAGAGCTTCTATATCCAGAATGACTGGAATTACTCTCGAAGCAAGGGCCCCGCCGCGACGGCAGGGCCCTTGGGAACTACTCGGAGACGCCCAGCTTCTCCAGGATCAGCTGCCGGGCGCGGCCGGCGTCAGCCTTGCCTCGGCTGGCCTTCATGACGCCGCCGACCAGCGCGCCCACCGCGGCGATCTTGCCGGAGCGGACCTTGTCGGCCACGTCGGCGTTGCCGGCCAGGACCTCGTCGATGATGGCCGACAGCTCGCCCTCGTCGTTGACGATCTCCAGGCCGCGCGCGGCCACGACCGCGTCGGGCGTGCCCTCGCCGGCCAGGACGCCCTCCAGCACCTGGCGGGCCAGCTTGTCGTTGAGCGAGCCCGAGGCGACCAGCACGGTCACGCGGGCGATGTCGGCCGGGGTGATGGGCAGGTCGGCCAGGGCGGTGCCGCTCTCGTTGGCGCGGCGGGCCAGTTCGCCCATCCACCACTTGCGCGCGTCGGCCGCCGGGGCGCCCGCCGCGACCGTCGCCTCGACCAGGTCGATGGCGTCGGCGTTGTGCATGGCCTGCATGTCGAGGTCGGACACGCCCCACTCGGCCTGCAGCCGCCTGCGCTTGACCAGCGGCAGCTCGGGCAGCTCCGCCTTCAGCCTGGCCACCCACGCCGCGTCGGGCGCGATGGGGACCAGGTCGGGCTCGGGGAAGTAGCGGTAGTCCTGCGCCTCTTCCTTGGAACGGCCGGGCGTGGTGGTGCCGGTGTCCTCGTGGAAGTGCCTGGTCTCCTGGATGATCTTGCCACCCTCGGCCAGGATGTGGGCCTGCCGTTCGATCTCGGAACGGACCGCCCGCTCGACGCTGCGCAGCGAGTTGACGTTCTTGGTCTCCGTGCGGGTGCCCCACTCGGAGGAGCCGCGCGGCATCAGCGAGACGTTCACGTCGCAGCGCATGGAGCCTTCCTCCATGCGTACGTCGGAGACGCCCAGCGACCGCATGATCTCGCGCAGCTCGGTGGCGTAGGCCTTGGCCACCTCGGGCGCCATCCGGTCGGTGCCCGGGATCGGCTTGGTGACGATCTCGACCAGCGGAATGCCGGCGCGGTTGTAGTCGACGATCGAGTAGTCGGCGCCCTGGATGCGGCCGGTGGCGCCGCCCACGTGGGTGGACTTGCCGGTGTCCTCCTCCAGGTGCACACGCTCGATCTCGACGCGCACGGTCGCGCCGTCGACCTCGACGTCGAGGTAGCCGTCGAAGCAGAGCGGCTCGTCGTACTGCGAGATCTGGTAGTTCTTCGGCATGTCCGGATAGAAGTAGTTCTTCCGGGCGAAGCGGCACCACTCGGCGATGGAGCAGTTGAGCGCCAGGCCGATGCGGATCGTGGACTCGATCGCCGCCTCGTTGGCCACCGGCAGCGCGCCGGGGAAGGCCAGGCAGGTCGGGCAGGTCTGCGTGTTGGGCGCGGCGCCGAACGTGGTCTTGCAGCCGCAGAACATCTTGGAGGCGGTGCCGAGCTCGACATGGGTCTCCAGGCCGAGAACGGGCTCGAACCGGCCCAGCGCCTCGTCGAAAGCCATCACGGTCATAGCGCGGGCGCCTCCTTCAGCAGCGGGCCGCCCCAGCGGCTCTCCAGGGCCTTCTCGACCGCGGCGGCGACCCGGTAGCAGCGGTCGTCGCCCAGCACCGGAGCCATGATCTGCAGGCCGACCGGCAGGTCGTCCTCGTCGGCCAGGCCGCAGGGCACCGAGATGGCCGCGTTGCCCGTCAGGTTCGACGGGATCGTGCACAGGTCGGCGAGGTACATCGCCATCGGGTCGCCGGTGCGCTCGCCGAGCTTGAACGCCGTGGTCGGCGTGGTCGGCGAGATCAGCACGTCCACCTGCTGGTAGGCGGCCTCGAAGTCGCGCGCGATGAGCGTGCGGACCTTCTGGGCCTGGCCGTAGTAGGCGTCGTAGTAGCCGCTCGACAGGGCGTAGGTGCCGAGCATGATGCGCCGCTTGACCTCGGGGCCGAAGCCGGCGGCCCTGGTCAGCGCCATGACCTCCTCGGCGCTTCTGGTGCCGTCGTCGCCGACGCGCAGGCCGTACCGCATGGCGTCGAAGCGCGCCAGGTTGGACGAGCACTCCGACGGCGCGATGAGGTAGTAGGCGGGCAGCGCGGTGGTGAAGGTCGGGCAGGAGACCTCGACGACCTTGGCGCCGAGCGACTCCAGCAGCTCGACGGCGTCGTGGAAGCGGTTGAGCACGCCCTGCTGGTAGCCCTCGCCGCCGAACTCCTTGACGACGCCGATGCGCATGCCCTGGACGTCGCCGTGGCGGGCGGCCTCGACGACGGCGGGCACCGGGGCGTCGATGGAGGTGGAGTCCATCGGGTCGTGCCCGGAGAAGACCTCGTGCAGCAGCGCCGTGTCGAGCACGTTGCGGGCGAACGGGCCCGGCGTGTCGAGCGAGCTGGCGAAGGCGATGACGCCGTAGCGGGAGGAGCCGCCGTAGGTGGGCTTCATGCCGACGATGCCGGTGACCGAGGCCGGCTGGCGGATGGAGCCGCCGGTGTCGGTGCCGGTGGACAGCGGCGCCTCGTAGGCCGCGACCGCCGCCGACGAGCCGCCGGAGGAGCCGCCAGGGGTGCGGGTGAGGTCCCACGGGTTGTGCGAGTCGCCGTAGGCGGAGTTCTCCGTGGAGGAGCCCATCGCGAACTCGTCGAGGTTGGTCTTGCCGAGGATGACCAGACCGGCCGCGCGCAGCCGCGCGGTCACGGTCGCGTCGTACGGCGGCCGCCACCCCTCCAGGATCTTGGACGCGGCGGTCGTCGGCATGTCATGCGTGGAGAAGATGTCCTTGTGCGCGATCGGCACACCGGCCAGCGGCCCGAGCTTCTCCCCCGCGGCCAGCCGGGCGTCGACCGCCCGCGCCTGGGCCAGCGTGACCTCGCGGTCGACGTGGAGGAAGGCCTTGACCTTGGGCTCGACCTCGGCCATCCGGTCGAGGTGCGCCTCTGCCACCTCGGCGGAGGAGGTCTCGCCGGCGGCGATGAGCGCGCCCAGCTCGGCAGCCGTCTTATGGATGAGACTCATGCTTCCTCCCCCAGGATGCGCGGAACCCGGAAGCGGTCGTCCTCGACAGCCGGCGCCCCGGCCAGGGCTTGCTCAGGCGTCAGGGACTGTCGCACCTCGTCGGCGCGGAACACGTTGGTCAGCGGAAGCGCGTGCGACGAAGGCGGCACGTCCTCGGCGGCGACCTCGGCGACCTTCGCGACAGCTTCGATGATCGCATCGAGCTGCGTGGCGTAGTGGTCGAGCTCGTCGTCGGACAGCGCCATCCTGGACAGCCGGGCCAGGTGGGCGACCTCGTCGCGGGTTATGGCGGACATGAGTCGTTGAACCCGTTTCTGGATGGAGTTTGGACACTGTCATCCTAGGGGGCCCGGGCAAGCGAGACCGAACGGATAACGGGGCCGGCCACGCACGCGCCGGTTCTGAAGGCCCCGGGGGGCTCAGGCGGTTCTGGTGACCTCGGCGGGGCGGTAGCCGTAACCGAGCGCGGGTTCGGCGTCGAGGTGGTCGCGCAGCCAGAGGGTGGCGTCGGCGGCGACCATCGGCTCGCGGAACAGCCAGCCCTGGCCCACGTCGCACCCCATCTCGGCCAGCCGGTGCGCGGCCTCGTCGGACTCGACGCCCTCGGCCACCGAGCGCAGCCCGAGCGAGCGGACGAGGTCGACGATGGAGCGGACGATCCGCTCGTCGTCCTCGGACTCGGTGATGCGCCGCACGAACGACGAGTCGATCTTGACCTCGGCGACCGCAAGGCGCTGGAGGCGGATGAGCGAGGAGTAGCCGGTGCCGAAGTCGTCCAGGGAAAGGGGCACGCCGAGCGTGGCCAGCGCCTTGATCGTGTCGTGCGTGTACGCCTGGTCGCCCATGAGGATGCGCTCGGTGACCTCGAGCTGGATGGCGTCCGGCGGCAGGCTGTAGCGGGCCAGCCCGACCTCCAGTTGCTCGGGCAGCGCCGAGTCGAGCAGGTCGCGGGCCGAGACGTTGACCGAGATCTGCACCTTGAGCCCCATGTGCCACCACCGGGCGGCCTGTTCCAGCGCCTCCTCGATGACGTACTCGGTGAGCTGCCGCATCAGGTACGACTGCTCGGCCAGCGGGATGAACTCGGCCGGAGGGATCGTCCCGTGCACCGGGTGCCGCCAGCGCACCAGCGCCTCCACCCCGTGGACGGCGCCGGTGGTGAGGCCGACCTTGGGCTGGTAGTGCAGGCGCAGCTCACGGTTGTCGACCGCGCGGCGCAGGTCGCCGAGCAGGTGGAGGCGCTCGGGCGAGTTGCGGTCCTTGTCCGGCTGGTAGAGCTCGACGCCGGTACGCGCCTCCTTGGCCATGTACATGGCGACGTCGGCGCGCTGCATGAGGAGCTCGAAGTCGGGCGCGTGGTCGGGGAAGAGCGCGATGCCGACCGATCCGTCGAGGTCGAAAGTCATGCCTTCGAGGCGCACCGGCTCGGTGAGGGCGGCGCGCAGCCTGGCCGCCACCTCGCGGGCGGCGTGGGCGTCGCGGATGGACGGCAGCAGCACGGCGAACTCGTCGCCGCCGAGCCTGGCCACGACGTCGCCGGGCCGTACCGAATGGAGGAGGCGGTGGGCCACCATCTGCAGCAGGCGGTCGCCCACCGGGTGGCCCATGGTGTCGTTGACCTCCTTGAACCGGTCGAGGTCGAGGAGGAACAGGCCCACGCGCTCGCCTTCGCGCGCCTCGGCCAGCGCCTCCTCGGTGCTGACGATGAGCATCTTGCGGTTGGGCAGGCCGGTGAGCTCGTCGTGCAGCGCCTGGTGGTCGCGGCGCATCGAGAGCGTGGCGGTGAAGTACACGGCCGCCAGCGGGGCGACGAAGAGCGGTACGAGGCCCGGCGAGTGGCTCATGACGACCACGACCAGGGGGGCCAGGCCCAGCAGCGCGGTGTAGACGAGGGCCTGCGGTCCGGCGGTGCCGCGCAGGACGCGGATCACCGAGCGGCGCTCGTGCAGGGCGACGGCGCCGCAGACGAGCATGGCGCGGGTGATGAAGTAGGCGACGCCGGACAGCGCGATCGGCACGAGGTCGGCCCCGCTCGGCACCCAGGGCACCGCGGGGGTGGGCACGATCGCGAAGACGCCGAGCACGACGGCGGCGGCGGTGAGCGCGAGCGTGGACTGGCCCACGTTGAACAACACCCGGTGCCAGGCCTTGCGGGTGACGACCCCGTTCATGACGACGCCGACGACCTGCATGAGCACGGCCGTGGGCAGCCCGAAGTGCAGCAGCACCGCGAAGGTGAACATCGTCGAGGGGTAGGTGCCGCCCACGGAGGCCGCGGACGAGACCATGACGGGCCTGAGCTCGCCCAGCACGACCAGCACCGCGAGCACCCAGAACAGCGGGGTCCTGGCGAGCTCCGCCAGGCCGACGGGGTCGAGCCTGAGGATGGCCGCGACCAGCGCGGTGCCGCCGATCGCGGAGATGGCCGCGAGGAAGGCCCACAGCGGAGTGCCCATGCGCGGGCCGGTGTCGCGGGTGTCGGTTGGGTCAGTCATGAGTAACAGAACCCCCATTAGGTCACTATGGGAGGGTACGACCTTAACCCCACTTCGCGAAACCGAGCGCGTACGTTCCGTCACTTCGCCTTTCCGACATTCCTTCACATTCTGACCGGCCCAGAACCTACTTCTAGAACCCCATACGGCCCCCGACCTCGCGCGATGCCCGCCGCGACCAAGGGCTCCAGGATCTTTTACGGCTCAGGCTCGACCGCGACCGCCGCGGCCGCCTCCGGCCCCTGCTCCAGCAGCACGCCGAAGCCCCGCTCGTCGAGGATGGGCACGCCGAGTGACACCGCCTTGTCGTACTTCGACCCGGCGTTCTCCCCCACCACCACGAAGGCGGTCTTCTTGGAGACCGAACCGGCCACCTTGCCGCCGCGCGACTCGATCTCCTGCGCGGCCGAGTCGCGGGTGTGGCCCTCCAGCGTGCCGGTGACCACGAGCGTCAGCCCCTCCAGGGTCTTCGGGCCGGTCGCCTGCGCGGGCTCGTCGTCCTCCATGCGCACGCCCGCCGCCCGCCACCGCTCGACGATCTCGCGGTGCCAGCCGACCTCGAACCACTCCTTGATCGTGGCGGCCATGTTGGGCCCGATGTCCTTGATCGCGGCCAGCTCCTCCACCGACGCGTTCATGATGGCGTCGACCGAGCGCATCGCCGAGGCCAGCGCGCGTGCCGTCGGCGGCCCCACGTGCCGGATCGACAACGCCACCAGCACCCGCCACAGCTCCTTGTCCTTGGCCGCCTCCAACTGCTCGCGCAGGCTGAGCGCGGCCATCGACGGCTCGCCGTTGGCGTTGGAGAACAGCGAGACGACCTTGGGCTCGCCGGTCTTCTCGTCGATCTTGGGCGCGCCGGTGTCCTGGTCGCGGACGATCGAGCGGATCGGGATCAGCTTGTCGAGCGTGAGGTCGAACAGGTCGGCCTCGGTACGCAGCACCGGCTCCTGCCCGGCCACCGGCTGGGTGAGCGCGGTCGCGGCCACGTAGCCCAGGCCGCCGATGTCGAGGGCGTTGCGGCGGGCGGCGAAGAAGACCCGCTCGCGCAGCTGCGCCGGGCAGTGCTGGGCGTTCGGGCAGCGCAGGTCGGCGTCGCCCTCCTTCTCGTAGGCCAGCGCGGTGCCGCAGGCCGGGCACTGGGTCGGCATCGTGAACTCGCGCTCGCCGCCGTCGCGCAGGGCGAGCACCGGCCCGACGATCTCGGGGATGACGTCTCCGGCCTTGCGCAGCACCACGGTGTCGCCGATGAGCACGCCCTTGGCCTTCACCACCGCCGCGTTGTGCAGCGTGGCCCGTTCCACCGTCGAACCGGCCACCACGATCGGCTCCATGACCGCGAACGGCGTGACCCGCCCGGTCCTGCCGACGCCCACGTGGATGTCGAGCAGCTTGGTGTTGACCTCCTCGGGCGGATACTTGAAGGCGATCGCCCAGCGCGGCGCCCGCGAGGTCGAGCCCAGCTCACGCTGGGTGCGGAAGTTGTCGACCTTCACCACGACACCGTCGATCTCGTACGCCGGGTCGTGCCGGTGCACCCGGTAGTGCTCGATGAAGGCGTTGACCTCGGTGAGACCCGCCACCACCCGGAACAGGTCGGAGACCGGCAGCCCGAAGGCCCGCAGCCTGTCGTAGACGTCCGACTGCGCCTTCGGCTCCTCGGCGCCCTCCCAGACGCCGATCCCGTGCACGATCATGCGCAGCGGGCGCTGGGCGGTGACGCGCGGGTCCTTCTGCCGCAGCGTGCCCGCCGCCGCGTTGCGCGGGTTGGCGAACAGCGGCTTTCCCTCGGCGCCCAGTTGCTCGTTGAGCTTGGCGAAGTCGGCCACCGGGATGTACACCTCGCCGCGTACCTCCACCAGCGACGGGATGTCGTCGCCCCGGAGCCGGTGCGGCACCCCCTGGATCGTGCGCACGTTCGGGGTCACGTCGTCGCCCGTGCGCCCGTCGCCGCGGGTCGCGCCGCGCTCCAGCTTCCCGTCCCGGTAGACCAGCGCGATCGCCAGCCCGTCGATCTTCAGCTCGCACAGGTACGGCCCCGCGTCCCCCTCGGCCAGCCGTTCCGCCCGCGCGCTCCACGCGGCCATGTCGGCCTCGTTGAAGGCGTTGTCCAGGCTCTCCATCCGCGCCACGTGCTGCACCTTGGCGAAATCACCGGACGGCGGCGCGCCCACCTTCTGCGTAGGCGAGTCGGGCGTGCGCAGCGTGGGGTCGATCTCCTCCAGCGAGAGCAGTTCGCGAAACCACTGGTCGAACTGGGCGTCGCTCACCGTCGGATCGTCGAGCACGTAATACCGCCAGCGAGCTTCTTCGACCAGTTCGCTTACTTCCGCGTGCCTCTTACGGGCATCGCCCGGCGCTTCGGCGGTCATCCCCGTACTCCCCTCGTTCAACGTTCAGAGAGAACGCTATCCAAGGGAACGGCGGTCAGGAAAAGACATTGGGGTCCCTGCCGCGCACCCCTGTCTCGTGCGAATTGATCCGCTCGACTTTGGCGCCCATCTCGGTGATCTTCCGGCTGGTGTTGATGACGATCGTGCCGGTGTCCGTACCGGGCCCGGGATTGTAGATCTCACGGCTGCCCCGGCCGCCGCCCTCGGTCCTGTAGTAGATGGTCAGCCGCGTGTCCCAGCCCGGCCCGCCGTCCTCCAGGGAGAAGCGGATGCGATACCTCTTGAACCCTTTTCTCCGGGGGCTGATCTTCAGTGTCGCGTCGGCCCGGTGAGAAGGCGACGGAAGGGACACCTTGCTACCGCTCTCCACCATTTCCCGCCTCTCCTAACACGTGGTCAGTGCGCAGGCCGCGATCAACGGCTGGTCGATCACATCGGCCAAATAGCGGAAATCCCATTCGACAACCCCGCTTTGGACGTTACTTGCGACCATCGCGTACGTGCCAGGCCCAAAGGCGACCCCTTCCCCGGCCCTGGACAACGTGTGCACGCGGCGCGGCCCGGAACGGTCCCGGATGAGCCAGACGGCGACCGTCTCGTCCAGGGCGGCCGTCGCGGCGACCCGGCCGTCGGGGCTGATCGCCACCTCGTGGACCGGGCCGCCGTGCCCGCCCATCGAGCCCGCCGCGACCAGCCGCGTGCCCCCGCTCACCTCCCACAGCACCGCCTTCCTGTCCTCGCCGCCGCTCACCACCAGCTCCCCGCGTACGGCCAGCGCCCGCACGTCACCGGAGTGCCCGTCACCCGTGGCGGTACGGCGGGGCCGTACGGGATCACGCAGATCCCACAGCGCCAGCCGCCCGTCCGCCCCGCCCACGACCCCGAACCCGTCGCCCAGCGCGACCACGGAGGCGGCGCCCGTCCCGGGCAGGCGGCTCTCCAGCCCGGTCGCCGCCGACCAGAGGACCACCCCGTCGGGCCCGCTCATCAGGGCCAGGCGGCCGTCCGGGCTGAGCGCGACCGAACGCAGCCGCATCCCCTCGGCCAGCGTCAGCGATCCGGCCGGGCGGCGCAGCGTCGCGCCGGACTCGCCGCCGGCCAGGGCCGAGGTACCGTCCGCGCTCAGCGCCACCGCCGTCGCCTCGGGAAAGCGCGTCACCTCGCTCTCCGGACCCCAGAGGGTGGCGCCTTCGCGGTCGTGGGTCAGCTTCATCGCCCCGCCGACCGCGATCTGGTCCGCCGCGCCGGGCAGGACCTTCCTGCCGGGCGGGTCGGCGTAGCGCCAGAGGATGGCGCTGGTGTCGCCGCTGCCCGTGAGCAGCCGTCCGCCGGGCCCGAACCCGACCGCGGTCGCCTCCGCGGTGTGCCCGGCCAGCCGGGTCCTGACCTGCGGGAAGCGCGGGTCGGCCAGGTCCCAGACGATGACCGAGTAGTCGTCGCCGGCCGAGGCCAGCATGGTGCCGCCCGGCGCGAAGGCCACGTCGCCGATGAAGCCCTCGTGCCCGGTCAGGTAGCCGACCAGCTCGGGCCGGCCGCTTACGTCCCAGACGCGTTCGCCCACCACGGCCAGGGCGCCGTCCGCGCGCAGCGCGACGCCGAGGCTCGGGTTGCTCTCCGACTCCGGCACGGGCAGCGGCTCGGAGGTTCCGGCGCCCAGGCGCCATACGCGCCCCGCGCCTGACCCGTCGGCCGCCACCAGCACCTCACCGGCCACGGCCAGGTCGGTGACGGGCGGGCCGAAGCGGGAGAGCATCTTCGGCGTCCCGCGCACGTCCCACAGCTCCACGCCGCGGTCCGTGGCCACGGCCACCCGGTCGCCGCCCGCGTAGAACTCCGCGTGATGGCCGGGATCGCCCAGGACCGCCGCCAGCCGGGGCGACGGGCCGGTCAGGTCCCAGATCTCCGGCGCCGTCTCGCGCCAGGACACCACCGCCCGGCCGTCCGGGCCGAAGCGGACCGCGTAGACCGAGCCCTTGCCGGTGGCGGGCAGGGTGGCGAGTTTGGTGCGTTTCTCCAGGTCCCAGAGGTGGAGCGTGCCCTGGAAGTCGCCGGTCAGGGCTCTGGCGCCGTCCGGGCTGACGGCGACCGCGTTGACCGAGGCGCTGAACCCGGTCAGGCGGGCGCGGTAGGCCATGCTGAGCGCGTCGGCGGCCAGGGCGGACTCCGTCACGGTTCCGGAGTCGGTTCTGACCGCCTCGATGCCGAGGCGGAGGGCGGCGGGTGGGTCGGCCTGCCGTACGACGTCGGCCTGGAACACCTTCGCGCGCGCGGCGGCCGTGCGGCGCTCGCGCTCGGCGTCCTGATATTTCAGTACGGCCACCGCGGAAGCGATCAGCGACACCACGAGCAGCCCGCTCAGCACGGACACCAGCGCCACCCGCAGCCGGGCCCGCCGCCTGGCCAGCGCCTGCGAGGCGGCCAGGAACCGGGCCACCAGCGGTCCCGGCCGCCGCCCCGCCGCCCATTCGCGAGCCAGCTCCAGCCGCGAGCCCTGATACAGCCCCGCCGCGTCGCCCTCCCACGCGCGGGCCGCCTCGACCAGGCGCTGCTCGACCAGGAGCGCGGCCCGGTCGTTCTCGATCCAGCCGCGCAACGCCGGCCAGGCGGTCAGCAGCGCCTCGTGGGTGATCGTGACGTGCTCGCCGTCCAGCGTGAGCAGGCGGGCGTCGTCGGCGGCGAACGCGGCGATCGCCTCCTCGGCGGGCAGCTCCGCGGCGGGCAGCTCCAGGGCGAGCTGGTCGCGGGTGAGGCGGCGGCGGGTGTCGTCGGTGCCGTCGCCGACGTGCACCAGCCGCAGGAACAGCGCCTTCGCGCGGCCGGGGTCGGGCAGCGAGGCCAGCACGTCGTCGGCGGTGGCGGCGAGCGCGCCGTGGATGCCGCCGGTCTGGCGGTATCCGGCCACGGTCAGGACGGTTCTGCGGCGCTGCTGCCAGGTGGCCAGCAGCGCGTGCGAGAGCAGCGGCAGCCGCCCCGGCTCCTGGCCGAGGTCGCGCAGGAGCAGCTCGGCCAGGCCAGGCTCCAGTGTCAGCCCGGCCGACGTCGCGGGGCGTTCGATGGCGGCGCGTAACTCGTCCTCGGTCATCGCGCCGACCACGACCTGTCCGCGTTCCAGCGCGGTGCGCAGGGCCGGGTGCTCGGCGCAGCGGCCGAGGAAGTCGGCGCGGACCGCCAGCACGGTCAGGCCGGGACGAGCGCAGACGCGCGCGGCGGCGTCCAGATCCTCCTCGAACTGGTCGACGATCAGCACGTCCACGTCATCGGGCAGGGGGTCGCCCGGCCTGATCACCGCGGCGGTGCGCGGGCCGCCCATCGCGCCCTGGCGCAGCGCCGGGACCAGTCCCGCGCGCAGCAGCGAGGACTTGCCCGACCCCGACGGCCCGGTGACGATCAGCGGCGCCGGGTCGGCCTCGCGTTCGGCCAGCCGCCTGACCAGCTCGGCGACCAGCCGGTCCCGGCCGAAGAACAGCGCCGCGTCCGTCTCGCCGAACGCGGCCAGGCCCTTGTAGGGGGCGCCCTCCGGCAGGCCGGACGGCGACAGCCGTACCCCCTCGGGAGAAAGCCCGTGGGCGGGGTTGCGGGCGAGCGCGAGCTCGCCCACGCGGCCGGTGGAGCGGGCGCGCGGGCGCGGGAACCCGGCCGCGGGCAGCGTGCGGCTCAGATGCCGGTGGACGTGCTGCAGCGTCAGGTACGGCGGGCCGCCCGGATCCCCCTCCCGCAGCAGGCGCAGCAGGGCCCCGGAGAAGGCCGTGTACCTGGCGCCCTCCGGGGCGAAGGAGGGCTCGCTGCGCCCGGCGGAGGTCAGCACGTACGCGCCGGTGATCTCGGTGAGCCCGGCCACCTCGTCGAGCGCGGACATGCCCTCGATCGCCCGGCCGGAGAAGCAGCAGTCGAGGACCACCGCGACCGGCGCGTCCACGTTGTCGAGGAGGTAGCGCCGCACGGTGTCATACGGCAGAGCCGTGTGTTCCAGGTGGAGCGGCCCGGAACGGGTGACACCGGCGGCCAGATGAAGCGAGCCACGACGGCTGACAAGGCCGTGGCCCACGTAATACACGATCAGCGGGCCGCCCGCGGAAGCCGCCGCCTGGGAGACGGCGGCGCCCAGCTCCAGCGGACTCGCCAGATCGAGCCCGACCCGGACGTCGGCCAGCCCGCACGTCTCCAGCAACACCGCACGCAGGTCGTGGAGGGTACGAGCGACCGCGGGGAGGTCCGGCAGGTCGGATTCTGGACGATGCGTGCCCGTGCCGATCAGCAGCGCGCTGGCGCCCGCGAAGTCACCGGCTCTCACGCATCGAGTTCAGCACAATCTCGCGATCGCGCCATGGGTAGGTCCCTACTCAGCCACCTGGGGCCCCCTGGCCCCGAGCCTCAGCCGCCTTGGGCCCAGACGCCGTCCCAGCCGGAGCACTTTCCGGTGATCTTGGTGGCGGTGCCGCGGCAGACCTTGCCCTCGATGGAGAGCATGTAGCCGGTGCCGAGAGAGAACGCCAGCGGCTTGGTGCCCGAGCAGTTCTTGTAGGTCTTCTTGCCCTGGCCGCCGCTCTCCTTGGTCCAGCGGAACTTCAGCCAGGAACATCCCTTCTTGCCGGGGAAGTCGTAGAGCTTGCCGGAGACGGTGAAGCCGGGCCGGTCGAGGACGACCTTGCCCTTGGCCTTGCCCGCGCGGTCGGCGGAATAGATGGAGCCCCAGCTCCAGGTCTCGGGGTTGGCCGAGGCCATGGCGGGGGCCGCAAACGTCGCGGACGCGAAGAGGAGGGTCGCGCCCACGGCTATGCTGCGAAAAATCATGATTCCGAGGCTAGTCAGGCGCCTTGCATCCCGCTTGCAGGATCATCCCGCAGCACCTCCGCCGCCTTGTGACAGGCACGCAGCGCCGCCCGCGCGTACTGGGGAGAGGCCCCCGCCAGCCCGCACGAGGGCGTGAGCGTGACCCGGTCGGCCAGGTCACCCGGCGCGAACCCGAGCCGCCGCCACATCTCCACCGCCGGTCCGGCCACGTCCCCGGCGTCCGGCAGCCGCGCGTCCGTGCCCGGCACCACGCCCAGCAGGAACACCAGCCCGGCTTCGACGGCCTCGCCGATCGCGTCGTCGTCGCGCCGCCGTAGCAGCGAGGCGTCCATGGAGACCCCGCGCACCCCGGCCCGCCGCAGCAGCCCGAAAGGCACGCCGGGCGCGCAACAGTGCACCAGCGGCGCCTCGAACCCCTTCAGCGACTCCTCCACCCGCCACTCCTCGACCGCGGCCAGCCGCCCGAACCCCGAGGCCGTCGGCACCGTGCCCCTCAGCACGCCGGGCAGTCCGGGCTCGTCGAGCTGGAGCACCACCTCGCTCACCCCGGGCAGCCGCTTCCTGACCTCGGCCAGATGCTCCTGAACCCCCTGGGCGAGAGAAGCGGTCAGATCCCGCACCGCCCCGGCGTCGGACAACATCTTGTCGCCGTGGCGCAACTCGATCGCGGCGGCCAGCGTCCACGGCCCGCACACCTGCACCTTGAACGGCCCCTCGAACCCCTGCCCCAGCTCCTCCAGCCCGTCGAGATCACGGCGCAGGTGGTCGGCCGCGCGGTGGTGATCACGTCCGGGCCGGTCCGTCAGCCGCCATCCCGACGGCTGCACCTCGACGGCCAGATCGACGAGCATCGAGGCCGTCCGCCCGACCATGTCCGCACCCACGCCCCTGCCCGGAAGCTCCGGCAGATAGGGCAAACCGGGCACCTCACCGAACACCACACGCAGCGCCTCCAGGTGATCTTCACCCGGATGCGAACCAACCCCGGTAGCCTCCCACGCAGTCATGGCCCCCAGCCTAGTTATCGTGGGGACCATGGAGCTCACCAAGTACGGACACGCGTGCGTGCGGCTGGAGAAGGACGGAAAGGTCCTGATCATCGACCCGGGCGTCTTCACCGAGGACCCGGTCCTGGACGACGCCGACGCCGTGCTCATCACCCACGCCCACTTCGACCACCTCGACACCGAGCGCCTCAAGGCCGCCTCCCCCGACATCGAGGTCTGGACCTGCGCCGAAGTGGCCGCCGCCTTGACCGACGCCCCGATGAAGGTCCAGACGGTGAAGCACGGCGACACCTTCACCACGGCCGGATTCACCGTGAGCACCCACGGCGAATGGCACGCGGCCAACCACCCCGACATGCCGATCGCCAACAACGTCGGTTTCCTGGTGGACGAAGAGCTCTTCTACCCCGGAGACGCCCTGACAGTGCCCGAGGCGCGGGTGGGCACACTGCTGGTCCCAACAGGCGCGCCGTGGCTGAAGCTGTCGGAGATGGTGGAATACCTCCGCACGATCCGCCCCGCCAGGGCGTACTCGACGCACGACGCGTTGTACAGCGAGGTGGGCCTGACCTTGGTCGACAACTGGCTCAAAATGGAAGCCGACCGCCAAAACGCCGACATCCGCCGCCTCCCCCTCCGCACCCCCGTATCTCTCTCCTAACCCGCCACTTCCCTGACGCGCCTTTCCGTCGCGTTGCTTTCTTAAGGGCGCCTATCCGTTACGGCAAGCCGCCCCACCGCCACCCGCCGTCGTGGGCGGGCGCCGATCGTGGGGATCGCTTCTCACGTCGGACGTGGTCCCCACCGCAACGGCCCCCTTGACCAGCTCCCGTGGTCAATCACCGTCTCGAAGGCACGCTTCCGGGGGCCACGCGGCTGAGAGCGCAGGGCGGAGGCTAGGAGGAGGAGGCGATGGTGGCGGAGCCTATTACTGTGTCGCCCGAGTACAGGACGGCGGCCTGGCCGGCGGCTACGCCTGTGGCCGGGCGGGTCAGCGTGATGTGGAGGTCGTCGCCGGTCTGCTCGTAGTGGCAGTCGTAGACCTCGCCGTGGGCGCGTAGCTGGACCGTGACCGGGCCGGTGGCGGCAGGGCCGTTCCACAGGGGGCGGACGCAGTGGATCGACGTGACCTCGAGCGCCGCGCGCGGGCCCACCGTCACGGTGTTGGAGACCGGCTCGATCGACAGTACGTAGCGGGGGCGGCCGTCGGGGGCGGGGCGGTCGATGTGCAGGCCCTTGCGCTGGCCGACCGTGAACCCGTGCGCCCCCTGGTGGGCGCCCACCACCTCGCCGTCCTGGTCGAGGATGTTGCCCGGCTCGGAGCCGAGGCGCTTGGCCAGGAAGCCGCGGGTGTCGCCGTCGGCGATGAAGCAGATGTCGTGACTGTCAGGCTTGTCGGCCACGGTCAGGCCACGGCGGGCGGCCTCCTCGCGTACCTGCGCCTTGGTGGAGTCGCCGAGCGGGAAGATCGCGTGGCTGAGCTGCTCGCGGGTGAGCACGCCGAGCACGTACGACTGGTCCTTGGCCAGGTCCGGGCTCCTGGACAGCACCCCGTCGGCCAGCTTCGCGTGATGCCCGGTGGCCACCGCGTCGAACCCCAGCGCCAGCGCCCGATCCAGCACCGCCTCGAACTTGATCTTCTCATTGCACCGCAGGCACGGGTTCGGCGTGCGCCCCGCGGCGTACTCGGCCACGAAGTCCTCGACCACGTCCCGCTGGAAACGCTCGGCCATGTCCCAGATGTAGAACGGAATCCCGATCACGTCCGCGGCCCGGCGGGCGTCGCGGGAGTCCTCGATCGTGCAACACCCACGCGCGCCGGTACGGTGCGATTGAGGGTTGGCCGACAGCGCCAGATGCACACCGGTGACATCATGACCGGCCTCGGCGATCCGGGCAGCGGCCACGGCAGAGTCGACGCCGCCCGACATGGCGGCAAGCACACGAAGTCCCATGACCCAACCAGCGTACCCGCTCAACCACGCCACCCTTTTCCCCTCCCACCCCAAGCGCAGCCACCCAAGAGCCAAGCCCAAACCCACCAGCCCACGAAGCCCCCGCCAACAGCAGCACCGAACAAGCCCCGCCAGACAAGGCAGCGGGCGCAAGCGGGCCAACCAGCGGGATCCGGCTGGCGAAGCAGCCGTGCAAGCGGGCCGACCGTGCCAACAGACGAGCGCTGGCGGGCAAAGGCAGGCGAGCCCACTGCCCGCTGCCGGCTGCCGGCTGCTGACAGCGGTGGCTTTTCGGGCGCCGGGGCGGCGGGGTGTTGGGCGGTGGGGGTCGGCGCCTTTGGCAGGTGGCCAGGTAGGGGCATGGTGGCTGGTCAAAGGGGGCCGTTGCGGTGGGGACCACGTCCGACGTGAGAAGCGACCCCCACGATCGGCGGACACCCACGACGGCGGGTGGCGGTGGGGCGGCTTGCCGTAACGGATAGGCGCCCTTAAGAAAGCAGCGCAACGGAGCGGTGGGACGAAGAGGTGGGGAAAAGCGTGCGGGGGCTCTGAGACAATGACGGGTTATGCGACTGTTCGGGCGCAAGGACGACGAGGACCAGGAGCCGGTCATGCCCGGTGATCTCATTGCCGACTTCTGGGAGTGGTGGGAGCGGACGCGGCCACAGCTCGATGGCATGGTGGCGGCCGAGGAGCCGGAGCGGCTGGCCGAGGCGCTGGAGCCGGCCGTCGCGGCGGTGCATCCGGGGCTCGTGTACGAGATCGCGCCGGGCCGGGGGGCGGCTCACGCGCTGGTCGTGACCGCTGCCGGGGACGCCGAGCTGCGGTCGCTGGCGCATCGGTGGGCCAAGGCGGCGCCGCCGGCGGATCTGCTGTGGGAGTTCCATCCGTCGCGGCAGGCCAATCCGCTGGCGCTGGAGCTGACGCTGGATGTGGGCGGCAAGGAGTTCGCGCTGGAGGAGCTGATGCTCGGGCTGCGCGTGCCGCGCGGGTCGGCGCGGATCGACGTGGCCGCCCACCACCCCGTGTTCAGCGATCTTGATGACGAGACGCGCATGGAGGCGGCGCTGCTGGCGCTCGACTGGCTGCTCGGCGAGGACGACGTGGCCCGCTGGATCGGTGAGATCACCGCGGCCACGTTCCAGCCCATCGACGCCGTCTCGGCCGCTCATCTGCGGGCCGTGGTCGACGACGTGGCCTCGGGGTATGACGAGGAGCAGTGGGCGCTGCTGGAGGGGCAGACCGCGGGTGGCGCGCCGCTGGTCGCGACGACGCGGTATCCGCTGCGGCCGGTCGACTATCCGCTGTTCGACCAGCACATCCAGATCACGCTCCCCTACTCCCACCGCGACGAGAACGGTCTGCCGGTCGGCGACTCGCTCATCGCGCTGCGCGACTTCGAGGAACGGCTGGCCGCCCGCCTGACCAAGCTCCACGCCGACGCGATCCTGGCGGCGCACCTGAGCGCCGAGGGCCACCGGGTGATCCACCTGTACGCGGACCCGACGGGCGAGGCGGCCATCCACGCCAAGGAGCTCATCGTCGGCTGGCAGGAGGGCGATCCGGTGGTGGACGTCGACTCCGATCCCGCCTGGGTGTCGGTGGCGCCGTTCCTGTCCTGAGCGGCAGGGTGATGGTGAAGACGGTGCCCTCTCCCGGGGTGCCGGCGGCGGTCACCGTTCCGCCGTGGGCGGTGACGATGCTGCGGACGATGGCCAGGCCGAGCCCGCTGCCGCCGCCCTTCCTGCTGCGGGAGCGGTCGGCCCGCCAGAAGCGGTCGAAGACGTGGGGCAGGTCTTCGGGGGCGATGCCGGTGCCGGTGTCGGCCACCTCGATCGCCACCTGATCACCGAGCGGGCGGCCGGTCAGCGCGATGTGGCCGCCGGGCGGGGTGTGGCGGATGGCGTTGGTGACGAGGTTGCCCACGGCTTGGCGCAGCCGTACCGGGTCGGCTTCGAGGGTGAGGCCGGGGGCGGCGGTGACGGTCAGGGTGAGGCCGGGCGCGGGGTGGGCGGCGGCCACCTGGTCGAGGAGGTCGCGCAGGCCGGCGGGCTCGGGGTGGAGGCGGAGCTTGCCCGCGTCGGCGATCGACAGGTCCTGCAGGTCGTCGATGATGTGTTGCAGCAGCAGCGACTCCTTGAGCAGGCGCCGCGTGTCCAGGGGGGCGACGCCGTCTTCCACCGCCTCCAGCCAGCCGCGGATGTTGCTGAGCGGGGTGCGCAGTTCGTGGGCGACGTCGCTGACCATGTCCTTGCGCAGCGCCTCCAGGCGGAGCCGGTGCTCGGCCATCTCGTTGAAGGCCGCGGCGAGGTCGCCGAGTTCGCCGCCGGCCGACACGCTGACCTTGGCGGTGCCGTCCTCGCGCATGCGGTGGACGGCGGCGGTCAGGGCGCGTAGCGGGTGGATGACGCGGGTGGCCAGGTAGAAGCTGATGGCGGCGCTCAGCACCAGGATGGCGGCGGCCACGGCGGCGATGCGGGCGGTGTTCCCCGGCGAGAGGTTCAGGGCGGGGGCGGTGGGCGCCGACTCGATGAACAGCCAGGCCGCGGGGGCCACGTGGGAGCGCAGTTGCTCGCGGCGGCTGGTGTCGAGGCAGCCGTTGACGCCTTCGGCGACGGGGCCGCCGACGACCGCGGGGCGGGTCCAGGTCCAGGTGAGGTCGCGGGAGAGCTTGACGGGGTCGCGGCCCTCGCGGTTCAGGCAGGCGTTGACCAGGGAGTTGAGCTGGCGCAGGGCCTTGGCCTCGGTGCGGGTGGAGCGGGTGAGCTCGTACTTGGTGCACGCGTCCCGGACCGGGGTGGGTTCTGTGCCCTCCACCTGGACGTCGGGACGGCCGGACGGGCTGGTGACCGCCTTGGCGTCGAACCCGGTGCGGCGCAGGCACTCCACGCGCAGCTGGGCGAGCCGGCGCAGCGCGCGTACCTCGGCGGTACGCAGGGTGAACGGGCCGGTGGCTCTGGGGTCGATGCGGTCGGGGCCGACCGAGGGCAGCAGCGCGGTGTCCACCGCCAGCGGGTCGACCACGGCGGAAGGGGTCGCGGGCGGGGTGCCCGGGGCGGAGGCGGCGATCGGGCGGCGGTCGTGGGTGGTCAGCGTGATCTTGCGGCCGGTCTTGGCGGCGAGGTCGGCGACGATCCGGTCCACGCCGTTCCACGCGGGGTGGCGGGCGGCGTAGGCGAGGAGGGTGTCGTAGACGCGGGTGTCCTCGGCGAGTGCCTGGCCGCGCTGCTGCTGGATGGCGCCCGAGGTCAGGGTGCCGACGACCCAGGCGGTCGCGGCGACGGAGCAGACGGCCACGAGTACGGAGGCGGCGAGCAGCTTGACCCGCAGCCCGCTACGGCGCCGCATCGACGAGCTTGTAACCGACGCCGTAGACGGTCAGCAGGGTGACGGGGCGGCGGGGGTCGGGTTCGAGCTTCTTGCGGAGGTTCATCACGTGCATGTCTGCCGTGCGTTCGGTGATGTAGCGGTCGAAGCCGTGGATGTGCTCCAGGAGCTGGCGGCGGGTGAAGACCCGTTCCGGTTCCGCCGCCATGGCCGCCAGGAGCTGGAACTCGCCGGGGGTGCACTCGACGGGCCGTCCGCCCTGCCGTACCTCGTGGCGGAGGGGGTCGATGAGCAGGTCGCCGATGGCGTGCACCGGGGCGGCGGCGCGCACGCGGCGGCGCAGGAGGGCGCGGGCGCGCGCCATCAGCTCGCGCGGGCTGAACGGCTTGGTCATGTAGTCGTCGGCGCCCAGGTCGAGGCCGAGCAGCAGGTCGTCCTCGGTGCTGCGGGCGGTCAGCATGAGCAGGGGCACGTCGGACTCGGCGCGCAGCACGCGGCAGACGTCCAGGCCGTCAACGCGGGGCAGCATGAGGTCGAGGATGACGAGGTCGGGCTCGGCGGCGCGGGCCGCGTCGATGGCGGCGCGGCCGTCGTGCACGGCGGTGACCCGGTGGCCCTCGTGTTCGAGGTAGCGGCGGATCAGCTCCGCCTGGCCCTCGTCGTCCTCGGCGATCAAGACATGTGCCCCCATGCGCTTCACGGTATGTGACAAGACAGGTTCCCCATGTCATCCTGACAAGTCCCTTAAAAGCGGGCGGCAGGGTGAGGCCCATGAAGCTCACCAAAGCACTCGCCGTCGCCGGTCTCACCGCCGTCACGCTGGGCGGCGGCATGGTCGCGGCGCACGCCGCGACCCCCACCCCGGCACCCGCGCCTGTCAAGACCCCCGCGCCCGCGCCTGTCGCGGACAAAGCGGAGAAGGGGGTACGGCTCCCGCTCGACTACACCGAGGCCCGGCTCCTCCGCCTCAGGGAGGCCTACAACCGCTGCCTCAAGGCGCAGGGCGTGAAGTTCACCTCGGCCCCCGCGGTCATGGGACAGGGCGGCATCGGCGTCCCGGCCAAGGGCCAGGAGGCCAAGGTGAAGCGCTGCGCGGACAAGCGGGTGCTGATGCCCAAGGCGATGGACCCCAGGTACAACCGGAACTACGACGCCGACCTCCGTGAGTGGGTACGCCTGCTCAACGCCGCCGGGGTCAAGGTGAAGGCCGTGAAGGGCGGCTGGAACTACACCGAGACCCCGAAGATGGGCAAGGCGGAGCGCCTGGAGATCGAGCGGCGCACCCGCGTCGAGGCCTTCTCCTAACCGGCCTTCGCCAGCTCGCGCTCCTCGCCCCGCTCCGGCATCCTCACGGGGGCGAGGAGGCGCGGGCGCGGCAGGAAGCGGGCGGCCAGCGCGATCAGCAGGCCGAGCACCACGGCCAGGCCCAGCGCGGTGCGCAGTGAGGTCACGTCGGACAGGAACCCGATCACCACGGGGCCGAGCAGCAGTCCGGCGTACCCCATCGCGCCCGCCTGGGCGATCGCGCGCCCGGGGGTGTCCGTGGCGGTTCCCGCCAGGGACATCGTCACCGGTGCGATCGTGGCGACGCCGAGGCCGACGAAGAACATCGCGGCCAAGGCCATGATCGGCGTCGCCGCGGTCAGCACGATGGCGAAGAAGGCGGCCGTGGCCAGCCCGGAGGCGGTCATCAGGCCCTTCACCCCGAAGCGGGACCGCAGGCGGTCACCGGTGAGCCTGGCCAGCAGCATGCCGGCCTCGAAGATCGGGTAGCCGAGCGCGGCCAGCGCCTCGGGGGCGCCGAGCGAGTCGCGCATGAACAGGCCGTTCCAGTCGGCCACGGTGCCCTCGACCATGAAGGCGAAGAACATGATGGCGCCGAGCAGGTAGACGACCGGGGGCAGGCGCTTCTTGCCGGTCTCGGTCACCGAACCCGCGACGGGCTTGTCGGCCAGGTACGAACGGCTCACCCACACCATGACGGGCAGCGAGACGAGGGCGATGAGCGCCAGGTTGGCGGTCAGCGACAGCCCCGAAGCGATCGACAGGGAGCCGATCACACCCGCGCCGATGGCGCCGACGCACCAGCCCGCGTGCATGCTGTTCATGAGCGGCCGGCCGTACGCCTGCTCGACCGCCGAGCCCTGGGCGTTCATGGCGATGTCGACCGCGCCGAACGCCATGCCGAACAGCACCGCGGTCACCAGCAGCACCGGCAGGTTGGGCGCGAAGGCCAGTCCGAGCAGGGAGAGCGCGGTCATGGGACCGCCGACCCGCAGGACCGCCCTGCTGCCCGCGCGGCTCATGACGCCGCGCATCGCCTGCATGCTGACGAGCGCGCCGAGACCCCAGGCGAGCAGGACGCCGCCCACCTCCGCCGCGGACAGACCGAGTTTGTCGGTCAGCGCGGGGATGCGCACGGTCATGGTGCCCACCATCAAGCCGGCAAGGACAAAGGTGAGGATTGCCCCGAAACGGGCAGTCCTCAGGTCGCGGGTCATCACAGGTTCCTTTCACACGCACAAAGAAGAGGGGCACGGCCGCCGGGCCGTACCCCCTGTCAGGAAGGGTTTCGCTCAGAGGAGCGCGAGCAGTCGCCGCTCGAGCGCGGCGAGCTCCTCCTCCGAATGCAGGCTCGGGTCGTGGCTGGCTACGTCCCACAGGCCCTCACAGGCCAGGCGGACGATCTGGGCGGCGACCGGGTCGGGCTCGTCCTTGACGCCCTCGGAATGCCAGCGGCTCATGGCCTCACGCAGCGGCGTGAGCAGGAACATGTTCCCGGAGGCTCCGGTCACCACGGCCCATCGTCGGAGCCGGCCGGAGCGGATCGCCGCCATCGTGGCGCCCAGGTAGCGTTTGCTGTAGGTGTCGTACGGCTGCGCCGCCATCAGCTCGTCGAAGTCGCCGATGAGGCGTTCGGCCATCGCTTTGATCAGCGCTTCCTTGGTGCTGAAGTGATAGAGCAGCCCGCCCTTGCTCACTCCCGCACGGTCGGCCACGGCGGCCAGCGTGAGCGCGTCGGAGCCATGGTCACAGAGGAGTCCCTCCGCGGCATCCAGCAACTCGTCTCTACGCATACCTGACACTGTACCGTCCGGACGGTACAGTAGCAAGCGAGATACCCTGGACGGGTGACCAGACCGTCGGCCTACCTTGATCACGCGGCGACCACCCCCATGCTCCCCGAGGCGATCGAGGCCATGACGGAGCAACTCGGCCGCGTGGGCAACGCCTCCTCCCTGCACGCCGCCGGCCGCCAGACGCGCCGGATCGTCGAGGAGTCACGCGAGTCCATCGCCGACGCCCTCGGCGCCCGCCCCAGCGAGGTCGTCTTCACCTCCGGCGGCACCGAAGCCGACAACCTCGCCATCAAGGGCCTGTACTGGTCGCGCCGCCCCGCCGACCGCATCCTCATCAGCTCCGTCGAGCACCACGCCGCGCTCGACCCGGCCCAGTGGCTCGAACGCAGCCAGGGCGCCCGCGTCACCCTCCTGCCCGTCGACCCGGTGGGCCGCGTCGACCCGTCGGAGCTGCGCGCGGCCATCGCCGACGACCCGTCCGGCGTGGCCGTGGTCAGCGTCATGTGGGCCAACAACGAGGTCGGCACCGTCCAGCCCGTGCGCGAACTGGCCGCCGTCGCCCACGAGCACGGCATCCCCTTCCACACCGACGCCGTGCAGGCCATCGGCCAGTTGCCCGTCTCCTTCGCCGAGTCCACGGCCGACGCGCTCACGCTGACCGGGCACAAGATCGGCGGCCCGATGGGCGTCGGCGTCCTGCTGCTGGCCAGGGGGCTGACCCCGGTCTCCGTCCTCCACGGCGGCGGCCAGGAGCGCGACGTACGCTCCGGCACCCTCGACGCCCCCGCCATCGCCGGGCTCGCCGCCGCGGTGCGCGTGGCCGTACGCGATCAGGAGCACGAGCACGCCCGCCTGACCGCCCTGCGCGACACCCTCATCCAGCGGGTACGGCAGGCCGTCCCCGACGTCGTGCTCAACGGCGACCCCGTCGACCGGCTGCCCGGCAACGCCCACTTCTCCTTCCCCGGCTGCGAGGGCGACGCCCTGCTCATGCTCCTGGACGCCAAGGGCGTGGAGTGCTCGACCGGCTCCGCCTGCTCGGCGGGGGTCGCCCAGCCCTCCCACGTCCTGCTGGCCATGGGCGCCGACGCGGCCGCCGCCCGCGGCTCACTGCGCTTCACGCTGGGCCACACCTCCACCCAGGAGGACGTGGACCGCCTGGTCGACGTCCTCCCCGCCGCCGTCGAACGCGCCCGCCGGGCGGGCCTGTCGTGACCGGCAAGATCCCCTTCGACGTCGCCGCCTACCACGAACGCGTCCAGCGCAACCCGTGCTTCATCTGCGCGATCGTGGCCGGTGACCCCGCCTACGACGTGGAGAAGGTCTTCTACGAGGACGAGCACCATCTGGCCTTCCTCGCCCGCTACGCGACCCTGCCCGGGTACGTGCTGGTCTGCCCGAAGGCGCACGTCGAGCACGTGGTCCGCGACCTCGACGAGGACGCCTACCTGGCGCTCATGGGCGTCGTGCGCCGGGTGGCGCTGGCCGTGGAGGCGGTGGTCCCGTCCGAGCGGACCTACGTGCTCTCGCTCGGCAGCCGGCAGGGCAACTCCCACCTGCACTGGCACGTGGCGCCGCTGCCGCCGGGCGTTCCGTACGAGCGGCAGCAGTACCACGCGCTGATGGCCGAGAACGGCGTGCTGGAGTGGAGCCCCGAGGAGGGCGAACTCCTGGCCGCACGGCTCAGGCGGGCGCTCGGGTGAAAGCGGACGGCGCCGGAGCCCGCGAAGGGTCCGGCGCCGCCCGTGTGACTACTTGCGCTTGTTGACCTCTTCGGTCAGCTGCGGCACGACCTGGTGGAGGTCGCCCACCACGCCGTAGTCCGCGAGCTCGAAGATCGGCGCCTCGGGGTCCTTGTTGATCGCGACGATGGTCTTCGCGGTCTGCATGCCGGCCCGGTGCTGGATGGCGCCGGAGATGCCCGCCGCCACGTAGAGCTGCGGCGAGACCGTCTTGCCGGTCTGGCCCACCTGGAACTGGTGCGGGTACCACCCGGCGTCCGTCGCGGCGCGGGAGGCGCCGACGGCGGCGCCGAGCGCGTCGGCCAGGCCCTCGATGACCGAGAAGTTCTCGGCCGAGCCCACACCTCGGCCGCCGGAGACCACGATGGCGGCCTCGGTCAGCTCGGGTCGCGCGCCCTTCTCCTGCTTGACCCGGTCGACCACCTTGGCCGCGCGGGCGGCGTCGGACAGCGCGACCGCGACCTCCTCGACGGCGCCGGCGCCCGCCGCGGCCACGGGGGCCGTGGAGTTGGGGCGTACGGCGACGATCGGGGTGCCCTTGGCCACCTTCGACTTGACGTTGACGCCACCGCCGAAGATCGACTGGTCGGCCACGAAACCGTCGCCGAGGCCGACGGCGTCGGTGATGACTCCGGAGTCGGTCTTGACGGCGAGGCGGCCGGCGATCTCCTTGCCCTCGGCCGTGGCGGCGACCAGGACGGCGGCCGGCGCGGCCGAAGAAACCAGCTGCGCGAGCAGCTCGGCCTTCGGGGCCACGACGTAGTCCACGATCTCCTGGGCGGAGGCGTTGTAGACCTTGTCGGCGCCGTACTCGGCGAGCTTGGCCGTGGCGGCGTCGCTCAGGCCGGGACCCGCCCAGACGGCCGACGGGGAGCCGAGGGACTTGGCCAGCGTCAGCAGCTCAAGCGTGACCTTCTTGACCTCGCCGTCGACGTGTTCGACCAGAACGAGAATTTCCGACATATCAGCAAAACCCCCGTTCTCAGATGAACTTCTTGGACGCGAGGAAGTCGGCGGCCTTCGCGCCACCGTCGCCCTCGTCCTTGACGATCGTGCCGGCCGCGCGGGGCGGGGCCGCGGCGAAGTCCACGACCTCCGACCAGGCGGCGCCGAGGCCGACCTGACCCGCGTCGGCGGAGATGTCGGCCACGCCGAGCGTCTCGACCGGCTTCTTCTTGGCCGCCATGATGCCCTTGAAGGACGGGTAGCGCGGCTCGTTGATCTTCTCGACCACGGAGACGACCGCCGGCAGCGACGCCTCGACCTTGTCGTAGCCGTAGTCGGTCAGGCGCTGGATCGTGATCGAGGAGCCCTCGACGTCGACCTTGTTGGCCAGCGTGAGCTGCGGCGCGCCCAGGCGCTCCGCCAGCATCGCGGGCAGCACGCCGGTACGCGCGTCGGTGGACTCGGAGCCGAGGATGACCAGGTCGAACCCGATCTTCTTCAGCGCCTGAGCCATCGCGTAGGAGGTCGAGAGCGCGTCCGAGCCCCGCAGGGCGTCGTCGGTCAGGTGGACCGCCTTGTCGGCGCCCATGGCCAGGGCCTTGCGGATGGTCTCGGTGGCCTTGCCGGGGCCCATGGTGAGAACGGTGACCTCACCGCCATGGGCCTCCTTGAGTTTCAGCGCCTCCTCGACCGCATACTCGTCAAGCTCGTTCACCACGCCGTCGACGGCGTCACGGTCGAGCGTCTTGTCATCGGACCGCAGCTTGCGCTCGGTCGCCGTGTCGGGAACCTGCTTCACGCAGACGACGATGTTCATGGCCGGTGGCCGACCTCCCGTTTTCGCCGGATAGCTCGGTAGAAAGCTCGTGCGGTGTCCAGAGTGCCAGGTGCCAGGGGTGGACCGCGTCGGCGGGTCACCCCTCGCTCCTGAGTCGCTATGTTACCCATGAGTAGCTTGAGGGCAAACTCGCAGGTGGCCCCAGCTTACCGAACTTTGTTCCAGAGTCGGGGTGTGATCAGGCCGACATGAGGAAGACCACACCGGCCACCAGCGCGGTCCCGGCGAACACGGCCAGAGTGAGCGGGCTGAAGAACGTGCTCAGCCCGAACCACAACGCACCCGTCCCCGCCATCGTCGCCAGGTCCGCCACGATCCTGCGCCTCCTGAACGGCCGCCGCGAGGCCAGCGCCACCCCCGCGTCGGCCACGATCGCCAGCGCGAAGGCCGACAGCAGGAACAGCGACACCTCGGGCAGATGCACACGGGCCGCCGCGGCCAGCAGCGACACGAACAGCCCCGACCCGATCACCCACCGCCTGCGCACCTTCTCCCGGTGCAGCGCGCGCTCCAGATCCACGTCCCGCCGGACGCCGGGCCGCCATTCGCGGGTGGGCTCGGCGTGCGGATCGGCCACCAGGAGCGGCGGCTGCGCCGTACCGGAGGAAGGTCCGCGGGTGTGACCGCCGCGCGGGGCCGGTGTGGCGCCCAGCACGGCACAGATGCGCGCGGCCGTCGGCCGCGCGGCGGGCTCGCGCGCCAGGCACTCGCGCAGGAGCGGGGCCAGCCACTCCGGCACGCCGTCGAGGTCGGGCTCGTGATGGACCACCCGGTAGGCGACCGCGGAGGCGGGCCCCTTCCCGTACGGCTCCCGCCCCGTGGCGGCATAGGCCATGGTGGCGCCGAAGGAGAACACGTCGGCCTCGATCCCCGCCTCCCGCCCTTCCAGCAGTTCCGGCGCGAGATAGCCGGGCGTCCCGATCACCGCGCCCGAGGCGGTCACCGACAGGGAGTCGAGCGCGAGCGCGATCCCGAAGTCGATCACCACCGGCTCGCCGTCGGCCATCATCACGTTGGCCGGTTTGAGGTCTCGATGGGTCACGCCCGCCTCGTGCATGGCCGACAGCGCCTCGGCCAGCCCGGAAGCCAGCAGTCGCAGATCGGCGACCGGCACCGTGACGGCGGACAGCGGCTTCCCCTGCACATACCTGGTCACCAGGTAGGGCCGCTCGCCGTCCAAGGAGGCGTCCAGCACCTCCGCCACCCGCGCCCCGCGCACCCGCCGCATCGTCTCGACCTCACGCGCCAGCCTGGTCAGAGCGGCGTCGTCGGCGGCCACGTGCGGATGCAGAATCTTGACCGCCACCGTCCGGCCCTCGGCGTCGAGCGCGAGATGCACCTCGCCGAACCCGCCCGCGCCGAGCCGGGACAGCAACCGGTACGGCCCCAGTTGCTCGCTCATACCCATCCTTTCCCCCGGTGGCAGGGACGGGACACTCAGGACCAGGGTGACAAGAATCCCAGCCCTGTCTTCTTGAGCAGGTCGTCGGCCAGGCCGGTGAGGAGGCTGACGGCGCCGTCCTGGGCTTGGGCGGTCAGGCGGTCGATGACTTCGGAGGGAGGCTCCCAGGGGGTCCAGACGGTCTTCTGGCTGAAGGCGAACAACACCGCCAGCAGGGTCAGGGTGCCGACGGCCACCGTGGCGACCAGGGCGGCGCCAGGAGTGCGCAGCACGCTCGTCAGGCTGCGGGTCACGGCCTTGCGCGGAGCGCCGCCGCCGGGCAGGACGAACAGGCCGAGCGTGAAGGCCCCGGCGGCGTAGGCGGCGGCGCCGTTGATGCTCATGCCGCCGCCCCAGCGCAGGATGCCCCAGACGATCGCGCCGAAGGCCAGGGCGAGCGGCACGTGCACGAGGGTCATCAGAGCGGCCTTCACCAGCGCCCACGGGGTGCCGACGATCGCCAGCAACGCGTCGGCCGAGCTGCCTCCGCCGCGCGCCCGCCGCCGGTTCACCATCTCGCCGAACAGGTACTCGCCGACGCGCAGCACGACCGCGAGCGCGATGGCGACCGCGCCGACGGTGACCGGGACCATGACCGTCATCGCGGTCAGCCCCACGAGCAGCAAGAACCCGACGAGCTGGCTGCCGACGACGAAGCGCTTGCGCTCCCCCGGCGGCGTGTACGGCCTGGCCTGCGTCTGCGGCGCGGGCGGCGGCGTATAGGGACGCACCTGGGGCGGCGCCGGATAACCGGCGACCCGCTGGTCGGTACGCGGCAACGGCGCCGGCACGTAGGGCGGCGGCGTGGGGTTGCGCGGCGCGGGCGGCGGCTTCTCCACCCGCTGCTTCTCCACCCGCGGCGGCTTGGCGTACTCGACCGGCGGCAGCAGATCGGAGTAGTTGTCACCGGCGGGCAGCACGCGCGTGCCCGACGAGGGCGGCGGCGCGGTGGGCACCTCGTGGAAGGCGGTCCTGGTCGGGTCGAGCTGCCTGGCCATCCGCAGGAGTTCCTGGGCGCCGGGCCGCGAGCGGGCGTCGACCTGCAGGGCACGGCTCAGCCAGCCGCGCAGCCACATCGGCGCCTTGTCGAGCTGGGCCCGGCCTTCCATGATGTTGAAGCAGACCGCCTCGAACGTGCCCGTGCCGAACGGCGGCGCGCCCGTGGCGGCGAAGAAGACGGTGGAGGCCAGCGCGTGCACGTCGGCCGCCTGGGTGATCTCCGAGTCGCGGATGATCTCGGGCGCCAGATAGCCGGGCGTGCCGACGAACATCCCGGTCTGGGTCAGCCGCGTGGCGTTGACCAGGTGCGCGATGCCGAAGTCGATGACCAGCGGCTCCCCGCCCACGAGCATGACGTTGGAGGGCTTGAAGTCACGGTGGATCACGTCGGCCGCGTGGATGGCCACGAGCGCCTGACAGAGCCCGCGCGCCAGCCGGACCAGCTCGTAGTCACGCAGCGCCCCGTCGGCGAGGACGGTGTCCTCCAGCGTGCGGCCCGGCGCGAACCGGGTCACGACGTACGGCTGCCCGCCCACGAGCTCGGCGTCGAGCACCTCGGCCACGTGCGAACTGCGCACGCGCCGCATGGTCTCGACCTCGCGGGTGAGCCGGTCGCGCGCCTTGAGGTCGGCGGCGACATGCGGGTGCAGGACTTTGATGGCCACCTGGCCGCCGTCGGCGTCCATGCCCAGGTGGACCACGCCCATGCCGCCCTCGCCGATCTTCCTGACCAGCCGGTACGGCCCGAGCCGCTCTGGAACCTGCGTGTTCATCGCCTGGCTCCCTGCATCATCCCCCCGACTTCGACAGTTTCCCGAGCTGATCTTCCAGCTGCGAGACGTTCGCTGGTGTCCATACTGCGCGCAAATTCGGCGACGTGCCGAACGTACCGATGGCGAGCACCAGTGAAAGCGCGGCGCCCGCCGCGAGCACCCCGGCCATCACCATGGCCGCTGTCCTTGAGGGTACGAGGGATGAGAGGGTCCTGCGCATCTGGCGGCCAGGTCCCTCGACGCCGGGACCGGCGCAAATGGTCCAGATGGCGACGGCCGCGCCCCAGGCCAGGGCGTTCTCCGGCTCGCTTCTGCCCAGCACCGTGAGCAGGAGGGTGACCGGCAGCCCGAGGATGGCGGCGTACAGGACCAGCGCCAGCGTGATCCCCGCCGACTTGACCAGCGCCTTCGGGTGGCCGAAGACACGCAGCACGTCGAGCGCGGCGGCGCCGGTGGAGCGGCGCGCGCTCAGCTCGGGCTGGGCCAGGTCCGCGGCGCGCAGGAGCAGGGCGACCGGGAGCGCCACCAGGGCCACGAGGACCGGGGCGAGCGCGGCCAGGACGATCATGATGATCAGGAGCATCGCGCCGGCCACGCCGTACGCGCGGGACCGCTGCAGGAGCTGTCCCGGACGTACTCCCGGGATGTACGGCTCGCGGCGCGTGGCCGGGTCCTGCGGGTACTGCTGCTGATGCGGCGGCGCCTGCACCGGAACGTAGGGCGGCGGCTCGGAGCGCACCCGCGCGGTCGGCACGTCGCCCTCGCGCGGAGGGGGCGGGTAGCTGTTGTGCCAGCCCTGCTGACCCGGCCACGGCACGCTGGGGGCGCCGCCGCCGTCCTGCATCTGGCGCAGCTCTTCCGGGGTGACCCTGCGGGTGGGCCACGGGTCGCCCTGGGCGGGAGCCGGCTGGTAACCGGGCGGCCGGGCGTGCTGGTCGGAATGCGCGGGGCCGGGCGGGGGCGCGCCGTGCTGAGGTGGCGCCTGCGCTCCCGACGCGGCGTGCGGGGGCTGCTGGCCGTGCGGGGGATACGTGCTGACGTGCGGGCCCTGACCGCTGTGTCCCTGACCGCCCTGGCCGCCCTGGCCGCTTTGGCCCTGGCGTGGGTCCGAGGGGGCCGGCGGGGTCTGGCCCTGCTGCGGACCTGAGGTGGCGGGCGGGGCCTGGCCGCCGTTCTGGGGGCCGTTGGGGAGCAGGGAGACGTACTGCTGGGGAGGCAGGGCCGGGGCCTGGGAGTCGCCGGTACGGTCCGTGCGGGGGACGGTGGAGATCTCGTCCGGGACGGTTCTGGCCGACTTGGGCAGCAGCCGCGCGGTCTGCTCCGCCAGTTCGGCCGCCTTGGGCCGCCTGGCGGGGTTGCGCTGGAAGGCCGCCTTCAGCAGCGGCTGCAGCACCGCCGGGGCCGCGCTCACGTCGGCCTTGCCCGCGGTGATGTTGTAGAAGATCATCTCCAGCGTGCCCTTGCCGAAGGGCGGCAGGCCGGTGCCGGCGAAGAGCAGCGTGCCCGCCCAGGCGTGCACGTCGACCTCCGGCCCCGCCTCCTGGCCCTCGATGATCTCGGGCGCGAGGTAGCCGGGCGTGCCGATGAACATGCCGGTCTGGGTCAGCCGGGTGGCGTCGACCGCCTGGGCGATGCCGAAGTCGATCAGCACCGGCTGGCCGTCGAGGATGAGCACGTTGCCCGGCTTGAGGTCGCGGTGGATCACGCCCACGGAATGGACGGCGGACAGTGCGGAGGCCACGCCGTGCGCGACCGCGAGCAGCGCGGGCAGCTCCAGCGGGCCGTCGTCCCTGACGATCTCGTCGAGGGCGCGCCCGGCCACGTACCGGGTGACGATGTACGGCCGATGACCCGTGACGTCGGCGTCGACCACCTCGGCGATGTACTTGCTGCGCACCCGCCGCATCGTCTCGACCTCGCGCGAGAGCCGCCGCCTGGCGACCTCGTCGCCGGCGACCTCGGCACGCAGGACCTTGACCGCCACCTGCCGACCATGCTGATCGACAGCGAGGTGGACAACGCCCATTCCGCCTTCACCGAGCCGCCTGAGCAGCCGGTAAGGGCCAAGTCGGTCATCGTTCATGGCATGAAGCACCATACCGGCTTAATCCCCGCCCACGAGATGAACCATGGGGCCACATTCCCACTCGTACAACGTCCGGATCAGCCCCATCGGTTTCCCATCCAACGGTCTCGAATACGTCTCAATGTCTAATGGTCGCGTCCGCTCTGACCTTCGTTGGCATCGTTCCTCGCTCTCTACGGTCAGAGCTCCTACGCTCCAGTGGCCAGGTCGAGCACCTCAGCGCCCTTCAACCCGGCCAGCAGCGCCCCGGAGACGGCGAGCTTGGACCTGCGCACGCCGCTGCCGATGACGACCCTGTTATGCGATGCCACGTTCGAATCAACCAGGATAGGCCAGTCCGCAGGCAGTCCGAGCGGGGTGATGCCGCCGTACTCCATGCCGGTCAGCTCGACCGCCTCGGCCATCGGCGCGAAGCTGGACTTGCGGACGTCGAGGTGCTTGCGGATGACGCCGTTGACGTCGGCCCGCATGGTCGCCAGCACCATGCACGCCGCGTACCGCACCTCACCGCCCCGCTTTCCGGCCACGATCACGCAGTTGGCCGACTCGTCGAGTGCCACGCCGTACCTCTCACAGAACGCGGCGGTGTCGGCCAGGCCGGGGTCGATCGCGGCCACGTGGACGTCGTCGTCGGCGAACGCGCGCACCGCCTCCGCCACCGGGCCGGCGAGGAGCTCCGTGTGTGTCGCCGCAGGCTGCCAGTGCAAAGTCTCTTCCATCCTCAGGACCTTACGCCCGCCGTCGTTACGGTGACTGCAGCACTCGTTGATGCAGTTGCGTGACGGCGTTGCGCGCGGACTCCATGGCCCCCGCCTGCCAGGCGATCAGGTGGGTGAGCCAGTCACCCGCGAAGTAAACCCTTCCGCTGGGGCGTTGCAGAAGAGTGAAGGACGAATCAAAGGAGGGCCAGCGGGCCCATCCGCCCTGGATGTGCGGCTGGCGTTCCCAGGCGACGGAGACGTCGGACAACAGCTCGGCCCGGTACTTCTCGCCGTGGATCTTCTTGCCCTGGGTGAGTGCCCGGCGGCGGCGGTCCTCGGGGGTCAGGGCGCCGTACAGCTCGGCGTGCTCGTCGCTGGTGTAGTAGCCGACGATGAGGCCGCGCCGGGAGTGGTAGCCGTGGGAGGGGTACCAGATGTGGGTGATGTCGAGGTCGGTCTCGGTGATGCCGCCGTAGATCCGGTCGTCGATCTCCCACCAGCGCCGGCCGTACTCCAGGCCGATCTTGCCGGCGGCGACCGGGATGGGCCGCTTCAGGGCGGCCGTGACGTCTGCGCCGAGGTTGTGCGTCATCCTGGCGAGGATGTGCGGCGGGAGTGTGGCCAGGCAGTAGTCGGCGGTCAGGGCGCCGCCGTTCCAGGTGACATGAACGTCCTTCTCGCGGGTGGTGACTTCGGTGACCTGGACGCCGGTCCTGATGCGTTCGGGGCCGACGGCGGCGGTCAGGGCCTTGACGATGGCGTCCATGCCGCCGACCGGCTGGAACATGGGAGTGGCCTGTTCGTAGCCGAAGTCGTTGGTGATGGCGCGGCCGGTGGCGGCGGCGAGGACCTGGTGGAGTGAGCCGGGCGGGTCGAGCTGGATGCCGTTCTGGGTGGCCGGATATTTCACGAATCCGCGGCGGGCGGAGCCGTTGTAGTCGTAGGCCGGGCCGAGGTCGCCGAAGCGGCGCAGGAACTCCAGCAGCCGTTCCTTGTCGTCCTTGGTGAGCTTGCGGTTGAGCTGGCCGACATTTGTGGCTTTGGCGAGGAGTTCGGCGACATATCCGTACATGTCGGCTCGGGCGGCCTTCGCCCGGACCGTCTGCCCGTTGGTGTGCACGAACGCGTTGGCGTTGTTGTTGATGAACGCCTCGATCGGAATGCCCAGCTCGCGGCAGTAGTCCATGGTGACCATCCACGGCGCGATCCGCCCGGGCCCGGCGTTGAAGTACACGCCCTCCCCGAACCGCACGTCCTGCGCGGGCCCGCTCATCTCGGTCAGCCGGTCGCCGCCGCGCAGCGTCAGGTTCCGCCCGCCCGCCTGCGCCCGCGCCTCCAGCAGCGTGCAGTCGTAACCGGCCTTGCCCAGCTCGTACGCGGCCGTCAGCCCCGCGACCCCCGCCCCGATGATCACCACCTTGGCCGCGGCCCTGCCGCGCAGCGTGAAGTCGCCCGGTGACGGCGGCGTGAACGCCTTCTCCTGTTCGCCGGGCGCCAGCCCCAGCGCCCCCATCGCCGCGTACATCGCCCCCGCACCCCCGGCCGCGCCGATCCCGACCAGGAGCCCGCGCCGGGTGACCGTGTTCATCCGTAAGGGCCACTTCCGCAGGCGACCTGACCGCCGATGGTCGCGAACAGCCCGAACAGCGCCATGATCTGGGTGAAGTCGTCGGTCGTGAACTCGATGTGGCGCGTCCCCGCCGCCTTCACACCCGGGATCAGCGCCACCGCCGCCGCGATGGCGGTGGAGTTCCACTCCACTCCCAGCGTGTACGGCGCCGCCACCGCATAGGGCGTGAAGTCCGCGACCCGGTTCAGCGCCCGCTCCGTCGCCGCCCGGATCCTGGCCTGGGCCACGCTCGGCGGCAGCAGTTCGGCGGAGAACTTGTCGATGCCCTTCTTGACCGCGACCGTCTCGACGTCGCCGAGCAGCTCGCGCGCCTCCTCGCCGACCGCCTCGTCCCCGGCGACCAGCACCACCGGCACCCCGTGGAACCCGGCGCACGCGGCCACGATCCTGGTCTCGCCGCAGACCTCGCCGTTGAGGTAGACGTTCTGGATCTCCTTGCCCATCCACGTGTGGTTGAGCACCCCGTGCGGCACCCCGGCCATGGCGTGGTAGCCGACGAAGCAGGCGGCCTGGAAGGAGGCGTCGAGTCCCTGGGCCATCCGCTGCGACTTGCCCGGCCCTCTGATGAGCGTGGCGCGCGGGTCGAGCAGGTCGATCCGCAGGTTCTTCGTGGAGCCGTGCGCGTCGTTGACCAGCACGTTCGTCGCACCGGCGGCGAACGCTCCCTCGATCGCCGCGTTGGCGTCAGCCGTCATGAGCTCGCAGCCGCGTTCGTAGCCGCGCTTGCCCGCGTGCATCTCCTCCGGGTCGGTCAGCCCGGTCACGCCTTCCATGTCGACCGACAGGTAGACCTTCACGATCCCCATTCCTCCACGCGCCGTGCCTCGCCGGGCGTCATCAGCCCGGCGTTGTCCGCCATGAACGCACTCGCCGGCTCGCGCCACGGCTCGGGGATCTCCGCCAGGGCGGGCGGGTAGCAGCGCTCCAGCCAGCTCGTGGACTCCTCCGTGGCGTCGAAGTAGTCGAGGGCTCCGGCAAGTATGGAGCTTTCCACACCGGGGATGCGGGCCAGGCCGTACTCGATCATCTCCATGCCGCCGTAAGGCGGCTTGCGCAGCCACTTGCGCACCACGGCGCGGTCGGCGGTGAGCGGCGTGTCGAGGGGCCGCCGCTCCACGGCGGCCTGGATGATCTCCTTGTAGAAACACTTCCCGCAGGTACGGCAGGGCCCGTCGCCGCCCTGGAGACACCAGCGGACCTGGGCCCTGAGCGCGGAGCCGAGCGCCAGCCGCATCGTCACGGCCTCGCTGACCCCGCCGACCGGCAGCACGATGGGCACACCGGCGGCGGCGAACAACCGGCCCCACGCCCCGTGCGGCGCCCACATCGGGTTGTCCGGCGTGAACCGCAGCAGGTACCGGTCACCGCCCAGCCACCGTGAGCCGAGCTCGTAGCCGAACGCCAGCCCGCCGAGGTCCATCCGGTCGGCGAGCAGCAGCGCGCCCGCCGCGACGGCGTGGTGCTCGGGGTAGCCGGGGCGCGGCTCGGCGAGCGTGAACTCCAGGTCGGAGGTGACCGTGGTCAGCTCGCGGCCCGTCTTCTTCGCCAGCTCGGCCAGCACGTCGGAGCGGTAGTGGGTCCACCGGTTGGGCACCCTCGGGTGCGGCACCCGTCTGAAGTGCACGAACGGCGCCTCGGGGAAGATCGCCGCGGCCGCGACGGAGTCGGCGCCGCCGCTGTAGGAGATCGCCAGCGTCCGGCCCTGGCTCCTGGGCGGCCCGCCGACGGGGCCCGCCTCGATCCGCCACCCGTCGTGCAACGCCCGCGCCACCTCGGCGGAGACGGGCCGGTCGAACGTGATCCGCCTGCGGGTCCAGGGCGCGACGACCGACCAGGCGGCCACGGCGAACAGGTCGGGGTGCGCGTCGTCCGGCACGCCGCCGAACGCGCACGAGCTGGTCCTGAGTTTGACCGGGTGCTCGTCGGCCGCTCTGCCGGTGATCTCGTCCTCGGGGTCGAGGCGGAAGGTCAGCCCGGCGCCGTCCCAGACGACCCTCACGAGCGCTCCTTGAGCCCGTCTATCGCCTGCCAGACCAGCACCTCGTTCTGCAGGACGTGGTCGAGCGCGTCCGCCGTCTCCTTGGACAGCCGCTGCGCGTCACCGGTCCTGGAGGTGAGCTGCCTGACCTCCTCCTGGAGGGTGACGACCTCGCGCCGGAGCGTCTGGACCTCCCAGAGGGCGTCCTTGATGTCCTGGCGATGATCCGCGACCGAGATGTACCGGGAGTCGAACCAGCCACGTACCGCCCTACGCAGCCGTACAGGAACCAGGACGCGCATCATGAACCGTCACCATACCGGCATCAGCCCCCATATTCGGCTGTTCTCCCGGGCTTCTCCCAGATCACCGAATACCGGCGCAGCAGGTGGCGGCGGTACCGCGATCCGGGCAGCAGTCGCCGGGCCTTCCGCCGTACCTGCCCGTATCCCATCTGGACGTCGGCGGCGGGCATGCCCGGCGGCCCGGCGGCCCGGCGCACCTTCTTGATCAGCCATACGACGGCCAGCCCCGGGACCCTGACCAGCCAGTCCGCCAGGGTGACGTCGCGGGCCAGCCCGACCACCACCAGCCTGCCGCCGGGACGCAGCAGCTCGCGCATCCTGACCAGACCCGCCTCGAAGTCCATGTGGTGGATCGTGGACACCGAGCAGATGAAGTCGAACCCCTCTCGCGGCAGGTCGGCGACGAGGAAGTCGCACTCCAGGAGAACGACGTCCCGGCTTCCTCCGGTCCGCTCCCGGGCGCGCGCGATCATCTCCGGCGAGGTGTCCACGCCGGTGACCCGCCCGGCCTTCCCTGCCAGCTTCGCAACGAGCAGGCCGTCCCCGCAGCCCACGTCCAGCGCCTCCGCGCACCCCTGCGGCACCTCGCGCAGAATCCCGGAGTGGCGGGCGACATTGGTGTTCCAGTACGTCTCGTCTGGCACGGGGTGGCCGTCTCCTATCGGGATGCGCGCAGGCCGTTCAAGGTGATGGCGACAAGGCGATGGACCGCGGCTTCCGACGGCATCCCGGTGGCCGCGGTGAGCGCGTGCAGGCAGTACGCGGCCAACTCGTCCGGGGCGGCGTCGACACGGACGACGCCGGACTCGGCGGCATCGGCGATCAGGTCGCGGACCATGGTGTGGACGCGATGGTAGGCGCCGGCCACGTCCTGGTCGCGGTGCAATTGGGCGGCCAGACCGGTGTCCGGGCGGTGGTGGGCCAGCTCGGCGCAGGCGGTCAGCACGGCTTCGAGGCGTTCACCCGGATCGGTGGCCAGCGCACGGACCTGCTCCAGCCGCTGGAGATGGTGCTCGACGTGGCGCTGGTGCCACGCGTGCAGAATCGCCTCGATATCGGAGAAGTACTTGTACAGGGTGGCGCGTCCGATTCCGGCCTCGGCGGCGATGCTCGACATCGTCACCCCGGTAAGTCCTCGTTCGGCGACCAGGGTCGCCGTGGCGTCGAGGATCGTCTCGCGGGCGTCGCGGCGGTGCGCCTCGACGATCTCCTTCCACTGCGCGGCCATCCTCGTAGCGTACAGGCCGTAGACACAGTGTCTTGTCTACCAACAACGTGTCTCTTAGAGTGTCGCGCATGCCGAAACTTCGGGTGCCCGGCGCCGTGCTCTCGTACACGACGACCGGGGCCGGGCGGACGCTGCTGCTGATACCCGGCGCGGGCGGCACCGGCCTCGCGTTCGCGCGGGTCGCGCGACGGCTGGCGGCCGAGTACACCGTGGTTCGTTACGCGCGTCGCGGGTTCTCCGGCAGCCGCGCCGAGGAGCCGCCCGGCGAATCCCTGCTGGCCGACGACGCGGATGACGCCGCTCGGCTGATCGAACATGTCGGCCCCCGGCCCGCCGCCGTGTTCGGCGAGAGCTCGGGCGCGCTGGTGGCATTGGAACTCCTCACCCGGCATCCCGGCCACGTGGACGCCGTCGTACCGTTCGAACCACCCGCGATGCGCCTGCTGCCCGACGGGCAGCGCTGGATCGACCTGTTCCACGACGCGTACGCCACCTACCGCCGGCACGGTATGCGGCCCGCGCTGAAGTTGTTCCGCGAGAACACGTTCGCCGAGCCCGACCGCAAGGCCATGAACGCCGGCAGGGGACTCCACCTGCTCATCCCACCGATACGGGCGAATGTCGCGCACTGGTTCGAGCATGAGCTCCGGCCGTATCCCGCGGGCACGCTCGATCTGACCGCCCTGGCCGCGCGGCGCACCAAGATCATCCCAGCGGTGGGCCGGGCCTCGCGCGGGTATCCCTGCTACCGGGCGACCATGGAACTCGCCGACCGGCTCGGCCTCCAGGTCGCGGAGTTCCCCGGCGGCCACCTGGCCCACCTCACTGAACCGGCGGCGTTCTGCCGAGAGCTCGGGCGACTGCTCACCAACCGGGTCGATGACCCCGGATAGCCCCTCGACGCGGTTTCACCGGTCTGGTAAGCCTGAGAAAGGACCCTGGACAAGCTGTCGAGGTGATCTTCGATGGGTCATGGGCGATTACGCGTACTGGCCACGGGGGCGGTCGTTCTCGTTTCCGGGCTGAGTCTGTGCGCGGCCCCCGCCGACGCCGCCGGCCCCGTCGGGGGCAGTTCGCGTGCGGCGAGCGCCTTCGGCTGCACGGTGAAGGCCGTGGTCAGCTGGAACAGGAACGCGAACAGGTACACCTACCGGGGCTTTGGATCCTGCGCCAAGACCCGCAAAATGCGCATCTGGTGCTTCCCTGTTCACCGCCACTGGAACGGCATCTCGGCGACCTGGCATTCGCACACCGGATACGAGATTCGTCAGGGACCGAACGTCACGAGGCGTGTGGACACCGGCGGCTCGACGATCAGCGGCGGGAATGAGAACACCTACAAAATCAACTGCAAGCTCGAACTCGACGGCAGGTTCTGGCTGCGCGTGAAGGTGGAAACCGCGCCCTTCCATCTGTAGTTCAGGGCGAGCGCAGGGCCGCCAGGAGCGTGCGGTGCAGGGCGGCGAGGTCGGCCGCCATGTCGATCTCCGGCTCCAGCAACCACTGGATCTGCAGCCCGTCCAGGGCGGCGATCAGGATCCGCGCGGCCCACTCGCTGTCGATCCGACCAGGGCCGGGGCCGGGGTCGGGGTCGGGAGCGAGGACGGGGTCGGCCAGGGCGGCGGCGCCCTCGCGGCGGAAACGGGCGTAGCGCTCGGCGAAGAAGTCGTGCGCCGGGTGTTCGGGCTCGGCGGCTGCCGCAGCCACGTCGAGGAAGAGCTTGACCAGGCCCGGCGTGGAGACGTTGTCGGCCAGCATCTTCGCCCCGGCCGGAGGGTCGGTGAGGGCGCTGCCGTACATCTCGGCGCTGATCTCGTCCCTGGCCTCGAGTACGGCGGTCAGCAGGGCTTCGCGGCTGCCGAAGTGGTGCAGGACTCCGGTGTCGGTCATGCCGACCCGTTTGGCGATGTCGCGCACCGACACCTTGCGGCTTCCGGCCTCGGCGTAGATCTCCAGGGCGGCGCGGAGGATCTGCTCTCGTTTGGCCGAGGTCTTGGCGTAGGGGCCCCGTGGTGCGCTCACGCGGAGGATTCTAGCGACACGAAACTATTGAGGTTCAAGGTTTTCGTGGCTACGCTGAGGCGCCATCCACCCCCCACCTGGAAGGACCCGTTCGTGCCTCTTCCTGATGGTTTCCTCTGGGGAGCCTCCACCTCCGCCCACCAGACCGAAGGCGGCAACACCAACAGCGACTGGTGGGCCATGGAGCACAACTCCACCGGCACCGGCCACATCAAGGAACCCAGCGGCGACGCCTGCGACAGCTACCACCGCTGGCGCGAGGACATGGACCTGCTGGCCGGACTCGGCTTCACCGACTACCGCTTCAGCATCGAGTGGGCCCGCATCGAACCGGCGCCGGGCGAGTTCTCGCGAGCGGCGCTCGACCACTACCGCCGCATGGTCGACGGCGCCCGCGAACGCGGGCTGCGGCCCATGCTCACCTTGCACCACTTCAGCACCCCGGCCTGGTTCAGCCGGCGCGGAGGTTGGGACGCGGCCGAGTCCGCCGAGTTGTTCGCCCGTTATGTCGCAGCGGCCGCCCCCGTGTACGCCGAAGGCGTCGAGCACGTGTGCACCATCAACGAACCCAACATGCTCGCCACCATGGCCGGATTCATCCAGCTCCTCACCACCGGCGCCGCCATGCCCGAGGCGGGCCTGCCCGAGCCCGACCAGGCCGTCTCCCAGACCCTCATCGACGCCCACCGCCGCGCGGTCGAGGCGGTCAAGGCCCACGCGCCCCACGTGCGTACCGGCTGGACCGTCGCCAACCAGGTCTACCAGCCGCTGCCCGGCGCCGAACACGTCGCCGCCGCCTACTCCCACCCCCGCGAGGACCTCTTCCTCCAGGCCGCGGCGGACGACGACTGGCTCGGCGTGCAGTCCTACACCCGTACCCGCATCGGCCCCGACGGCCCGCTGCCCGTGCCCCCGGACGCCGAACGCACCCTGACCGGCTGGGAGTACTACCCCGCCGCGCTCGGTCACGCCCTGCGCCACACCGCCGCCGTCGTCCCCGGCGTCCCGCTGATCGTCACCGAGAACGGCATCGCCACCGCCGACGACACCCGCCGCGTCGCCTACACCGGCGCCGCCCTCACCGGTATGGCGGAGGCGATGGCCGACGGCGTCGACGTGCGCGGCTACTTCCACTGGAGTGCCCTGGACAACTACGAGTGGGGCACCTACGCGCCCACGTTCGGCCTCATCCACGTCGACCGGGAAACGTTCGCCCGCACCCCCAAGCCGTCGGCCGCCTGGCTGGGCGCGATCGGCCGCACCCGCGCTCTGCCGTACCTGCCGTGAACACCCTCGCCGTGCTTGCGATCAGGTCGGTGCGCTGAGTCCTCCGGGAGGCCGCACCCGCGTTGCGCGTGAAATCCCAGGTCATCGCCCCTTCTCTGGCACAGTGGACACGTGGAACGGCAGCAGGGAACAAGCGCTCCGGCAGTTCGGCCCACGCCGCGAAGAGGCCGGAACGAGCGTCGACCATGAACCACAGACCCGCCGACGACAGCCGCATCGCCTTCCTGCTGGAATTCGCCCGCCACCCGATGACCGTCGGCGCCGTGACACCGAGCAGCACCGCCCTGGCGCACGCCATCACCGCACCGATCCCGCACACCGGCGACCCGGTCGTCGTCGAGCTCGGCGCGGGAACCGGCGCATTTACCCGAGTGATCCAGCGACTGCTCGACGGCCGCGGCCACCACATCGCGGTGGAGAGCAACGAACAGTTCGCCCGCCGGCTGGCCGCCCGGTTCCCCGGCGTGGACGTCGTGGCCGGCACCGCCGAGCAGCTGCCCGCCCTGCTGACCCGGCGCGGTCACCTGCCCGCTGACGTGATCGTCAGCGGGCTGCCGTGGGCCGCGTTCCCCCCGGCCAAGCAGCGCGACGTCCTCGCCGCCGTGGTCGGCTCACTCTCCCGGGAGGGCGCTTTCACCACGTTCGCGTACGCACACCTGCGCTGGGCAACCCCGGCACGCAGACTGCGCCGATCCCTGGAGGCGTCCTTCGAAGAAGTGGTGGTGGGCCGGACCATCTGGGCCAACCTGCCCCCGGCCTTCGTCTACCACTGCCGCCGCCCCACCGAGACGTCCTAGTTGCCGGTGAACTTGGGTTTGGTTTTCTCGGCGAAGGCGCGCATGCCGACCTTGGCGTCCTCGGTCGCGAACAGGCCGGAGAACTGCAGGCGTTCGATCTCCAGGCCGGTGTCCAGGTCTACTTCCAGGCCCTGGTCGACGGCCTGTTTCGCGGCTCGCAGGGCTATGGTCGGGCCGGCCGCGAAGGTCGACGCCCATTCCAGTGCCGCCGTGTACACCTGGTCGTCGGCGACCACCTTGTCCACCAGGCCGATCGACAACGCCTCCTCGGCGGTCACGTGGCGGCCGCTGAAGATCAGGTCCTTGGCCTTCGACGGGCCCACCAGTCTCGGGAGGCGCTGGGTGCCGCCCGCGCCGGGGATGATGCCGAGCAGGATCTCGGGCTGGCCCAGTTTCGCGCCTTCTCCGGCCACTCTGAAGTCCGCGCACAAGGCCAGCTCGCATCCGCCGCCCAGCGCGTATCCCGAGATCGCCGCGATCACTGGCTTGCCGATCCTGGCCACGGCGGTGAAGCAGTCCTGGAGGGTGCGGGAGTGGGCGGACATGTCGGCGTAGGACATGTCGGCCATTTCTTTGATGTCGGCTCCGGCGGCGAAGACGCGCTCGCCGCCGTAAAGGATCACGGCCTGCACCACGGGGTCGGCGTCGACCAGGCGGGCGGCTTCACCGATCTCCTGTTGTACCTGCCCGTTGAGGGCGTTCATCTTTGGACGATCGAGTCTGATCGTCGCGATCCGGTCGGCCACCTCGACACGCACGAACTCACCCATGCCAGGCACGCTACCGGAATCACTCTCCGAAGAAGAGGACGGGCCCTTCCACCCGCACCCCCACCCTGTCGCCGACTCGGTGCGCCGCCTCTCCCCTCGCCCGGGCGCGCACCACCCCGCCGTCCGGCAGCACCACCGTGACGGCGGCGTCGTGGCCGAAGAACTCCACCCGCTCCACCCGGGCCGCGCCGCCGCGTTCCAGCACAAGCTGCTCAGGGCGCAACGCCACCCAGCCGGTTCCCGCCGCGCCGTCGCCGGGCCGTAGCGAGCCGAGGGCGCAGGTCACGGTCCCGTTCATGGCGACGGCCTCCAGGACCACCGCCTCGCCGACGAACGTCGCCACGCCCAGGTCGGCGGGGCGGGCGTAGAGCTCCTCCGGGGTGCCCTGCTGGACGATCACGCCGTCCCGCATCACGGCCACGGTGTCGGCCATCGACAGCGCCTCCTCCTGGTCGTGGGTGACCAGGACCGCGGTCGCGCCCGCCTTCTTGAGCGCCGCGCGCACGTCGTCGCGGACGGTCCCGCGCAGCGAGCGGTCCAGCGCGTTGAACGGCTCGTCGAGCAGCACCACCCCCGGCCGCGGGGCCAGCGCGCGGGCGAGCGCGACCCGCTGCTGCTGTCCCCCACTCAGCTGGTACGGCATCCGCGAGCCGTATCCCCCAAGCCCGACCAGCTCCAAACACTCCTCAACCCGCTCCAGAACCCCACCCCCAGCCCGCCGGAAAAGCCCGCGAACCAGCCCGAACCCCACATTCCCCGCCACCGACAGGTGCGGGAACAACGCGGCGTCCTGCGGCACGATCCCCACCCGCCGCTTCTCCGGCGCCAGCCCGCCCACCTCGGCCCCGCCGATCCGCACCGACCCGGTCTCGGCCCGTTCGAACCCGGCCACGATCCGCAGCAACGTCGTCTTCCCGCACCCGGACGGCCCCAGCACCGCCGCCAGATCCCCGTCGGCCACCTCCAGCGCGGCGCCACGCAACACCGCCGTGCCACCGAACGCCTTCGTCACCCCGGAAACGGCAAGCCCGCTCATGTCCACCGCCTTCCCAGCAGGAATCCCGGCACGGCGGCCAGCGCCATCAGCAGCGCCGCGTACGGCGCCGCCGCCGCATAAGCACCGGCCCCCGTCTCCGTCCACAGCCGCGTGGCCAGCGTCTCCATGCCGGTGGGCCGCAGCAGGATCGTGGCGGGCAGCTCCTTCATCGCGGTGAGAAACACCAACGCCGCCCCCGCCAATACCCCCGGCAGCGCCAGCGGCAGCGTCACCTGCCGCACCGCCCCCAGCGGACTGCGCCCCAGCGACCGCGCCACCTCTTCCAGCACCGGCGGCGACTGCAGAACAGAGGCCCGAACCGCCCCCACCGCAGCGGGCAGAAACAACACCGCATAGGCCAGCACCAGCAACGGCCACTGCTGATAGATCGGATAGGCGTACCGCACGGCGAAGAACACCAGCGACAACGCGATCACCACACCAGGCAGCGCATGCCCGACATAAACCGACTGCTCGACGCCCCGGGAAAGCCGCCCCCGGTACCGAGCAGCGACAATCCCCACGGGAACGGCCAACGCCACGGTCAACACCGCCCCCGCAGCGGAGACACCCAGCGTGGCCCCGGTAGCAGAGAACAGCGCCCCCAGATCGAGCCCGCGCGAAGACCCCGCCACCAGCCAGTAGAGGATGCTGACCAGCGGAAACCCGGCCGCCAGCGACGCCACGAGCGTGACCCAGGCCAGCGCGGGCGCCTTCCAGGTCCGTACGACGACCCGCCGCCGGGCCGGGCTGCCCCGCAGGGCGTAGGCGGCCCGCCCCCGCGTACGCCCCTCGGCCAGCACGATCAGCAGAGTGATCACCACCAGCGCCAGACCGAGCACAGCGGCCGGAGTGCGATCGAAGCCCGCCCGGTAGGACGTGTAGATCTGCGTGGTGAACACGTCGAAGCGCATGATCGACACGGCGCCGAACTCGGCCAGCACGTACATGGCCACCAGCAGCCCGCCCGCCGCCGCGGCCGGCCGGAGCTGCCGGACCACGACGGCCATGCGCCCGCGGCCGAGAGACAGCGCGACCTCTTCGAGCGCAGGATCCATCCGGCCGAGCGCCGCCGCCACGGGCAGGTACACGTACGGGTAGGTGCACAGCGTGAGCACCAGCGCCGACCCCCAGAACCCCGAGACACCGGGGAAGGCGGCCACCCACGTGTACGCCGCCACGTACGACGGCACCGCCAGCGGCAACGCGGCCAGCGCGCCCCACACCCCGCGCCCCGGCAGGTCGGTCCTGACCACCAGCCATGCCAGCGACACCCCCACGACCAGGCAGGCGGCCGTCACCACCGCCGCCAGCCCGAGGCTCCGAACGGCCAGCTCCGCCGTACGGACGCGAAGGAGCACTCCCGCGAACGCGGCGGGACCGCCCTCGGCCGCCCGCACCACGAGATAGGCGACGGGCGCGAGCGAGAGCGCGGCCGCCAGCAGGGCGGGCACCAGCAGCGCCGCGGGGACGCGGCCGCGCGGCATCAGACGAGGCCCGTGTCCTGGAGCAGTTTGAGCGTCTGCTCCAGCGAGTCGAGCTCGGCCAGGTCGATCCGCGGGCCCTTGAGGGCGTCGAGCTTGGGCAGGGCGGGATCCGGTTCGACCCCGGCGACCAGCGGGTACTCCTTCGTGGCCTGCGCGAAGTACTTCTGGGCGTCAGGGCTGAGCAGGTAGCCGACGGCCTTCTGGGCGGCGGGCGCGTGCTCGGACGCCTTGAGCGTGCCGGCGCCGGCCACGTTGATGAGCGCGCCGGGGTCGCCGCCCGGCAGGTAGGCCAGCTTGGAGGGGATCTGGCCCTGTTCCGCGGTCTTCTCGTACCAGTAGTAATGGTTGATCAGGCCGAGATGGAGTTGCCCGGCGTCGACGGCGTTGAGGATCTTGATGTTGTCGCCGAAGCTCTGGACGCCGTTGGCCTTCATGCCGGTCAGCCACTTCCTGGCGGCGTCCTCGCCTTTGAGCACCCGTAGCGCGGTCACGAACGCCTGGAAGGAGGCGTTCGTCGGCGCCCAGCCGACCTTGCCCTTCCACTGGGGGCCGGTCAGCTCGAAGACGCTCTTGGGCGGCGCGGTCACCGTGCGCGGGTCGTAGACGATCACCCGGGAGCGGCCGGAGACGCCCACCCAGTCGGCGCCGCGGTACTGCGGCGGCACCTTCGCCAGCGTCTCCTGCGGCACCGGCGCGAGGACGCCCTGCTTGGACAGCGCGCCGAGCGCGCCCGCGTCCTGGGAGAAGAAGACGTCGGCGCGGGTGCGCTCGCCCTCTTCCATGATCTGGGCGGCCAGCTCGGCGCTGTCGCCGTATCTGACCTGGACGTTCAGGCCGGTGGCCGACTTCAGGCGGGCCAGCAGCGGCCCGACGAGCTTCTCGTTGCGGCCGGAGTAGATCACCAGGGAGTCGTCGGCGAAGCCCTCGGCCCCGCCGGACCCGCATGCGCTCGCGGCCAGCAGGACCAGAGCCGCGGCGATCAGCCTACGCACGGACATGGGACTTCCTCAGGTTGATCGTGAACAACAGGACGAGCACCGCCGCCCACGCCAGATGCGCGGGCCAGAAGCCGGGCCGCCGGTAGTCGGGCAGGACGCTCGCGACCGCCCGGTAGACGGGCGAGGCGACCTCCTGGAAGCCGGACACCCAGGTGAGCCGCCCGGCCAGGCCGCCGGCGGCCAGCCAGGCGTAGGTGAGCACGCCCGACAGGCCGAGCGCCGCCGCCGCGACGCGTTTCCAGGTGCGGTCCAGCCAGCACAGGATGAGGATCAGGGCCAGCGGGAGCACCACGACGAGCTGGCGGCCGGGCCACCAGAAGCCGTGCATGGTCACCGCCGCGAACGTGGCCGTCAGCCAGCCCGCCGCCAGCGGCAGCACGAGGCTCACGCGCCTGATCCCCAGCGCGAGCGCCGGGACCAGCAGGAGCCAGGCGGGCTGCCAGGCGGCCAGGCCGTACCCCTGGTCGACCAGCAGGCCGGTCAGCCGCAGCGCGCGTCCGGCGAGGTCGGGGGCGAAGCCCATCACGCCCCACTCGCCGGAGTTCTGGAAGTGGTCGCCGCTGGCGTAGACGGTCCAGCCGCCCCAGATCACGCGGTGAACGACCAGGTACAGCGCGCCCATGACGGCGAAACCCGCCAGCAGCGCCTTCGACCGGGTACGCCACAGGCCGAGCGCGGCCAGTGCCAGCGCCACGGGCACGTACTTGACCGACAACCACGGCAGCGCCGACACCACCGCGGCGAAGGCCCAGATCCTCGGGGTGCCCAGGAGCGCGACGGCGCCGACCGCGGCCAGCGCCGCGGGCACCTCGGGGTAGACCTGCTGTCCGTAGACGGCCAGCGGCGCGCTCGCCGCCGCGATCGCCACCCCAGCCGTCGCGATCTTCAGGGGTACGGCGAAGCGGCGCACCGCCGTCCACAGGGTGAGGACGGCCAGGGCCCCGGCCATCAGCGCCATGACCGCCTTGGCCGCCACCCAGCCGCCGAGACGCATCGGGATCGCGAGCACGATGGGCAGCAGCGGGTCGTGCGGGCTGATCTGGGCGCCGCCGTCGAGCACCTCGGTCTGGACGGGCAGCTCCGCGCCACCCCACGGGACCCAGCGGCGTCCGGCCAGTTCGTCGGAGATGTCCAGCGAGCGGTCCTCGGCCAGGGAGAGGGCGGTGAGCAGGTACTGGGGTTCGTCCACGGCCACGTGCGCGCCGAACGTGGACGGCACCCCGATCCCCAGCGCCGCCGCCACGACGGCCACCACCCCGGCCAGCGCCATACCGCGGTAGAGCCCACCGGAGCCCACACGGGCGACGGCGACACCCGGCCCCGCGATCACGACGTCGCCGCCAAACCAGGAGCCGCCCAACCAGGAGCCACCAGACCAGGAGCCGCCAGACCGGTCGCCGCCAGACCGGTCACGGCCGATCCGGTCGCGGCCAGGACGTCGGTGGTCGTGGTCCGGACATGGGCGTACTGGCGGCGGACCACGTCGAGCAGGTCGGTCTCCGGTGTCCAGCCGGTCAGCGCGCGCAACCGGCGGGTGTCGGCCAGCGAGTCGCCCGGCTCCACCGGCGGGGCGGGCTCGATCGCGTAGCGCACCTCCGCCCCGGTCACCTCGGCCACGGCTCCGGCCAGCTCCCGCAGCGTGCGTCCCCGGCCCGTGCCGATGTTGACCACGCCGGGCACGCCGGTCAGCGCGATCATGGCCTGCGCGGCCTGCCGTACGTCGGTCACGTCGCGGGTGCGCTCCAGTGAGCCGAGCACCCGCAGCGGGCGGCCGCGCGCGGCGGCCGCCAGCCAGAGCGACAGCGCCATGTCCGGCCGCTGGCCCTCCCCCGCGACGGTGAACGGGCGGACCACGGTCACCGGCCGCCCGGCGCACAGGTGTTCCAGGGCGAGCTTGCTGCGGGCGTAGCCTCCGGCCGGGCGGGGCTGGTCGGTCTCGTGACTGGGACGGCCGTGGCGGGCGCCGCCGTACACGGAGCTGGAGGAGGTGATCATGAGCGGGACGCCGCGCGGGACCGCGGCCAGCACCCGCGCGCCCGCGAGCACGTTGTCGCGGTGCCTGCGGCGGGCGAGGCCGCGGTCGTCGCCGCGCACGCCGGGGCAGCCGGCCAGGTGGTAGACGGCGTCGGCGGCTGCCAGGGCGGCGCCGACCAGGTCGTCGTCGTCGAGCAGGTCGGCGGTGAGCGCGGTCAGCCCGGGGCGGGCGGCTTGCGTCCGCCGGTCGACGCCGATCACCCGCCGGCCCGCGGCGAGCAGCGCCTCCGTCAGGGCCCGGCCGATGAAGCCCGCGGACCCGGTCACGACGACTGTCACCCGCGTCCCTTTCGCTGGAGCGCCAAAGAGCTAGGTAAAGGTAGCCTAACCTCACTCCTTCCAGCCACAAAGGTGCCTCATGGGGAACGTCACCAGGGCGGCCCGGCGGATCGCCGGCGTGGTGCTGCTGGCCGTCGCGTGCTGGTACCTGACGCGGGTGGTCTCCGGCCCCGACCTCGCCACGGCCGCCCGCGCGCTGCTGTCCGACCCGCTCGGCCTCGCGCTCGCCCTCATCCTGTACGGCGCCGCCTTCGCCCTGCGCTCGTGGTCCTGGACCCGGGTGCTGCCCGGACTGCCCGGCGGCCAGGCCTGGGCGGCGGTCCACGTGTCGCTGCTGGGCAACCACGTGCTGCCAGCCCGCCTGGGCGAGGCCCTGCGCGCCACCTCGGTCCTGCGCCGGACCCGCCTGACCGACGCCAAGACGGTGGTGGCCTCGGTGGTGGCGGTGCGGGCGGCGGACCTGTTCGCGGTGCTCGCACTGGCCCTGGTGGCGGCCCCGGCGCTGGTCGACGGGCTGGCGGGTGGGTGGGTGTGGCCGGTCGCGGCCGTCCTGGCGCTGGTGACGGCGGCGGCGTTCCGTTTCCTTCCACAGGCCAAGGTGCCGCTGGTGACGGTGTGCGCGCTGGTGGCGTGGGTGCTGGAGGCGGCCGTGGTGTACGAGGTGGCCAGGATGAGCGGCGTCGCGCTGAGCCCGGCCGACGCGGTGGCGGTGACGGCCGTGACCATCGCCGCCCAGACGGTCGCGGTGACCCCGGGCGGCATCGGCTCCTACGAGGCCGCGGCGACCGCGGCGCTCACCGCGCTGGGCGTCGCGCCGGGCCCGGCGTTCGCGGTGGCCCTGCTCACCCATGCGGTCAAGACCGCGTACTCGCTGGCCGTCGGCGTCCCCGCCCTCTTCGTCCCGGCTCCCGGCTACTTCGGCAGGTTCCGCCTGCCCCGCCGCCTGCCGCCCCGCCCGCCGTACGAGGAGCCCGCGCCCGGCGCCCCGGTCGTGGTGTTCATCCCCGTCCACAACGAGGAGGCCACGATCGGCGAGGTGGTGGCCCGCCTGCCCCGCACGGTCTCCGGCCGCCCCGTCGTCACGCTGGTGATCGACGACGGCTCCGCCGACGCCTCCGCCGACCGGGCGCGGGCCGCGGGCGCCACGGTGCTCCCCCAGCCGCGCAACCTGGGGCTGGGCGCCGCCGTCCGGCGCGGCCTGGCCGAGGCGAGCGCCAGGGGCCCGGCCGTCGCCGTCTACCTGGACGCCGACCTCGAGTACTTCCCCGAGGACCTGGAGTCCCTGGCCGCGCCCGTCCTGAGCGGCGCGGCCGACTACGTCGTCGGTTCCCGCTTCTCCGGCACCATCGAGCGCATGCTCCCCCACCGCCGCTTCGGCAACCGGGTGCTCACGCTCTGGGTCCGCTGGCTGACCCGCCGCCGCGACCTCACCGACGGCCAGAGCGGCTACCGCGCCTTCTCCCCCGAGGCGGCGCGCGCGGCCGAGGTCATCCACGACTACAACTACGCCCAGGTCCTCACCCTCGACCTGCTCGCCAAGGGCTTCGCCTACCAGGAGGTCCCGATCCGCTACGCCTTCCGGCAGAGCGGCGAGTCCTTCGTCAAACCCGGCCGCTACCTTCGCAAGGTGATCCCGGCCGTGCACCGCGAGCTCAATACGTGACCTGAGGCCTCTACCCTGCGGCCCCATGAACGCACCGGCGCTACGCCTGGCCCGGCTCGTCGCGGCCGGGGTCAGCGCGGGCTTCGCCTTCGGCGGGGTCATCGGCATCGTGTACTCCAAGGACCCCGCGCCGATGAAGGCGCTGGCCTACGCCCTGCTCGCCGTCCTGTTCGCGCTGCACCTGCGCAACTGCGTACGGCGCGCCGACGGCCGCAGACCCGGCGGCTGGCCCTGGACGCTGGCCGTCCAGGTGGTGCTGACCGGCGCCGGTCTGCTGCTGTTCCCCGCCACCTGGTACGGCAACACCGGTTTCCTGGCCGCCGCCATGCTGCTGCTGTTCCGGCGGCCGTGGCCGAAGTGGGGCGGGTTCGCGCTGGTGCTGGCGGCCCAGTTCGCCTCCACCCTGACCGTGCGCCCGATGGTGACCGAGGGCCTGTACGTGGCGCTCGGCCAGACCGCGTTCGTGGGCATCGCCCTGTACGGCGTGGTCCGCCTGACCGACCTGATCGCCGACCTGCGCGGCACCCAGGCGGGGCTGGCCGCGGCCGTGGTGGCCAGGGAACGGCTGGCCTTCGCCGAGGAGCTCAACGAACGGGTGGGCGCCGGGCTGGAGCGCGTGGTCGGGCACGGCGAGGCCGTACTCGCCGCCGAGGACCGGGAGCGCGCCCGGCACGAGCTCGACACGGGGCTGAGCACGGCCAGGCTGGCCCTGACCGAGGTCAGGTCGGTCTCGCACACCACCCGCGAGGCGGCGCGCAGCCGTCCGGTGGCCGCGGACCTGACCACCAGGGTGGCGTCGGTGCTGGTGGTGGCGACGATCCTGCTCATGATCGTGCCGCGGGAGCTGCGGCAGGTGGCGCTGGCGCCGCCGCCGCCCGGCCTGCTGGCGTTGTTCGGGGCGTCGCTGGTGCTGATGGTCGGGCTGCATCTGCGGGCGTGCCTGTGTACCGACCGGTACTGGCCGTGGGTGCTGGCGGCGCTGGTGCTGGTCACCTATCTGCCGAGCCTGGCTCTGGGGCCGAAGCTCTGGTACGTGGCGGCGTACCTGCCGGGGGCGGCGCTGGCGCTGGTGCCGGGGCGCCCGCGGTGGGCGGTCGCGGCGGCGGCGATGCTCGGCGACCTCTACTACCACGCGGCGGTCACCGGCTGGGCCGACAACGCGCTCGACACCGCCTACGGCCTGGTCTACATCGCCGAGCGGGCGCTGATCGTCTACGCGCTGTGGCGCATGGCGCGGCTGGCCGCCCAGATTCACGAGGCCAGGATGGAGCTGGCCAGGGTGGAGGTCGCGCGCGAGCGGCTGCGCTTCGCCCGTGACCTGCACGACCTGCTCGGCTACGGCCTGTCCGTGGTGGTGCTGAAGGCCGAGCTGGCCGTGCGGCTGCTGGACCGCGACCCCGCGGCGGCCAGGCGGGAGCTGTCCGACGGTCTTGACGCCGCCCGCCAGGTGCTGTCCGACATCGACTCGGTCGCCTCCGGCTACGGCACGATCGCGCTGGCCGACGAGATCGCCTCCGCCCGCGCGGTGCTGGCCGCCGCGGGCGTCGAGCTGATCGCGGACGTCTCCGACGAGCGCCTGCCGGACACGCACGACGCCGTGCTGGCGACCGTGCTGCGCGAGGCGGTCACGAACGTGCTGCGGCACAGCGACGCCCGCCACGGCACGCTCGTCCTCGCGGTGGACGACGCGACGGTGGGGCTGCGCCTGGCCAACGACGGGGTACGCGCCCCCGTCCACGAGCCGGGATCGGGACTCGGCAACCTGCGCGAACGGGTCGAGATCCTGGGCGGGCAGCTGTCGATCGAGACCGGGCCGGACACGTTCGCGCTGGCGGCGGCGCTGCCGCTAGATCCAGCCCTCGTCGGCGGCGATTCTGATCGCGTCCACCCGGTTACGCGCGTTGAGCTTCATGACCGCTGACGACAGGTAGTTGCGTACCGTGCCTCGGCTGAGCGACAGCCGTACCGCGATCTCGTCGGGCTCGGCGCCGGTGGCGGCCTGGCGCAGCACGTCGACCTCCCGCGCGGCCAGGGGGCTTTCGACCCTGCGCAGCGCGGCGAGGGCGAGTTGCGGGTCGACCACCTGCTCGCCCGCCCGCACCTTGCGGATCGCGTCGATGAGGTCGCCGGTGGGCGAGTGCTTGAGCAGGAAGCCGCTGACGCCCGAGGCCATCGCGCGGCGCAGGTATCCGGGCTTGGCCAGCCCGGTCAGGACCAGCGTGGCGCAGGAGGGCAGCTTCTCGCGCAGTTCGGCGGCGGCCGTGAGGCCGTCCAGTTCCGGCAGGTCGATGTCGATGACCGCGACGTCGGGTGCGTAGGTCACGGCCGCGGGGACGATCTGGTCGCCGCGTTCCACGGCGGCCACCACCTCGAGGTCGTCCTCCAGCGCGAGGACGGCGGTGAGCGTCTCCCTGAGGATGCGGACGTCCTCTGCGATCAGCACACGGATCACTGTGAATCCTTCACACGGGATCGGTGAATGCGGCACTACCTGGAGTTACTTCCGATTGGCGACTATACAGACACACGAGAGGAGCACGTCATGCAGAAGATCACCCCTTACCTCTGGTTCCACGACCAGGCCGAGGAAGCCGCCAACCACTACGTCTCGATCTTCAAGAACTCCCAGGTCGTCGACGTCACGCCGATGATCGTGACCTTCGAGCTGGAAGGCCAGCGCTTCCTGGCGCTCAACGGCGGCCCGCAGTTCACGTTCAACGAGGCGATCTCGCTCTACGTCGACTGCGAGAGCCAGGAGGAGGTCGACGAGCTCTGGGGCAAGCTGCTGGAGGGCGGCGGCGAGGAGGGCCGGTGCGGCTGGCTCAAGGACAAGTTCGGGGTCTCGTGGCAGATCATCCCGAAGGCGCTGCCGCGCCTGCTCAGCGACCCCGACCCGGCCAGGGCCGAGCGCGCGATGCAGGCCATGTTCACGATGGGGAAGATCGACGTGAAGGGCCTGGAGGCGGCGGTCGAGGGCTGATCAGTCCTCCACGACATGCCGGGTGAAACGGGTGCGCGCCGCCGACCAGGCGGCGTCGTCCCAGCCCCCGGCGGTCAGCGCGGCGACCGCGTCGTAGGCCATGGCCATGGCGTGGTGGGTGTTGTCGTGGGCGAACAGCCCGAGGCGCCCGAACGTGGTGACCCCTTCCACGCCGCCCGCCCAGGCGTCGAGACCGGCCAGGTGCTCGGCGTAACCGGTGCGGTAGACCGGGTAGACGTGCGGCAGGCGGCGTACCTCGATCCCGGCGAGGTTGACCGGCGGCAGTCCCGAGCGGGCCAGGCACTCGGCGATCAGCCCCGAGAAGTCATCACATGTCCAGATCTCGTCGCCCACCTGGCAGGGGATCTCGAAGCACAGCACGCTGCGATCGGCCGGATCGGCGGCGCTGACGCGGTAGTTGGCGGGCTCGGAGACGCGGGTGACAGGGGTGCCCGCGTCCGGGAGGTAGTGGGCGTCGTACGGGGTCCACCTGCCGCCCTCGTGCACCGCGTAGACCAGCACCATCGCCCGGAACTCCAGCCGGGCCGCCGCGCTCAGCACCCCCGGCCCCGGTCCGGGTTCGACCAGCCTGGCCAGCAGCGGCATCGGGATCGTCGAGAACACGTGCCCGGCACGGATCTCCCGCCCCGCGTGCACGACGCCGCCGGACACCCGGGTGCAGGCGGTCCCGAGCCGGATGTCGGCTCCGGCGGCGCTCGCCGCGTCGGCCAGCGCCTCCGCGATCTGGCCGAAACCGCGCCTGGGGTAGTGGAAGACCCTGCCCTGGCCGTTCGGGGCGCCGCGCAGGACTCGGCGGGCGATCTTCCACGGGCTGTCGGCGGTGACCCGCCTGCGCGCCTGGTCGCCGTCGATCTCCTCGCCGGGCAGGCCCCAGAGCTTGCGGGCGTAGGGCTCGTAGAGCGCGCCGTACAGCGCCGGTCCCAGGCTCGCGCGCAGGACTTCGGCGTAGGTGCCCCCGGCCGGCCGTACACGCAGCGGGGAGGTGAGGGCGTCGCGGGCGACACCCCCCACCAGCCGGTACGGCAGCCGCCGCACCAGTTCCCCCGCCCGGAGCGGAAACCCGACGAACCGCCCCGCCACCCGCAGCCGCCCGTTGCGCGGCCGGAGCTGCAGGTCCGTGCCGAGCAGCCCGCGCAGGGCGGCCAGCAGGTGCGGCGGCGTGGCGGGGTGCAGACGGTGGCTGCCGTGGTCCACGCGCACCCCCGCGACCTCGAACCCGGCCGACAGCCCGCCGACGTGGTCCGCGCGCTCCAGCACGACGACCGACAGGCCGCGCGCGGCGGCCCGCCAGGCGGCCGTCAGCCCCGCCGGACCAGCTCCGAGGATCACCAGATCCGCACCTGTCACAGCGGATCAGCCTATGAGACGTTAAGTAGTGAAAAATTCCTTCGCAAAACTCTCGCCCGAGAAGGAAAATGTTGAGACGCTGACTCCACCTGAAGCCCCCCAGTCCAAGGAGCAGTGAATGCGCAGAGCCTTGGCGATCGTCGCCTTGCTCCCGTTACTCAACATTCCGGCGGCCCACGCCGACGAACCCGCCGACCGGCAGCAGGCCTTCGCCGCGGCGGCCAAGGAGTTCCAGGTGCCGGCGAGCGTGCTGCTCGGCGTCTCGTACCTGGAGTCGCGCTGGGACGCCAACACCGGCCGGCCCAGCAGCGACGCCGGATTCGGCCCCATGCACCTGACGGACGCCGCCGCCTACACCGGCTCCAACCACCATGAGGAGGGCGAGGAGGACCCGCGCGGCGACGACAGCAGGCCCCTTCCCCCACGCGAGGAGGCTCCGCCGGCCCCGGCCGAGATCCCCGAGTCGCTGCGGACCATGGAGAAGGCCGCCGAGCTGACCGGCGAGACCCACGAGAAACTGCGCACCGACCCGGCCGCCAACATCCGCGGCGGCGCGGCGCTGCTGGCCTCCTACCAGAAGGCGCTCGGGGCCCCGCTCAGCGACGACCCGGCCCAGTGGTACGGCGCGGTCGCCCGTTACTCGGGCGCGGAGGAGAAGGAAGCCGCCCAGTTCTTCGCCGACGAGGTCTACACCACGATCAAGCAGGGCGCCGAGCGCACCACCGACGACGGCCAGCAGGTCAGGCTGACCGGCGTACCCGGGCTCGGGGCGATCAAGGAGTGGCTGGACAAGCTCGGGCTCAAGCCCCCGCGCCGCGACGGCGTCGAGTGCCCGTCCACGATCTCCTGTGAGTGGATCCCGGCCAAGCAGGCCGAACTGCCCAACGGCAACTACGGCAACTTCGACACCTCGAACCGGCCCTTCAACCAGAAGGTCGACTACATCATCATCCACGACATGGAGGGGTACTGGCGGCCCTCCATCGACCTGCTGCTGAACCCCGCCCGCGCGGCCAGCTGGCACTACTCGCTGCGCTCCAACGACGGGCACATCGCCCAGCACATCAAGACCAAGGACGTCGGCTGGCAGGCCGGAAACTGGTACGTCAACGCCAAGTCCATCGGCCTGGAGCACGAGGGCTTCCTCGCCGAGCGCGGCTCCTGGTACACCGAGGCCATGTACCGCACCTCCGCCAAACTGGTCCGGTACCTCGCGCTCAGGCACGGCGTCCCGCTCGACCGCGCGCACATCCTCGGCCACGACAACGTCCCCGGCACCCTGCCGACGACCGTGCGCGGCATGCACGAGGACCCCGGGCCCTTCTGGGACTGGGACCGCTACTTCAAGCTGCTCGGCGCGCCGTTCCACCCCTTCGGCGGCCCGAACGCGGGCTCGGTCATGATCAAGCCGGACTTCGCCACCAACAAGCCGTACTTCTACGGCTGCGACCGCAAGCAGCCCGAGCTCGACTGCCCGCCCACCAGCGCCGCCACCGTCTGGCTGCGCAAGGAACCGCGCCCCGACGGCCCGCTCGTGGACGACATCGGCAAGCGCGGCGCGGGAAGGTCCATCTACAGCGTCTACGACCACAGCGCCCGTGCCGTCACCGGACAGCGCTACGCCGTCGCCGATCGCCAGGGCGAGTGGACCGCCATCTGGTACCTCGGGCAGAAGGCCTGGTTCCACAACCCCGCCTCGGCCCCGACCGCGATCCCGTCCATGGGGCTCGTCGTCACCCCCAAGAAGGGCCTCGCGACCGTCCCCGTGTACGGCAGGGCCTACCCGGAGCAGGAGGCCTACCCGGCCGACATCCCGTACCAGCCGATCACACCGCTGATGTACACGTTCTCCGCGGGCGAGAAGTACAGCTTCGGCGGCGCCCGGTTCGGCGAGTACTACCGCGCGGTCACCATCGACCCGTCCACCCACAAGGTGGTACGCGGCAAGACGCTCTACTACCAGATCCAGTTCGGGCATCGCGTGATGTTCGTCAAGGCCAGTGACGTGACCCTGTCCTGGGCCTGATCACCGGGCGGGGCGGCCGGGCCGCCCCGCCTCTCACCTGCTCCCGACCAGGACGGGATAGTCGGTGTAGCCGCGGTGGTCGCCGCCGTAGAACGTGGCCGGGTCGGCCAGGTTGTACGGCCCGCCCGCCTTGATCCGGGCCGGAAGGTCGGGGTTGGCCAGCCAGTACGCCCCGAGCGTGACGGCGTCGGCCAGCCCCTCGCGCAGCGCGGCGGCCGCCTGCTCGGGAGTGCCCGACTGGGCGCCGGGCTCGGCCTTCGGGTTCAGGATCAGCGTCCCCGGCCATGTGGCCCTGATGACCTTGGTCAGTTCCCTGTCCCACTCCATGATGTGCAGGTAGGCCAGGCCGTACCGGGAAAGGGCGCGCGCCAGCGCCGGGTAGAGCTCGTCGGAGTCCCGCTCCCTGATGCCGTTGCTGGGGTTGCGCGGGGAGATGCGGAAGCCGACCCGCTCCGGCCCGATGGCGTCGCCGACCGCCTGCGCGACCTCGACGGCCAGGCGGATGCGGTTGTCCACGCTGCCGCCGTAGGCGTCGGTGCGGGCGTTGGCGCTGCCGCACAGGAACTGGTGGATGAGGTAGCCGTTGGCCCCGTGCAGCTCGACCCCGTCGAACCCGGCGGCGAGGGCGTTCCCGGCCGCGGCGACGAAGTCGTCCACGGTGGCGGCGATGTCGGCGAGCGTCATCTCCTTGGGCGCCGGGTGCTCCAGCAGGCCCTCGGGGGTGTAGAGCCGCTCACCCGACGCGATGGCCGACGGGCCGTGCGGCAGCGCGCCGTCGGGGTAGAGCCACGGGTGCCCGACCCGGCCGGAGTGCATCAGCTGGGCGAACATCCGGCCGCCGCGGGCGTGCACGGCGTCGGTGACCTTGCGCCAGCCCGCGATCTGCTCCTCGGAGTGCAGCCCGGGAGTGTCGATGTAGCCCTGGCCGATCACCGAGGGCTGCGTACCCTCCGAGATGATCAATCCGGCGGCGGCGCGCTGGGCGTAGTACTCGACGGCCAGCTCGGTCGGCACCGCGCCCTCGGCGGCACGGCTGCGGGTCATCGGGGACATGAAGAGCCGGTTGGGCAGTTCCAGTCTTCCCACGGTCACCGGCTCGAACAACTCGTTCATCACAACCTCTTCCTGCGTCAACGGGGCTGGCCACGAAGGTACGAGCGGCGGAATCACCGACGAATCCGTACGGTTTACTGGTCCGTGTACTTAGGAGGACGCGTGCTCTACGGCAGGACCACCGAGCAGGCCGGGCTCGCGGATCTCATCGCGCGGGCACGCGACGGACGCAGCGGCGCGCTGGTGATCCGCGGCGAGCCCGGCATCGGCAAGACCGCGCTCCTCGCCTGGGCGGAACGGCAGGCGGCCGGGGTCCGCGTGCTGCGCGTGACCGGGATCGAGCAGGAGGCCGACCTGGCGCTGGCCGGGCTGGCCCGCCTGGTGTGGCCGGTACGCGAACGCCTCGACCGGCTGCCGGACCCGCAGGCGGACGTGCTGAAGGCCGTGCTCAACGGCGGCGGCGCGCCGTCCTCCGACCGGTTCCTGACCGGGCTGGCGACCCTGAGCCTGCTGGCCGACCTGGCCGAGGACGAGCCGCTGCTGTGCCTGGTGGACGACGCCCAGTGGCTCGACCAGGCCAGTGCGGAGGCGTTGCTGTTCGCGGCCAGGCGCCTGGCCGCCGAGGGCGTGGCCCTGGTGTTCGCCACACGGGAGGACGGCTTCGCCGCAGCGGGACTGGCCGAGGTGCGGCCCTCCCGGCTCGACGCGGCCAGCGCGGCCGGGCTGCTCACCGAGCACGGCCTGGCCGCCGCGATGCGCCGGCACGTGATCGACGAGTCGGCGGGCAACCCGCTGGCGCTGATCGAGTTCGCCGCCGCCCAGCGCGACAGGCCGGCCGCATCGGTCCACCTGCACGTGGCCGACCGGGTGCTCGGCTCCTTCCGCGCCCAGATCGTGAACCTGCCGGAGCGTACGCGGCGCATGATGCTCATCGCCGCCGCCGAGGGACGCGGCGACCTGCCGATGCTGGTGAACGCCGGAAAGGTCCTGGGCGTCGGCCTCGATGACCTGGAGGCGGCCGAGCGGGCCGGGCTGGTGCAGGTGATCGACGACACGCTCGCCTTCCGGCACCCGCTGATCGCCACCGCCGCCTACCAGGGCGCGCCGATGGCCCGCCGGGTCGAGGTCCACCGCGCGCTGGCCCAGGCGAGCGTCACCGCCGACTGCCGCGTCCACCACCTGTCGGCCGCCACCACCGCGCCCGACGAGGACGTCGCCGCCGAGGTGGCCGACGCCGCCGGACGGGCGCTCGGGCGCGGCGCGTACTCCGCCGCCGTACGCCTCTACCGCCAGGCCGCCCGCCTGTCCCCCGGCGACGCCGCCCAGGTCGCGCACCTGGGCCACGCCGCCGGCGCCGCGCTCAGCGCCGGGCATCCCGCCCAGGCGGCCGAGCTGTCCGAGCAGGCGGAGGAGCTGGCCAGGACCGCGCCCGCGCACGGGTCTGGGCTGGCCGAGCTGGCCCAGGTGCGCGCGGCCGCGTTGTTCGAGCTGGGTGAGCGGGGGCGGGCCGTACACCTGCTGATGGAGCGGGCCGGGCAGGCCGAGACGGACCGCGCGGCCGAGATGCTGCGCGCGGGCGCGACGTACGCGTGGTTCTCGTGCGAGTCCGCCGCGGTGCGCACCGCCGCCGCGAGCCTGCACGAGATCGGCCGGCCCGACCCCATGGTGTACGGGCTGGCGCGGCTCATGGACGAGGACTACGCCGGCGGGCTGCCGCAGCTGGCCGGGTTCCTCGCCGAGCCGGAGGCGGGCAGGACCGCCGAGGCCATGTACACCGGCGTGATCGTCGGCGACGACGCCGCCACGCTGGCGCTGGCCGCCGCCGAGGTCGCCCGCTGCCGTGAGCGCGGCCTCGTGGGCGCGCTTCCCGAGGCGCTGCGGGTGCTCGCCCAGACGCAGGTACGCGCCGGGCTGCACCGCGAGGCCGAGATGGCCGTGGCCGAGGCGGCGGAGATCGTCAGGGACACCGGGCTGCCCCAGGACCTGCCCTGGCTGAAGGCCGTGCCCGCGCGCATCGCCGCCATCGAGGGCGACGCCGGCACCTGCCGTGAGCTCACCGCCCAGGCGCCCGACGAGGAACACGCCGGCACCGCCATCACCCTCAGCCTCCTCGACCTGGGCCTGGGCGACTACGAGTCGGCCCTGTCCCGCGTGGAGACCGCCTGGCGCGGGCCGGGCGCGAACGGCCTCGACCTCATCACCGCCGCCGCCGACCAGGTCGAGGCCGCGGTACGGCTCGGCCGCCCCGACCGCGCCCAGGCCCCGTTGCGCCGCTTCACCGCCTGGGCCGAGGCCACCGGCCAGCCCTGGGCCCTGGCAGTGGCCGCCAGAAGCCAAGCCCTGACCACCGACCCCACCCTCCCCACCTCCCCAGCAACCCCGCCCACCTCCGGGGTGACCACCTCCGAGATCGCCACCTCAGGGGTGGCCGGATCAGGGATGACCGGATCGGGGACGACCGACTCCGGACCCGGAGCGGGGTCCGGAGGCGGGGCGAGAGACGGCGCGGGAGCCGGACCCGGGAAGGGTGCCGAGGCCGGGAAGGGCACCGGGCCCGGGGACCGGGAGGGTGTCGGGCTTGGGGACCGGGAGGGTGCCGGGGCCCCTGGGGAGGTGGGTGCCGGGTCTGGGGTTGAGGAGTTGTTCTTGCGGGCCGTACAGCTGCATCGGGAAGGGCCGGGGCGGCCGTTCGAGCGGGCGCGGACCGAGTTGCTCTACGGCGAGTGGCTGCGGCGGGCCAGGCGGCGCAGCGACGCCCGCACGCCCCTCCGCTCCGCACTGGAGATCTTCGAGCGGCTCCGCGCCACCCCCTGGGCCGAGCGGGCCCGCGCCGAACTCCGGGCGACCGGCGACAGCGTCCCGGTGGCCGAGGCGACCGCGGCCAATCCGCGCGACCGGCTGACCGCCCAAGAGCTCCAGGTGGTACGGCTGGCCGCCGAGGGCCACAGCAGCCGGGAGATCGCCGCCCAGCTGTTCCTGAGCAAGCGCACGGTGGAGCACCACCTGTACAAGGCCTATCCGAAGCTGGGCGTCGGCAACCGCCGCGAGCTGGCCCGCCTCGACCTCACCGGCGCCGGCTAACGCTTCTTGACGAACTCCGCGACCGCCTGCCGGGTGCTCTGCAACGCCTCCTGCGAGGAGTCGAACGTGCGCTGGGCCACGCCCACGAACACGCAGTCGACCATGACGAGCTGGCTGATACGGCTGGCCATGGCGGCGGGGCGGAACTCGGTCTCCCGCCCGGCGGAGATCAGCACGTGCTCGGCCAGCTCGGCGATGGACGAGCGCGGGTTGTTGGTGATCGCGACCGTGGTGGCCCCGGCCTCGCCCGCCCGTCCCAGCGGCTCCAGCACGTCGGGCGTCTCCCCCGAGGTGCTGATGCCGATCGCCACGTCGCCGGGCTTGAGCAGCACGGCGCTGGTCAGCGCGAGGTGGGCGTCCTGGAAGGCGTGGCTGGACATGCCGATGCGCAGCAGCTTCTGCGCCATGTCCATGGCCACCAGGCCGGAGGCGCCGACCCCGTAGGCGTCCACCCGGCGGGCGCCGACGATCGCGTCGACGACCAGGCCCAGCCGCTCGGAGGTCAGCTGCGCCACGGTGTCGTTGATCGCCTCGGACTCGGCCCTGGCGACCTTGTGGATGACCTCCGACAGCGGATCGTCGGGGGCCAGGTCGCCGGGCACCAGCCGGTCCGGCTGGGCCGCGGCGGCGGCCAGCGCCAGGCGCAGCTGCGGGTAACCGGCGAACCCGAGCAGCCGGGCGGTCCGCACGATCGTGGCCTCGCTGGTGCCGGAAGCGGCCGACAGCTCGGTGATCGTGCTGCGCGCCACGGTGGCGGGATCCTCCAGGATCAGCCGGGCCACGGTCTGGGCGGCGGGCGTCAGCGACGGCAGCACGCCTCGGACCGTGGCCACCAGGGTGTCGGCACGCATGCCGTCGCGACTGTCGTCCACAAAAACGATTATGGGGCCAATGTCAGCGCAGTGTGCCGTTCGTCATACCCGCGGGTTCCTCGGGTACGGCGATGAGCCCGAGCTCGGCCCGCGCCACCGCCAGCGGATGCGAGGGCACCACGCGGACGGTGTAGCCGAAGGCGCCGGTGTTGTCGAGCGGGATCGTGCCCGTGTAGTGGGCGCGGCCGTCGTCGCCGGGGTGCCCGTCGAGCGTGAGCTCCAGGTAGCCGGGGTGGATCAGCTCGTCGTGCGGGCCGACCCTGCCGTAGGCCGCCTCCACCATGACATCGGAGGGGTCGAGGTCGCCCAGCGCGATCGTGGCGCGCAGTTCCAGGGCGGCGCCCACCTCGGGCGTGTCGCCGACGCCCGACGCCTCCACGTGCTCGACCCGTACCCCCGGCCAGGCCCGTGTCACCCGCAGCCGCCAGGCGGCGAACGACTTGGCGGGGGCGTACCCGTCGGCGGACAGGGCGCGGGCCGAGGCGGCGGCGGGCGCGTAGAGGCCGACCACGTAGTCGCGCAGCATGCGGCCGGCCAGCACCTTCGGGCCCAGCGAGGCGAGCGTGTGCTTGACCATCTCCAGCCAGCGCCTGGGCAGGCCCTCGGGCGAGCGGTCGTAGAAGCGGTCGGCGACCTGGTGCTCGATGAGGTCGTAGAGGCCGGCCGCCTCCAGTTCGTCGCGGCGGTCGGGGTCGGTGACGCCGTCGGCGGTGGGGATGGCCCAGCCGTTGGTGCCGTCGTACCACTCGTCCCACCAGCCGTCGCGGATCGACAGGTTGAGCCCGCCGTTCAGCGCCGACTTCATGCCCGAGGTGCCGCTGGCCTCCAGCGGGCGCAGCGGGTTGTTCAGCCAGACGTCGCAGCCCTGGACGAGCAGCTGGCCGAGTGCCATGTCGTAGTCGGGCAGGAAGACGATGCGGTGGCGTACGTCCTCGGAGTCGGCGAAGGTCACGATCTGCTGGATGAGCTTCTTGCCGCCCTCGTCGGCCGGGTGGGCCTTGCCCGCGATGAGGATCTGCACGGGCTTGTCCGGGTCGAGCAGCAGGGTCTTCAGCCGCTCGATGTCGGAGAGCATGAGCGTCAGCCGCTTGTAGGACGGCACGCGGCGGGCGAAGCCGATGGTCAGCACGTCGGGGTCGAGCGCCTCGTCGATCCAGCCGAGCTCGGCGTCGGAGGAGCCGCGGGCCCGCCAGGAGGCGCGCAGCCGTTCGCGGGCGCCCTCGACCAGGCGGCGGCGCAGGATGCCGCGGATCGACCAGATCTCGGAGTCCGGGATCTTCTGTACGCCCTCCCAGCCCTGGGCCCGCTCGATCAGGGCGGGCAGCTCGCGGCCGGCCAGTTCCATGAGCTCGCGGCCCACCCAGGTCGGCGCGTGCACGCCGTTGGTGATCGAGCCGATCGGGATCTCGTCGAGGTCGAAGCCCGGCCACAGGGTGTGGAACATCTCCCTGCTGACCTCGCCGTGCAGCTCGGAGACGCCGTTGACCCGCTGGGCCAGCCGCATGCCCATGATCGCCATGTTGAAGCGGTCGGGCTCGGCCTCCTCGCCGAGCGCCAGGATGCGGTCGACCGGGACCGTGGGCCAGGCGTTGTCGCCGCCGAACTGCCGCTCGATCATCTCGACGGGGAAGCGGTCGATGCCCGCGGGGACCGGGGTGTGGGTGGTGAAGACGGTGCCGGCGCGTACCGCCTCCAGGGCCTCGTCGAAGCTCAGCCGGGCCTCGGTCAGCTCGCGGATGCGCTCAAGGCCGAGGAATCCGGCGTGGCCCTCGTTGGTGTGGAAGACCTCGGGCTCGGGGTGGCCGGTGCTCTCGCAGTAGGCGCGGATGGCGCGTACGCCGCCGATGCCGAGCAGGAGTTCCTGCATGAGGCGGTGGTCGGTGCCGCCGCCGTAGAGGCGGTCGGTGACGTCGCGGGCGGCGGCGTCGTTCTCGGCCACGTCGGAGTCGAGCAGCAGCAGCGGAACCCGGCCCACCTGGGCGGCCCAGACCTGGGCGTGCAGGGTGCGGCCGCCGGGCAGGCCGACGCGGACGTGTACGTCCTTGAGCAGGGTCAGCGGCAGGCCGCCCGGGTCGAGGGAGGGGTAGTGCTCCAGCTGCCAGCCCTCGGGGGACAGCGACTGGGTGAAGTAGCCGTGGCGGTAGAGCAGGCCGACGGCCAGGATGGGCACGCCCAGGTCGCTGGCGGCCTTCAGGTGATCGCCGGCCAGGATGCCGAGGCCGCCGGAGTACTGGGGCAGGGCGGCGGCTATGCCGTACTCGGGAGAAAAGTAGGCGACGGCGCTCGGCGCGTCGGAGAGCGTCTGGTACCACCGGGGCGCGGTCATGTACTCGCGCAGGTCGTCGGCGGCGTCGGCGAGACGGCGCAGGAAACGGCGGTCGGCGGCCAGCTCGCGCAGTCTGGCGGGGTCGACGGCGCCCAGCAGGGCGACGGGATCGTGCCCGACCTGACGCCACAGCTCTGGGTCGACCTCTGCGAACAGGTCCGTCGTCTCCGGGTGCCATGACCAGCGGAGATTGTGGACGAGCTCGCCGAGTGCGGCCAGCTCCGCGGGCAGGACGGTGCGGACGGTGAACCTGCGGATAGCTCTCACGTTGGGAACCCTAGGGCGTCGAAGGGGCTTGCACGAGGTGATCGGGACCTCTGAGTCCCTCACCATGCGCATACCCCTTCAAACCCCCTTCCGACCAGAAGCATGAAGCGGGACTATTGGGGCAACTCCCCCATATGGCCGTCCCAGGGACACACTTGGGTGGCTTCCGCCGCCTCCCGCATCGAGATGCAAGGATCGTTCCTGCCACGTATCTGCTCTACGCGGACCGAGCCATGAGAACGGAAGCGATGATCGGACGAATTCCCATCACGGACATCCAGCCTGTCGTCGGATGCGGGCAGTGGCCCGCGAAGTCGGTAGCTGGTGAAACCTTCGAGATCTCCGCCACCGTGTTCCGTGAGGGACACGACGCCGTGGCGGCCGGGGTCGTGCTCACCTCGCCCGACGGCCGGCGCGGGCGGCTGAGACCCATGCTCGAACAGGGCAAGGGGACCGATCGCTGGGCGGTGCCCGTCACCTTGGCCGACGAGGGCGACTGGCAGTTCCGCGTGGAGGCGTGGAGCGACCCGATCGCCACGTGGCTGCACGACGCGGGGATCAAGATCCCGCGCGGGATGGACAGCGACCTGATGTGCGAGGAGGGCGCGCGCCTGTTCGAGCGCGCCGCCCGCGCCGTACGGCCGGCCGACTGCCCCCACCCGCTACGCCCCGCCCGCACCACCGCTACCACCACCACCGCCCCCACCAGCCCTGCCACGGCCGACGACACGCCGGCGGACGCGCCCGGCGAGAGCCCGTGCGGGCACCGGGTGGCGCTGCTGTCGGTCTCGGCGACCCTGCGCGACGAGGACCTCGACCCCCGGGCGCGGCTGTCGATCGCCCAGTTGCCGGACACGGCCGCGCTCCTGGCCGCCCACCCGCTGCGCGACCTGGTGACGCGGTCCAAGCAGCAACGGATCAGGGTGGAGCGGCGCCGGGCCCTGTACGGCTCGTGGTACGAGTTCTTCCCCCGCTCCGAGGGCGCGATCGTGGACGCCGCCGGCATCAGCAAGTCCGGAAATTTCCAGACCGCTGCCAAGCGCCTGCCCGCCGTCGCCCGCATGGGCTTCGACGTCGTCTACCTGCCCCCGATCCACCCGATCGGCCACGCCTACCGCAAGGGCCGCAACAACACGCTCACCCCCGAGCCCGACGACCCGGGCTCCCCCTGGGCCATCGGCTCCGAGGACGGCGGGCACGACGCGATCCACCCCGACCTCGGCACCATCGAGGACTTCGACGAGTTCGTCGGACGCACCCGCGAGCTGGGGATGGAGGTGGCGCTCGACTTCGCGCTGCAGTGCGCCCCCGACCACCCGTGGGTCAAGGAGCACCCGGAGTGGTTCACGATCCGGGCGGACGGCACGATCGCGTACGCGGAGAACCCGCCCAAGAAGTACCAGGACATCTACCCGCTCAACTTCGACAGGGACCCCGAGGGCATCTACACCGAGGTCAAGCGGGTGCTGCGGCACTGGATGGACCACGGGGTGCGGATCTTCCGGGTGGACAACCCGCACACCAAGCCGGTGGCGTTCTGGGAGCGGCTGCTGGCCGACGTCCACACGACCGATCCCGACGTGGTCTTCCTGGCCGAGGCGTTCACCAGGCCGCCCATGCTCCAGACGCTGGCGAAGATCGGGTACCACCAGTCGTACACGTACTTCACCTGGAAGAACTCCAAGCAGGACGTGGAGAGCTACCTGTCGGAGCTGTCCGGCGAGACCTCGCACTACCTGCGGCCGAACCTGTTCGTGAACACTCCGGACATCCTGCACGAGTACCTGCAGCACGGGGGCGTGCCCGCGTTCAAGATCCGCGCCGTCCTCGCCGCACTGTGCTCGCCCACGTGGGGCGTCTACTCGGGGTACGAACTCGCCGAGAACATCCCAGTACGGCCAGGCAGCGAGGAATACCTAGATAGCGAGAAATATCAGTACAGACCACGCGATTGGGTGGCAGCAGAGCGAGAAGGCCGCAGTCTCGCCCCCTTCATCACCCATCTGAATTTGTTCCGAAGAGCTCACCCAGCACTTCAGGAATTGCGTAACCTACAGTTCCACAGGGTTGACCACCCGGACATGGTCTGCTTCTCCAAGCGGCTCCCCGGCGCCTACGACACGAGCCTTCGCGACATGGCCACACGATGGCAGAGTTTGGGCGACGTCGTTCTGGCGGTCATCAACCTGGATCCGCACAACACCCATGAGGCGACGGTCGAACTCGACCTGCCCGCCCTCGGACTCGACTGGAACGCCGAGTTCGTCGTGGACGACGAGCTCACAGGTGAGTCGTACCGGTGGCGGCAGCAGAACTACGTGCGCCTCGACCCCCATATCCACCCGGCGCACATCTTCACCGTGCGAGCGGCTCACAGGTAACGAAGCCTTTCGGGGAGTCCAACTTGTCAGACACCGTGAACTCCGCTGCCATCCCCAACACCTTCGACGAGGAAAAGCCCCGCGACCCCCACTGGTACAAACGCGCGGTCTTCTACGAGGTGCTCATCCGGGGTTTCGCCGACTCCAACGGAGACGGTACCGGCGACATCAAGGGCCTCATCCAGCGCCTTGACTACCTTCAGTGGCTGGGTGTCGACTGTCTGTGGCTGTTGCCCTTGTACGAGTCGCCGCTGCGCGACGGCGGCTACGACATCGCCGACTTCATGAAGATCCTCCCGGAGTTCGGGGACCTCGGGGACTTCGTGAAGCTGGTCGACGAGGCGCACAAGCGCGGCATGCGGGTCGTCGCCGACCTGGTGATGAACCACACCAGCGACGCCCACCCCTGGTTCCAGGCCTCCCGGCACGACCCCGAGGGCCCGTTCGGCGACTTCTACGTCTGGAACGACAACGATGAGAAGTACCAGGACGCCCGGATCATCTTCATCGACACCGAGACGTCCAACTGGACCTACGACCCCGTGCGCGGCCAGTACTACTGGCACCGCTTCTTCCACCACCAGCCGGACCTCAACTATGAGAACCCGGCCGTGCAGGAGGCGATGCTGGAGGTCCTGAGGTTCTGGCTCGACCTCGGCATCGACGGGTTCCGCATGGACGCCATCCCCTACCTGTTCGAGGAGGACGGCACCAACTGCGAGAACCTGCCGAAGACCCACGCCTACCTCAAGCGGGTGCGGGCCGAGGTCGACCGCCTCTACCCCGACCGCGTCCTGCTGGCCGAGGCCAACCAGTGGCCGTCGGACGTCGTGGAGTACTTCGGCGACCCGGTGGGCGGCGGCGACGAGTGCCACATGGCCTTCCACTTCCCGCTGATGCCGCGCATCTTCATGGCGGTACGACGGGAGTCGCGCTACCCGATCTCCGAGATCCTGGCCCAGACGCCGAAGATTCCAGAGAACTGCCAGTGGGGCATCTTCCTCCGCAACCACGACGAGCTGACGCTCGAGATGGTCACGGACGAGGAACGCGACTACATGTACTCCGAGTACGCCAAGGACCCGCGCATGCGCGCCAACGTCGGCATCCGGCGGCGCCTGGCACCGCTGCTGGAGAACGACCGCAACCAGATCGAGCTGTTCACGGCGTTGCTGCTGTCACTGCCCGGCTCGCCCGTGTTGTACTACGGCGACGAGATCGGCATGGGGGACAACATCTGGCTCGGCGACCGCGACGGCGTGCGCACCCCGATGCAGTGGGACCCCGACCGCAACGCGGGATTCTCCGACTGCGACCCGGGGCGGCTCTACCTGCCGGTCATCATGGACCCGATCTACGGCTACCAGGCCATCAACGTCGAGGCCCAGCAGAAGAACGGCGGCTCGCTGCTGCACTGGACCAAGCGCATGATCGAGATCCGCAAGCGGCACCCGGTCTTCGGCCTGGGCGAGTTCATCGAGCTGAACTCCTCCAACCCGAGCGTGCTGGCCTTCGTGCGCGAACTGGGCGACGACCGCATGTTGTGCGTCAACAACCTCTCGCGCTTCCCCCAGCCGGTCGAGCTCGACCTGCGCAGATTCACCGGCGTCTCACCGGTCGAGACCATGGGCGGGGTACCTTTCCCACCGATTGGCGAACTTCCGTATCTTTTGACGCTTCCTGGGCATGGGTTCTACTGGTTCACTCTCCCACCGGCCAGAGCCCAGGAGGAGTAAGACGTGCTGGAGCAGCTCCTTGCCGCATGGCTTCCACAGCAGCGCTGGTTCGGCGGCAAGGGGCGCCCGATCGACTCGGTGTCGGTCGACTCGGACGTCGAGCTGGAGCCCGGACTCCAGCACGTGATCTTCGCGGTCTGGCAGGACGGCTCCCGCGAGCGCTACCAGCTCCTGCTCGGCATCCGTGACGAACTACCGGAAAGGCTGTCGCACGCCCTGATCGGCGTCATCGGCGACCAGTACCACTACGACGCGGCCCACGACGCCGACCGCACCGGCTGGCTGCTGGACGGCATGGCCCGCGACGCCTCCACCGGCGGCCTGCGCCTGCGCCACATCCCCGGCGTCGCCGTCGACACCTCACCGCGCAGCCTCGTGCTGGGCGCCGAACAGTCCAACACCTCTCTGGTGTACGGCGACGCGTACATCTGCAAGCTCTTCCGGCGGCTCATCCCCGGCGTGAACCCGGAGCTGGAGATCGTCCGGGCCCTGGCGGCCAGGAACGCGCCGCACATCGCGCAGCCGTACGGGTGGATCGAGGGTGAGCTCGACGGGACCGCGACCACGTTCGCGATCATGCAGGAGTTCCTCTCCACCGCCAACGACGGCTGGGACCTGGCCCTCGCCAGCGTCCGCGACCTGTACGCGATGCCCGAGCCCGTGGCCGAGTCCGGTGAGCGTGTGCTGGCCGCGGAGGCGGGCGGCGACTTCGCCGCCGAGGCGGAACGGCTGGGCGCCGCCACCGCGCGCATCCACGGGGAACTGGCCGCCGCGTTCCCGACCTCGACCGTGGAGCCGCACGAGATCAAGCGCATGGCCGAGGACTTCCGCCGCCGTCTGGGCCGGGCCATCGCCGAGGTGCCGGTGCTGCGTGAGCACGCCGGGCCGATCGAGGCCGCCTTCCAGGACCTGGACGAGGTGGCCGTCGAGGTGCCCATCCAGCGTGTGCACGGCGACTACCACCTCGGCCAGGTCATGCGCACGACCACCGAGTGGATCATCCTGGACTTCGAGGGCGAGCCCGGCCAGCCGCTGGGCGAGCGCACGGCCCTGTCCTCGCCGCTGCGGGACGTGGCAGGGATGCTGCGCTCCTTCGACTACGCCGCCCGCCACCTGCTGGCCGGCCACCCCGAGGCGGACCGCCTGGAGCCCCGGGCGGCCGACTGGTCCGCGCACAACCGGGCGGCGTTCCTGACCGGCTACCGGAGCGGCGGCGGCAACCTGGACGCGGCCCAGGTGCCGCTGCTGCGCGCCTTCGAGCTGGGCAAGGCCGTCTACGAGGTGGTCTACGAGGCGCGTAACCGCCCCTCCTGGATCTCCATCCCGCTGGCCGCCTTCGGCTAACGGCCGGGGTGCAGTTCCTCGACGAGGCTCTGCAGGCCGTCGTCCGGGTGCCCGTCGGCGACCCGCTTGTCCACCAGGTGCTTCAACGGGGCCAGCAGGTTGCCTTCGATGCCCTGCTCACGCATGGCCAGCGCGATGCTGTCGAGGCCGACCTGGTTCACGCCCAGGTTGGCCACGTCCGTACCCCATTGCCCGGCGTCGACCTCCTCCGCCCAGCGGTGCGCCAGTTCGCCCATCGCGCGCAACCACGGCACCAGGAGCGTCGAGGCGAAGTCGCCCACCGGCAGCCCGGCCGAGCGCACCAGCGCGAACGCCTGCGTGATGCCCGCGATCTGCCCGTACATGCCGGTCAGCATGGCCATGTCCAGCAGCGGCGCGAGCCCCGGGTCCGCGTCCACGAACCGCGCCTCGGCGAGCTGCCCCAGCGGCTCGGCGAAGCGGTCGAACACCTCCCTGGAGCCGCTGTAAAGGATCAGCGCGCCGGGCGCGCCGATCATCTGGGGAACCGCCATCACGCCGCCGTCGAGGTAGTCGGCGCCGCGCGCTCCGGCCCAATCCGAGGTACGGCGGGCCTCCTCGGGCCGCCCACTGGTCAGGTTGACCAGCGTCACACCCCGCAGATCCGTCTCCCCGAGCAGCCCGTGGACGGTGTCGTAGTCGAGGACGCACACGATCACCAGCGCCCCGGGCCGCACCGCCTCCGCGAGGTTCCCGGCGCGCTTGGCACCCATCGCGACCAGGGGTTCCGTCTTACTGTCGGTGCGGTTCCATACGGTTACCTCATGCCCGGCCTTGAGCAGGGTCTCGGCGAGTGCGGTGCCCATGAGGCCCAGGCCGACGATCGAAATCTCAGTCATGGCTCCAGCGTGCTGGCGTGGGGTTATGGTCGGCTTCTGAGCGAGTTATGGGGGGATTATGCGGTTCGGGGTGCTAGGGCCCCTGGAGGTGTGGGCGGCCACCGGGGAGCCGCTCACCGTGCGGGAGGCGAAGGTCAGGCTGCTGCTGGCGGCGCTGCTCGTGCACCGCGGGCGGCCGGTCTCCGCCGACCGGCTGGTCGAGGAGCTGTGGGGCGAGCGGCCGCCGCGTGACGCCCTCGCCGCGCTGCGGGTCAAGGTGTCCCAGCTGCGCGGGGCGCTGGCCGACCGCGACGCGATCAAGTTCCGCGCCGCCGGATACGTGCTCGACGTGCCCGCCGAGGCCGTCGACGCCGAACGTTTCCAGGCGCTGCTCACCGCGCCCGCCCCCGACGCGCGGGCACGGGCCGACGCGCTGGTCCAGGCGCTCGGCCTGTGGCGCGGGCCCGCCTTCGCCGGGCAGTCCGACCACGACGTGGTGCGCCCGGCGGCGGCCAAGCTGGAGGAGCAGCGCCTGTCCGCCCTGGAGGAGCTGGCCGAGGTGCGGCTGACCCTGGGCGAGCCGGTCGAGGTCGCCGACCTGGTGGCCGAGCACCCCCTGCGCGAGCGGCTGCGCGCCGCGCACATACGCTCCCTCTACCGGCAGGGCCGCCAGAGCGAGGCCCTGGCCGCCTACGCCGACCTGCGCGAACGCCTGGCCGAAGACCTGGGCCTCGACCCGTCGCCCGAACTCGCCGACCTGCACGCCCGGATCCTGCGCCAGGACCCGGCCCTGCAGGCGCCCACGCGTGCCCAGAGCAACCTGCCCGCCCCGCTCACCGACCTCATCGGCCGCGACGAGGCGGTGGCCGAGGTGAGCGCGCTCCTGGCCGACAACCGCCTGGTCACGCTGACCGGCCCCGGCGGCGTCGGCAAGACCCGGCTGGCCCTGGCCGCTGCCGCCGCCTCGGCCCAGGCCTTCCCTGACGGCACCTGGCTGGTCGAGCTGGCGCCCGTGCGCCCTCGGCGCGACGACCGGTGCGTGGCGGCGATCGTGGGCGAGGTGCTCGGGCTGCCCGACCACGGGCAGGGGTCCGTCGCCGAGCGGGTCGCCGCCGCCCTGTCCGGCAAGCGCGCCCTGCTCGTCCTGGACAACTGCGAGCACGTGGTCGAGCAGGTCGCGCCGCTGACCCGCCACCTGTTGCAGGCCGCGCCCGAGCTGCGCGTGCTGGCCACCAGCCAGGAGACGCTGCGGGTCAGCGGCGAGAGCGCCTGGAGCGTGCCGCCGCTCGCGCCGGAGGCGGCGATCGAGCTGTTCAGCGTGCGCGCGGGCGGCGGGCTGGTCGGCGACGCGGCCGTGGCGGAGATCTGCGCCCGCCTCGACGGGATTCCGCTGGCGGTCGAGCTGGCCGCCGCGCGGGCGCGCGCCCTGTCACCGCGCCAGCTCGCCGACCGGCTGGACGACCGGTTCCGGCTGCTCAGCACCGGGATGCGGGACGCGCCGGCGCGGCAGCGGACGCTCCGGGCGATGATCGACTGGAGCTGGGATCTGCTGAGCGAGCCGGAGCGGCTGGTGTTGCGGCGGCTGGCCGTACACGCTGACGGGTGCACGCTGGAGGCGGCGGAGCAGGTGTGCGCGGAGCCGGGCCACGACGTGCTCGACCTGCTGGCCAGGCTGGTCGACCGCTCGCTCGTGGTGGGCGGGGCGCGCTTCCGGCTGCTGGAGTCCGTCGCCGCCTACTCGGCCGAACGGCTGGCGGAGGCGGGCGAGTCCGACCTGGTACGCCGACGCCATCTCGACCACCACGTCGCGCTGGCCGAGCGGGCCGAGCCGTACCTGCGCGGGCATGACCAGCAGCGCTGGCTCGACACGCTCGACACCGAGGCGGCCAACCTGCGCGCGGCGCTCGACACCGCGGCCGCGATGGGGCTGGCCGAGCAGGCGCACCGCCTGGTGCGGGCGCTGGCCTGGTACTGGGTGCTGCGCGGCAGGCTGGGCGAGGCGCGGCGGTCGCTGGAGACGGCGCTGTCGCTGGCCGAGGATCCGCAGACGCGGATGTGGTGGGCCGGGGTGGCGATGTCGATGGGCGATCCCGTCGACCTCGATCCCGCCGAGCTGGACAAGGTCGACGATCCCGGACGGCGGGCCAGGCTGGGGTGGTTCCTGGGGATGGCGCTGTTCGGGTTCGAGAGCCCGGAGTGCAGCGACTCGCTGATCGGCCCGGCGCTGGAGACGTTCGTGGAGCTCGGCGACATGTGGGGCGAGGCCGCGGCGCTCAGCGTGCGGGCCAAGCGGGCCATGATGCGCGGCGAGCTGGCCGAGCTTCGGGCCGACGCCGGGCGGAGCCTGGAGTTGTTCAAGCTCGCCGGTGACCGGTGGGGGCAGACGCGGGCCACGGAGGTGCTCAGCTCGCTGGCCGAGATCGTCGGCGACTACGCGCGGGCGGCGGAGCTGCGCCGCGAGGGGCTGAAGGTGGCCGAGGAGCTCGGGTTGTGGAGCGACGTCACCTCGATCCTGTCCAAGCTCGGGCGGATCGCGCTGCTGGAGGGCGACTACGCGCTGGCCGACGACTACCACGAACGCTCCCGCAGGCGCGCGGTCGAGCAGGCCAACCGGCCGGCGGAGGAGGACGCCGAGGTCGGTCTCGCGCTGTCGGCCCGGCGGCAGGGGCGGCTGGACGACGCCGAGCGGCACCTGCGGCGCTGGCTGGGCTGGGTGCGCGAGGTGGCCGGCGAGCCGGGGGCGGCACTGATCCTGGCCGAGCTCGGCTTCATCGCCGAACTCCGCGGCCACGCCGTCCTGACCGCCGCGACGGGCCAGGACAACGCGGGGTTCGGCGCTGATCCGCCCGCCGCCGTGCTGGTGCACGCGGACGTCGCGGTCGCCTCGCATCTCGACGGGCTGGCCGCCGCGCGGGCCGTGGGCGATCCCCGGGCGATCGCGCTGTCCCTGGAGGGGGTGGCGGGGGCCAGGACGCTCCAGGGACGTCATGAGCAGGCGGCGGTGCTGCTGGGGCAGGCGACCGCGCTGCGGGAGGGGTCCGGGGCGCCGCTGCCGCCGGGCGAGCGGGGCGACGTGGACCGGATCGCCGCCCATGCGCTGGCGGGGCTGGGCGAGCAGCCGTACATGTCGGCCCGCGCCCGTGGCGCCGCCCTGCCCCTGTCCGACGTTCTCGACCTGGCCTACCGGGCCACCTGATCAGGAACGGGCAGCGCCTCCGGCTCCTCGCTCCCCTGGGCGCTCGTCGGCGGGACCATGCGCAGGGCCACGGCCGACAGCAGGGCGGCGGCCAGCAGGACCACGGCCCCGGCACCTGCGGCGACGTTGATGCTGGTGGTGAACGCCTCGCGGGCGGCGCTCGCCAGCGCGGTCCCCGTGGCCTCGGGGAGTTCCTGCGCGGCTGACAGGGCCCCGCCCAGCGTGTCGAGTGCCGCCCCCGGGGACACGCCGTCGGGCAGTTCCAGGCTGCCCCGGTAGACGGCGGCGGCGATGCTGCCGAAGACGGCCAGCCCCAGCGCGCCACCGAACTCCTGGCCGGTCTCCGACAGCGCGGCGGCCGAGCCTGAGCGCTCCGGCGGCGCGGCGCCCACGACCAGGTCGGTGCCGACGACCAGGAGCGGCGAGGCGCCCAGGAAGAACAGCACCTGGCCGCCGACCAGGAGCGCGACGCCACCGCCCGCGTCCACCTGGGTGAGCAGGGCGACGCCCGCCGCGCCGACGACCAGCCCGGCACCGGCCACGTACGCGGGGCGGATCTTCCTGGTCAGCAACGGCGCGACCAGGAAGCCGATGATCACGGCGACGCTCGGGGGCAGCGCCCAGAGACCCGCCTGCAGCGGGGACAGACCCTCGACGAGCTGCAGGTACTGCCCGGCCAGCAGGCCCAGCGGCGGGCCGATCAGGATGACGAGCATCAGCGTTCCGAGCGCGGCGCTGAACCGGCGCTCGGCGAACAGCTTCATGTCCAGGAGCGGGTCGGCGAGCCTGCGCTGCCTGCGGATGAACACGACGGCCAGGGCCAGGCCGGCGACGAGGGTGGCGGCGGCCGGCCAGGAAGGGCCGTACGTGGCGATCTCCTTGACCCCGTAGATGGCCAGCAGCGCGGCGGCGACGGAGAGCACCACGCTGGCCGCGTCGACGCGGCCGCTGCTCGGCGCGCGGTACTCGGGCAGCAGCAACGGCCCGGCGACCAGCAGGATCGCCATGACCGGCACACCCAGCAGGAACGCAGAACCCCACCAGAAGTTCTCCAGCAACGCCCCGCCGACGACGGGCCCGAGCACCATGCCCGCGGTGAAGCCGGTCATCCACAGGCTGATCGCGGTCGTGCGCTGGGCCGGATCGTGGAACATGTTCCTGATCAGCGACAACGTCGAGGGCATCAGCGTGGCGCCGGCGACGCCGAGCAGGGCGCGCGCGGCGATGAGCAACTCGGCGCTGGGCGCGTAGGCGGCCAGCACGGAGGCGGCGGCGAAGGCGGCCCCGCCGATCAGCAGCAGCTTGCGGCGGCCGATCCGGTCGCCGATGTTGCCCATCGTGATCAGAAAGCCGGCGATGAGAAAGCCGTAGATGTCGTTGATCCACAGGAGCTGCGCGGCGCTGGGCCGCAGGTCCTCGGTCAGCGCGGGAACGGCCAGGTGCAAGACGGAGACGTCAATGGAGATCAACAGGGTCGGCAGGATCAGGACCGCCAGACCGGTCCACTCGCGACGACCGGCACGTTTCATGTTCATGCAAATAAACGATAAAAGCTCAACTCGACTTGAGGTCAACCTGATATCGGCGATTGCCGGCCGGAACAACCCCGCCAACCACTACTCTTCGTAGGCCTTGTCTAACGAAGGGTAAGGAGGCGGCATGCGGCGCGTTGTTGTGGTGGCGGCCGCGGCCACCGGAATCTCGCTTTTCGCCGGCGCGGCCGTACTACTGACCGGCGAGGACGCCCCGGAGGCCGCGCGGACCGCGCGGACGACGCCCTCGCCGGGCGACCCGCTGACGCCCGGCGAGGTCAGCCGCGCGGGCGCGATCGCGACCGGGCCCTCCCACGAGCACATGAAGGCCGGCCGCGTCGAACTGCTCTACGTCGAGCGCGACGACGACAAGGCCGAGGACGACCGGCGCGCGGAGGCCTACCTCTACGACTACGCCGACGACTCGCTCATCGTGCGCACGGTCGACCTCGGCGACAACAAGATCGTCAGGGAGACCCGGGGCAAGGGCGTGCAGCCGCCGCCCTCCCCCCGCGAGGAGACGGCCGCCGCCGAACTGCTGCTGGCCCACCCCAAGCTCGGCAGGGGCGTGCGGCGTGCCTACGCCAAGGCCGCGGGCCGCGAGCTGCGCTCCGCCGCCGACCTGGGGCTGCGCGGGCTCATCTACTCCCAGCCCGGCGGGCCGTGCGCCACCCACCGGTGCGTGCGGCTGTTCGTCCGGCTGCCCGACGGCAAGCACCTCGACACCAGCCGCATCGTCATCGACCTGTCCGCCAAGAAGGTTCACACCCTGGAGTGGTGACTTGTTCCTGCAACTCGCTCTGGCGGTCTTCGTGGCCGCCGCCGGTTCCGTCACACCCCTCGCCTCCGGTACGGCTCCCGCGGAGCGTCCGTGCGGCTCGCCGTACCTGATCGACCGGGAGCTTCCCGGCGGCGCGCGCTGGCGGCTGTGCTGGGAGATGCGCACGATCGAGGGGCTGACGCTCAACCGGGTCACGTACGTGCCCAAGGGCTCGCCGGGCGTGAGCGTGCTGCGGAGCGCGGCGCTGGCGCAGATCCACGTGCCGTACGACTCGGGCGAGCCGCGCTACCACGACATCGGCTCGCTCGGCTCGGCGGCGATCCCGCTCACCGACGCCGACTGTCCGGGCGGCGAGCGGCGCAAGCAGGTGGTGTGCGTGACGACCAGGCCGCGCGGCCACGCCTACCTCAAGGACGGCTTCGGCGACCCGGCGCTGCGCAGGTCGAAGCAGGGACGCGAGCTCGTGGTGCTGTCGGCCTACCAGGTGGGCTGGTACACCTACATCGCCGAGTTCGTCTTCGGCGACGACGGCTCGATCACGCCGCGCGTGGGCGCGACCGGGTCACTGGCGGGCACCACGACCGCGCCCAAGCACGGCTGGCCGATCGGGGTGGGCGGCAGGCATTTCGAGGAGTCCCACAGCCACAACGTGTTCTGGCGGATGGACTTCGACATCCAGGGCGCCTCCCGCGATGTCGTGGAGCAGTACGACTTCGCCGGTGACAGGACGAAGAAGCGGGCGTTGAAGCGGACCGTCCTACGCCGCGAGACCAAGGCGGTCAACCGGCGGATGCGCTGGTGGCGCGTGGTCGATCCGAAGGTGCGCAACACCGATCTCCACCCGGTCAGCTGGGAGATCAACAACTCCGACAGCGCGCAGTACCGCGGCCCGTCGGACGAGGCGTTCACCCGCGCCGACCTCTACGTGACCCAGTACCGCTCCTGCGAACGCCTGGCCACCTACAACGTGGCTCCCAAATGCGGCAAGTCCGTCGACCAGTACGCCGGCCGCGAGCGCGTCAAGGACCCGGTGATCTGGGTGAACGTCGGCTACCACCACGTCGCCAGGGACGAGGACGCCGACCCGATGCCGGTCCACTGGCAGGGCTTCCGCATCACTCCGCGGGATGTGACGGCGAAGAACCCGCACTAGCTGTTCTGTCCTGAGAGGTTAGGTACGCGGTTGGCGGGTGGTTGGCCGCCGAGTGCGGTGTGGCCGCGGTGGTGATTGTAGGCGTGTAGCCAGGGG
>NZ_JBHYJD010000039.1:0-103083 GCF_042740555.1 Nonomuraea sp. NPDC059007 | reverse complement strand
GGCCACGGCATGCTCTACGCCCGCTTCCTCGACGCCGACCGCCGCATGGGAGGCCGCGCCCTGCCCCGCCTCGCCGGACACCTCCAGCGGGAGTACGGCTTCGACGGCGCCCCCAGGCCCGGCACGTCATCGCCGGCAGGCGTACCGGTGACGGATCGCGGCCTGCGGACGCGTTGCGCCCCCACCCGATACATCTCCGCACGGGGGGTGCAGCCCCTCATGTGGTGTATCTCCACGTTGGGGGGTGCGTCACCGCGCGGTCTGCCCCGGCCGTGTCGCGCCGCGACACGAAACGGGGTTCGCGGCGAAGAGAGGAGGTCAGGCGCGGCGGATCGTGATGTCGCCCTCGTGGCTGCGGGCGCGGATCTCGACCGTCTCCTCGAACCCCTCCGGCCCCTCGCGGGCCTCCAGGGTGTTGACCAGCCGCCCCTCCGCCGTGCTCACATCCAGCAGCGCCGCCGTGCCCTGGCGGATGCCGACCTCCAGGTCGCCGCCGGTGCTCGTCAGCACCACGGTGCCGCGCCGCACCTGCCCGATGCGCACGCTGCCGTACACCGTCTTGGCCTCGACGTCGCCGCCGGCGCGCTCGACCCGCATGTCGCCGTGCACGCCGGTCAGGCGCAGGTCGCCGGTGACCTCGCCGATGGCGCACTCGCCGTCGTCGTTGCTGATGACGGCGCTGCCGTCGATCTCGTGGATCCTGACCTCGCCGGAGCCGGTGGTGATCTCGGCGCGGCCGTGGGCGCGGTCGACGGAGATCTCGCCGCTGTCGGTGGTCAGGCGGACCGCGCCGGCCTGGTCGAGGCGGATGTCGCCGTAGTCGGTACGCAGCCGGACCTCGCCCAGCCGCCCGGTGCAGTGGAACTCCCCGGCCATCGCCTCACCCTGCACGTGTGAGCCGGTCGGCACCTCGATCGTCACGCTGGGTGAGGGCTGCCCCCATTCGCCCAGCATGCGTACCAGCCGGGACAGGCTCCAGCCGGGCCGGCTGCCGACGGTGGCGGCCGCCTGCCGTACCACGCCGGACAGGCCCGGGTCGTGCGGCGCGGCGGAGACCACCAGGGTGGCGCCGTCGTAGACGGCCTGGACCTCGCCCTCCTGCTCGCCCTCGCCCGGCCGCACGTCGAGCACGGTGTCGGTGCGGTCACTGGCGATGATCTTGACGTCGCCGCCGGGCAGGTCGATCCTGACCGTGATCGGCTCGGGCGTGTCGAACGTCGGCATGGCAAACCTCCTGAAGATGCTGGTGTGGACCGCTCAGCCGACCCAGCCGCTGTAGCGGCGCCCGCCGGCGGCGGGGCGGCGCGGGCCGCGGCGGGCGGCCGGCTCGAACGTGGCGGCGACGGCGCGCACGAGCCAGGTGTTGACCGACAGGCCCTCCTGGCGCGCGGCCTCCTCGATCTGGCCTTTGAGCTGCTCGGGCAGGCGGAAGTTGATGCGCGCGGTGCCGCCGTCCTTGCCCGCCGCGACGGGCGGTTCCGCCTCTTCCCCGGGGGGCCGGTCGAAGTCGTGCTCGGCGGGGGAGCGGGTCAGGACGAAGGCGGGGTCGCCGCGGCGCAGCCGCACCTCCACCGAGCCGGGCGCCAGCTCGCGGGTGATCTCGTCGGCGGCCTCCGACAGCGCCTCCAGCAAGATCAGCCGCACCGAGGACTCCAGGGGCGCGGCGAGCCGCTCGGCCAGCGCGACCGCCTCCTCGCCGCCGCCCTGCGCGGCGACGGCCAGCTCCCGGCGGAGCCGGTCGGCGTACGACGTGAGATCCATGACGCCACTATGGCGCCAATTCGACGCCAGCACAAGCCAGAATGGCATCAGGACAAAAGGGCGTTAACCTGCCCACGTGATTGCTTTTCATCCCATGAGCACCATGAACCCCACCAGCGCCGCCGACCTCGCACGCGTCACCGCCTGGACCGTGCGCGAGCCCGTCGGCTGGATCGACGCCGAGCGCTACCGGGCCGACCTGGCCGAGGGCATGTACCGCCCGGAATGGACGTGGATCGCCGAGGACACCGCCGGCCGCATGGTGGGCCGCGCGCTGTGGTGGGGACCGGCCGCCGCCCCGCACCCGGTCGCGCTCGACTGCCTGGACGTCGACCCCGCGGCACCCGAGCGCACGGCGATCGCCGCCCGGCTGATCGGCGCCGCGCTGGCGTCCATCCCGGGCCCGGTGACGTACACCATCAAGGCCGCCGGCGGCTGGCGCGAGGAGCCCGCCACCGCGGCCGCCGTGGGCTGGCGGCGCGCCGCCGCGCACGCCGCCGGGCTGAGGCGCGAGGTGGAACGGCTGCAGTTCGCCTGGACCCCCGAGGCCGGCGTGCCCGCCGCCACCGGCGCGCTGCGCTTCACCGAGGCCGCCGACGAGGAGTTCCTGGCCGTGTTCGAGCGCATCGCCGAGGGCAGCCTGGACGCGCAGACCCGCGCGAGCGTCGCGGCCAAGGGCGCCCGCGCCGGCGCCCGCGAGGAGATGGACTTCTACCTGAACGCGCCGGGGCAGCGGCACTGGTGGCGCCTGGCCCGCACCCCCGACGGGCAGGTGGCGGGCATGGCGATCCCGTCGGCCACGCCGTACCACGTCAATGTGGGTTATCTCGGCGTGGTGCCGCAGCTGCGCGGGCGCGGCTACGTCGATGAGATCCTCGGCGAGATCACCCGCCTGCACGCCGGCAACGGCGCCCCGCGCATCACCGCCACCACCGACCTGGCCAACGCCCCCATGGCCGCCGCCTTCCGGCGGGCCGGCTACCAGGTCACCGAAATCCGGCTGAATCTCTCCAGCTGACCTGCCACTGTGGAGGCCATGGATCTCAGCGACGCCACGAAGCTGGCCCGAGCCCTCGAAGAGCTTCTCCGGGACGCCCACCACGAGATCAACCAGTCCAAGCCCACCCCCGAACTGGTCGCCCGCGTCACCGGCCACCTGGGCAGCCCGCTGCGGCACATCGCCAACGTGATCGCCTCCTTCCCCGCCTGGGAGCACGTCAACCTCCAGCGCGGCATCGACGCCTACCTGGCCGAACACGCCCCGCAAGCCCAGTGGTTCGGCATCGCCGGCCAGGGCCGCGAGCACGAGGACTTCGTCAACATGCTCGCCAGCGCCGCCCGCGGCTACGAACGCTTCGAACCCGGCGCCGTCGACTACACCACCGCGCCCATCGGCCCCGACGAGAGCGTCGAAGTCATCGCGCTCGGCCTGATCCTGGCCCGCTCACCCGACGGCCGGCCGGTCGTCATCGGGCTGCGCGGCCCGCAGCAGCACGGCCCGCCCAAGAGCAACGTCGTCGTCCTGGCCACCGACCGCACCATCGCCACCCGCACCCGCGAGGCGATCGAAGCGCACATGCGCGCCCACGACATCTACCGCGGCCAGATCCTGTCGTTCGAATGGAGCGAGCACCGCGGCAACGACCTGGTCACCTTCCTGCCCCGCCCCCAGGTGAGCGCCGAGCAGGTCGTCCTGCCCGAGGGCGTACTGCACAGCATCGAACGCCACATCATCGGGATCGGCGAGCACGCCGTACGGCTGCGCGAGCACGGCCAGCACCTCAAACGCGGCCTGCTGCTGCACGGCCCGCCCGGCACCGGCAAGACCCACACCGCCCGCTACCTGATGGGCCGCATGCGCCAGTGCACCGTCATCGTGATGACCGGCTCGGCGATCAGGTTCGTCACCCAGGCGGCGGGCCTGGCCAGGCGGCTGCAGCCGGCGATCGTCATCCTGGAGGACGTCGACCTGGTGGCCCGCGACCGCTCCTACACCGAGGACGGCAACCCGCTGCTGTTCGCGCTGCTGGACGCCATGGACGGCGTGGGCGCCGACGCCGACGTCACCTTCGTGCTCACCACCAACCGCGCCGACGTGCTGGAGCGCGCGCTGGCCGACCGTCCCGGCCGCGTGGACCTGGCGGTGCGCATCCCCAAGCCGGACGCCGCCGGCCGGCGGGAACTGCTACGCCTGTACGCGCGCGACCTGCGCCTGGAGGCCGACCTGGAGCCGATCGTGGAGCGCACCGACGGCGCGACCGCCTCGTTCTTCAAGGAACTGCTGCGCCGGGCCGTCCTGATCGCGCTACCGCAGGCCGAGGCCGTCACCACGCTCACCGGCGAGCACCTCGGCCGGGCGCTGGAGGAGATGCTGGATGAGCGCCAGACGCTCACCCGGGCGCTGCTCGGCTCCGGCGAACGCGTGCACGAGGGCGAGGAGGCCGACCTGTTCGACACCCCGGCCCCGATGTTCGGGCCCGGCATGCACCTGCACGGCCCCTGACGGCTACACCAGCGCCAGCTGGGCCGCCTTGGGCGTGAGCGGGGCCGGGGGAGCGGGGGCGCCGAAGTCCAGGTGGTAGGCGCGGCACAACTGCTCGATCTGGCCGAGGATGCGCTGCTCGTAGCCCGGCGCCGGCAACCCGGCCGGATCGTAGAGCTCCTCGTAGCGCTCGGCCAGAGCGGGATGGGCCCGCTGCAACCAGGTCATGTACCAGGCGCGGGTGGCCGGAGGCAGGCGCAGCACGATCGCCTCCACCCCGCCCGCGCCACTGGCCGCGATCCTGCGCACGGTCGCGCCCAGCTGGTCGGCGGCGTCGCTCAGCAGCGGCAGCACCGGCGCCATCAGCACCCGGCACGCCACCCCGGCCTCCACCAGCGCCGCCACCAGCTCCAGGCGGGCCTGCGCCCCGGGCGCGCCCGGCTCGACCGCCCGCCGGATGCGCTCGTCGACGAACGCGATCGAGACCGCCACCCGCGCGCCGGCCGCCGCCAGCATCTCGGCGTCGCGCAGCACCAGCGAGCTCTTGGTGTAGACGGTGAACGGCACGCCCGCATCCCGCAGCGCCGCCACCACGCCCGGCATCAGCCGGTAGGTGCGCTCGGCCTCCTGGTAGCAGTCGCCGCTCAGCCCCACCGCGACCGGCGCGCCGTCGAAACGCTCCAGCTCCGCCCGCAGCCGCGCCACGGCGTTGGCCTTGACCACGATCCGGGTGTCGAAGTCGCGCCCGGCGTCCATCCCGAGCTTGCGATGCCCGGCGCGGGCGCCGCAGCCGCGGCAGGCATGGGCGCAGCCGCGATAGGGGGAGATGCCCCACTGCTGGGCGATGCCCGCGGCCGGCGGCACCCGCTCGATCATGGTGCGGGCCTGGGTCTCGTAGAAGCCGCCGCGCAGCACCGCACGCCGTTCGATCAGCGGCTTGTGCTCGCCGGCCTCGAGTAGCGAAAGCGCGTCCCACTCCACGAGCCCAAGTGGAACACGTATTCGACTGTGTTGGCAAGCGCATCCGCCCCATCTAAACTGGCACAGACGTACCACTTTTTGGAAGGGCTCCACCCCCATGGCCTGGCTCCTGCTCGCCCTCGCCATCGCCAGCGAGATCGCCGCGACCTCCGCACTCAAACTCGCCAACGGCTTCACCCACCTCGGCTGGAGCATCCTCGTCATCGCCGGCTACGCCACCTCCTTCGCCCTGCTCGGCAAGGCCCTGCAACTCCAACTGGAGATGGGCACCGCCTACGCCATCTGGTCCGGCGCCGGCACCGCCGCCATCGCCCTCATCGGCTTCGCGTTCATGGGCGAGAGCCTGTCCCCGCTCAAGATCGGCGGTATCGTGCTCATCATCGCCGGCGTCGTCGTCCTCAACCTCGCGGGAACGCATTGACCAAAAAACCCCAGGCCCGCGCCACCCAGCGCCGCACCGCCCTGCTCAACGCCGCCGTCGACCTGCTCACCGAGAACGGCTTCGCCGCCCTGACCCACCGCGCCGTCGCCCACCGCGCCGCCCTGCCCCTGGCGGCCACCACCTACTACTTCGCCTCCCGCGACGACCTGCTCGCCGAAGCCTTCACCCACCTGGTCGAACGCGAACTCGGCCACCTGCGCGCCCACGGCCTGCCCGGCCTGGCCGACGACCTGGCCAACGCCGACCGCCCCCACCAGCTCGGCCTATGGGAACTGTACGTCCACGCCGGCCGCGACCCCGCCCTGCAGACGATCGCCCGCCGCTGGAGCGACGGCTGCCTCGCCGTCACCGCCGACCACCTCGGCCTGCCCCCCGCCCACCCCCGCGCCCGCCTGCTCTACGCCACCGTCTGCGCCCTGTGGCTGGAACACGTCGTCGAACAACGCCCCCTCGACGACCTGCGCACCCTGCTGGCCCTCGCACTGGAAAACGCCTCGCGTCCCGAATGACCGATGCCTACACTGCGTCCGTGCTCAAACCCACCTACCCGATCACCACCGAACGCCTCACCCTGCGCGGATTCACCCCCGGCGACCTCCACGACCTGCACGCCTACGAATCCCTGCCCGAGGTCGCCCGCTACCTCTACTGGGAACCACGCGACCTCGACACCACCCGCGCCTTCCTCGACAAGAAGATCGCCCGCACCGCCCTGCTCGACGAAGGCGAAGCCATCGACCTGGCCATCACCCTCACCGAGACCGGCGAACTCGTCGGCAACTGCGTCCTGATCTGGACCAGCAAACAACACCGCCAAGGCGAGATCGGCTACGTCCTGCACCCCCGCTTCCACGGCCGCGGCTACGCCGCCGAAGCCACCCGCCCCCTGCTCGGCCTCGGCTTCGACGACCTCGGCCTGCACCGCATCGTCGGCCGCCTCGACGCCCGCAACCGCGCCTCCGCCCGCGTCCTGGAAAAACTCGGCATGCGCCACGAGGCCCACCTCATCGACAACGAGTACGTCAAGGGACAATGGGCCTCCGAAGCCGTCTACGCCATGCTCGCCCGCGAATGGCAGAACCCATGACCACCTGGCACACCCTGTGGGACGCCCGCCCCGGCTGGCTCAACACCGCCAGCTACGGCCTGCCACCCCGCCAGGCCTACACCGAACTGCAGACCGTCCTGGACCAATGGCGCCACGGCAGCAGCGACTGGAAACCCTGGGACGACAGCGTCGGCCGCGCCCGCACCGCCTTCGCCCACCTCATCGGCGCACCCCCAGCCGACATCACCATCAGCTCCACCGCCTCCCAGATCACCTCCACCATCGCCACCGCCCTGCCCGAACGCGCCCGCGTCCTGGTCCCCGACATCGAGTTCACCAGCAACGTCTTCCCCTGGGCCGTCGCCGCCGACGTACAGACCGCACCCGCCGACCGCCTGGCCGAACACATCACCCCCGCCACCACCGCCGTCGCCTTCAGCCTCGTCCAGTCGGCCACCGGCCAGCGCGCCCCCCTGGCCGACATCATCGCGGCCGCCCGCGAGCACGACACCCTCGTCATCACCGACGCCAGCCAGGCCTGCGGATGGCTGCCGATCACCCTCGACGGCATCGACGCCCTGGTCTGCGCCGCCTACAAATGGCTCATGGCCCCCCGCGGCGCCGCCTTCGGCTACCTGTCACCCCGCCTGCGCGCACGCATGCGCCCCCTGGCCGCCAACTGGTACAGCGCCCCCGACCCCGCCACCGCCTTCTACGGCATGCCCCTGCGCGTGGCCGGCGACGCCCGCGCCTTCGACCTGTCACCGGCCTGGTTCTGCTACGTCGGCGCCGCCCCCGCCCTCGAACTGCTCACCACCCTCGGCGTACAGGCCGTCGGCGCGCACAACCTCGCCCTGGCCAACCACGTCCGCACCGGACTCGGTCGGCCCCCCGGCGACAGCCCCATCCTGTCCCTGCCGGCCGACCCCGCCCGCCTGGCCGCCGCCGGCATCACCGCCGCCACCCGCGCCGGCAACGCCCGCCTGTCCTTCCACGCCTACAACACCCTCGCCGACGCCGAACGCGCCCTGGAGGCCCTGTCATGATCCTGCACCTGGCCCTGGCCGCCGACTGGCACGCCACCGGACCCGCCGGCTACCAGGTCTCCACCCTCGGCAAAACCCTGCAGGAAGTCGGCTTCATCCACTGCAGCCACGACCACACCCAGCTCGACCAGGTCGCCAACACCTTCTACGCCGCCGTCACCGAACCGCTGCTGGTCCTGCACATCGACCCCACCGGCCTGGACGTGCGCGAAGAAGACGGCTTCCCCCACCTGTACGGCCCCCTGCCCACCGCCAGCGTCACCGCCACCCACCCCTACTCTCCGGTACGGCCGGCGTAAGAGACCCGGAACCGACTAGGGCTTGCGCCAGATGATGGTGTAGCGCAGCAGCAGATGACGGCGGAAACGCGAGCCGGGCAAGATCTCCGCCGCGAGCTCCCGCATCTGCGGATAGGTCACCGGCGGCGGCCACACCATGGGCGAGGGATGCACCCAGTGACCCTTCACCGCACGATGCGCCATACCCACCGCCATGCCGGCGAGGGTACGCGGCAGATCCCCGGGCATCGTAGTACGGGCCAGGCCGACGACGGCCACCACGCCGCCGGGACGCAGCAGCTCACGCATCCGGGCCAGCCCCGCGGCGGCGTCCATGTGATGCAGGGTGGCGACCGAGGCGATCACGTCGAAGGAAGCCGGCTCGAACGGATGCGTGAGGAAGTCGCCGACGATGTAGTCGATCTCCCCGGGCTGCCGGCGGGCCAGATCGATGCTGGGCGCGTCCAGGTCGATCCCGGTCACCTGCGGCACGCGGCGCCGCAACTCGCGGGCGAGCATGCCCTCGCCGCAGCCCACGTCGAGAGCACGCCGGGCATCACGGGGGAGCGCGCCCAGGACACGGGGATGGAAATGGATGTTGTGGTTCCACCGCCTGCCGTTCGTCGCCGTCATGCGATCATCCTGCCGGACGAACGGCGGCGATCTCCGGCATTCCGCAACAACGCCTTGCGCCGTAACTCTATCTAGATAGATATTGGGGTCATGGCACCCGCACGACGCCCCTCACGCCAGACCGCCGCCGTCCTCACCGCCCTCGCCGGCAAAGGCAGCGACTGGAGCCACGGCTACGACCTGTGCCGCACCCTCGACCTGAAGGCAGGCACCGTCTACCCCATCCTCATCCGCCTGGCCGAACGCGAACTCGTCGAGACCGCCTGGGAAAACGAACCGCCCCGCGGACGCCCCGCCCGCCACCTGTACCGGCTCACCACCGCCGGCGCCGAACTCGCCCGCACCCTCACCACACCGGCGCCCACCCGCGACGGCACCACCGCACCCAGCGCCACCCGGCTCGCGCCCGGGACCACCTGACCCCGGCCCGCCCCGCCGTTCGGAGGGACCCCGATGCTCCCCGCACTCCTCCTGGCCGTCCTCGCACCCGCGCCCCTGCTGGCCCTCGTCGTGCTCACGACCCGCCTGCGCGAGGCCCGCCTGCGCGAGGCCCGCCTGCGCGAGGCCCGACGCCAAGCAGACACCGGCGCGCACCCCGCCCGCGCCGCCTGGCGAGCCGGCACCACACGCCCCATCTGGCCCGCCCTGGCAGCCATCGCCCTCACCGCCGCCACCCTCACCGCCGGCCTGGAGCACACCTACCTCGCCGCACTCACCCACGGCCCGGCCTGGGGCTTCGACGTGGTCCTCACCACCCTCATGCTCGCCCTGCTCGCCGCCATCGCATGCGCCGTCCTCGCCGGCCTGACCGCCGCCGCAGTCGGCCGCGCCCGCGGCTTCGGCGCCGGAACCATCGCCGGCCTGCTCACCCTCACGGCCGTCGCCGCCGGTACGGCCGCCGCCCACCTACCCCTGCGCGCCGCCCACCTGACCGAACCCGGCACCTTCCCCACACCCGCCCACCTCGGCGACGGCGACCTGCTCCTGCCCTTCGACGCCTTCCTCGCCGCCCTGCTCTGGGCCCTGCCCTGGCCCATCCTGGGAGCCGCACTCGCCACCCGCGCCACCAGCCGCCGGCACCCGACCGGCGACCTCTGGCACCTCCTGCTCGACCTGGCCACCACCGACCTGCCACCCAACCGCACCCCCTGGGGCGCCGCCCTCCGCGCCGAACTCGCCACCATCGACCCACCCGCCCAGCGCCGCCGCTTCGCCCTCGGCGGAATATGGACCATCCTGCGCACCGCAGCACCCCACCGCGCCTGGATACCCGCCACCGCAGTGGCCCTCCTCACCGCGAGCGGATCATTCGCCGCCTCACGATGGTCCCTGGCACACGACCGCGGCGGCATCCTCGACTTCTGGATGACCGCACCCGCCCTCCTGCTCCTCGCCGTCGCCCTCACCACCGCACGCCGGAGCCGATCCTTCGCCACCGGCCTGCGCGCCACAGCCCCCGCCACCCTCGCCGCCCTGATCGCGGTCCTCGCCGTCGGCATCCCCGAAGCCCTCCACTGGGCCGACCGGCGAGCCGGATACCTGACCACCGGCGACGCCCTACCCCCCACCTGGCAAGCGGCCGTCCTCGACGTGGTACGCCCCGAATTCCTCATCGGCATGATCGCCTTCTGGACAGCCGCCACCATCGGCGGCGCCGCCCTCGGCACCGCCCTGGCCCGCCCCCACACCCCCGGCACCACCGCCCGCACCACCCCCTGACCCCCGCCCCGCCGAAACCCCCGATCAGCCCCCGAAAACAGCGGCCCGATGCGCACACGTGAACGCCGCCAGCCCCTCCACCAGCTCACGCACCACGCAAGCGCCCACCTGCCCGCCGGCTCCCATCATCACAACATCGGGGGACAGGTCAGTCCGTACTCCACGAACGCAACTTGTGCGGATTACGCACACCCCAGATCCGCTGAATCCGATCACCGGCGACCTCGAACGCCATCACCACCACCGTCACCCCGTCCTGCACCGCCACCAGACCAGGCTGCCCATTGACCGTCCGCTCCACCACCGACATCCCCGGAACCAGCCGCGCGATCTCCACGATGTAGCCCGCGATCGCCGCCGCACCCTCCACCGGACGCAACGCCGCACTCACCACACCGCCACCATCACCCACCGCCATCGCATCCGGAGCCAGCAACCCGAGCAACGCCTCGATGTCCTGCGCCTCCCACGCCCGCTTGAACTCCCGCACCACATCCGCCTGCCGCCCCACCGCCGCACGCGGCACCCGCGCCTCCCGCACCCGCCGCCGCGCCGAAGAAGCCAGCTGACGGCACGCCGCCGGACTCCGCCCGACAATCTCACCCACCTCGGCAAACGAATACCGGAACACATCGTGCAAGATGAACGCCACCCGCTCCGCCGGCGTCATCGACTCCAGCACCACAAGAAACGCCATGTTCAGCGACTCATCCAGCGTCACCCGATCCGCCGGATCAACCACCGCGCCACCCAGCCGCCCCGCCGCCCAATCCGGACGATCCGGCAACGGCTCCGGAAGCCACTCACCCACATAGCTCTCCCGCCGCACCCGCGCGGAACCCAGCACATCCAGGCAGATACGGCTGGCCACCTTCGTCAGCCACGCCCCCGGAGACTCGATCGCCTCCTGCCGCTCCCGCGACATCGCATACCAGCGCACATACGTCTCCTGCACCACATCCTCGGCATCAGCCAGCGACCCCAGCAGCCGATACGCCAAATTGATCAACTGCCGCCGCTCACTCATGATCGCGCTCAGGCTCGGATCGATAGAGCTGCTCATAGGATCCCCGACTTCCTCAGATGGCCGTGCCGTCACCCCTACGACGAAACACCACCACCAAATGTGAGGTCACACCGGCACCTCACAAACCGCCCGCCCACCTCGTCGAACGACCATGACCACACTCAGCACCCTCACCGGCGCCTACACCCTCGACCCCACCCGCACCCGCATCGGCTTCACCGCCCGCCACACCATGGCCACCCGCGTCCACGGACACTTCACCTCATTCGACGCCCACGCCTACCTCGACGGCGAAACCCCCGCCAACACCACCATCGACCTCACCATCCACACCCACAGCCTCAACACCCACAACCCCCAACGCGACCAGCACCTGCGCACCCACTTCCTCGGCCTGGCCGACCACCCCACCATCACCCTCACCACCACCGGCGTACGACAGCGCACCCCCACCAGCTTCGCCCTCACCGCCGACCTCACCATCCGCGGCACCACCCGGCCCATCACCCTGGACCTCCACTACCGCCTCACCGACGACGGCCCCCGCCTCAAAACCGCCCTCACCGTCAACCGCCACGACTGGCACGTCAACTGGAACGCCGCCACCACCCTCATGGTCAGCCCCCACGTGACCCTCGAACTCGACGCCATCGCCACCCGCACCCCCTGACCCCATCAGTGCGCGCGCGCCCGCTCCAACGGCCCACCCGCCAGCCGCGCCGCCACCACCCCCGCACCCCCGGAGCCACCCCCGACACCTCGGCCCAAGCCGCCCGCGACATCACCCGGCACCTCACCGAAGCCGGATACACCCACCCACGCGTCGAAACCCTCGACCTCACCCCGCCCGCCGTATGCGTCCTGGCCATCCGCCCCTGACACCCACACGGCGCCCCTACGATCACCCCATGCCCGACACCCGCGCCCACGCCCAGCACTTCGCCGACACCTGGCAACACGGCTGGACCCACCACGACGCCGACGCCATCCTCACCCTCTACGCCGACGACGCCGTCCACACCTCCATGCCCTTCCGCCCACCCCACCGCGGAAAAGCAGAGATCGCCGAATACATCCACCGATCCTTCGCCGAAGAACACGCACCCCGCGCACACTTCAACCCACCCATGGTGGACGGCAACCACACCGCCATCGAATACCGCGTCACCGACGGCGACCACACCCTGGCCGGCTGCGTCTTCATCACCTTCGACAGCGACGGCCGCGCCCTAGAAACCAGGGACTACTGGCACGAGGCCTAACCCCGCACCCGCGCCACCGGGGGAGCACCCACCGGAGCCGGAGCAGGAGCCACAGGCACCGGCGCACCCGGCGCCGAACCCACCCGAACCGCCCGCACCGCCGGCTCGGCACGCTCCGCGCACCCACCCTGGCAATACCCGTTCGACACGATCAACCGCCCACGCGCCGCCGTATACGACTCACGACCCGACGCCGGCAGCACCCCCTGACACACCTGGCACAACACTTCGTTCCCCATGCGGGTCCCCTTCCGGACGCGTACCAGATATCCAGGGTAAGCGCACCAAAACCATCCAAGGCGGCATTTCAACGACTCGTCAAGATTCCTCGTCAACCCCCGCCACCGGAGCCAGCACCCCAGCAGAAGCGAAAAACCGCACCCGAGCAGGCACCCGACCACAGCGGCCGCGCCTGCAGACGGGTCCAGCAGGCCCGCCAGTGGGGGAGAAGCCACCCACCGGGCACAGGGAGTGAGGCCGCATGCCCGCGCACCGGAGCGGCGCGGGCATGCGGCAGCCGAGTCCGGGGGACCACCCCCCAGCGCCCCCACCGGGCCCGGAGCACACAAAGGACATTTCCGTGAATGTCCGAACAAGGCCATCTTTTACGGCCTTGCCCACCGATGGATCATCATGCCACAAGCCCGCCCCTGTCAATTCCCGACCAACACTTGAGATGGTGCAAATTTCGACAGTTGAACGCATGAATCCCCAGGCCACCCAGGCCATGGCGCGATTATCCGGATTGCGGTCAACCGCTTTAACGCTTCACGGGCAATCACTTTCCGGAAATTCACACAGGAATATGGCAGGCACGCAAAGAAATGAGATGACAGCCGACCGCCACCGGCCACCCGCGGGGGAGCGGGGCCTAACTCTCCTGCCACACCGCATTACCCCGTCGTTCACGATCGGCCGCCGGCACGCACCCGAGGCGACCGACACCATGAGTCACGACCACCCACACGCCGTACCGACCACACAGGCCGGGCACCCGGACGCCAGAACTACCGGCTAGACCGCTCGGGCTCCTTGAGGAGCGGCGGGGCGCGCCGACACGAGGGCGCGGGCAGGAGGGCGCGCCGGGAGGAGGGTCAAGATCACGTTAACTTGACATAATGTACATTATCGAGCAAACGCGGATGATCGCCCCGGCCCGGGAAAACGCCACACAAGCCATCCTGCCGCAACACACCGCACCCACCACGAACCCGCGCCACGCCCAGAACGCGCCCAGGGCAAGTTCGGCGGGCGTTCGTGCATGATCTCGTCCGGCGCGGGCAGCACGCAGGCCATGTCAACAACGGCCCTCATCGCGCTCACCGGCGTCGTGACGGCCGGTGCCATCTGGCTCATCGTGCTGGCCGCCCGGCTCACCCGCCGCCCCCGCAACCGCCCCGCCCCCAGTGCCGACCTGGTCGACCAGGCGCTGGAGATGAAGGCGCTCGGGCAGTTGCAGGAGGCGGTCTTCCTGGTCCGTGGCGAGACCGGCATGAGCCATCGCGCCGCCGCACGCTTCGTCCGCCGCCTCCGAACCACCCGCCGCTAAATCACCACAAAATACGCTATACCGGACAGAAGGTGAATTCTGTCCGGTATAGCTAATGTGCTTGGAAAGCGGCCGTCACGGGGCCTTGTACTCCTGCGCGGGCCCGCAATAGCTGATGCCGACCGGGCTGTTGCTGTAGCGGCACACCTGCACCACGACGCGGTCGATCGAGCGCACGCCCGAGGCATCGGACAGCGTCAGCGCGACCGGGACGGTGGCGTTGTCGGCCTTGACCTGCCCGCTGGCCACCTTGTCCGATCCGTGGTAGGCGCTGAAGCTGGCCCGGCTGTACATGCCGTCGGGCGCGCAGATGGAGAACTCGCGCTCGTCGGACAGGGTTCCCGCCACCTTGACCGTGGGCCTGATGACGGGGCCGGTGACCCATTCCAGGCTTCCCTCGGTGGAACCGCGCTTGCACGAGTCGCCGGAATCGGCCGCGTACGGCACCGTCGCCGCCGCGGTGGCATTGGCGGTGGCCGGCTGGGCGGTGAGCAGGCCTGTGGCGGCGACGGCCGCGAGCAGGAGCGGAACGCGTAGACGCATGACATCGACCTTCCGTGTGGGGGTCAGATCTGGGGCCCATCGTGTCGGAGGGGGCTTTTGATGTGCTTTTCCGCAGGGTGGGGCCACTCCCCTGGCTGCGCCGTACCAGATAGTTGGTGATTTTGCGTGAATTGTCAGCGGGGAGTGCCGGTTCGTGTCAACATCTTGTGGCATGTACGGGTCATTTGGGGCTGCCGAAACCACTGAGGTCTGCCGCCCGGGTGCGGCCATCTGAGGGGTGTCCCCCGCCCGTCCTCTCCCCCGTTGCTGGCGGGGTGTCGTCCTTCATCGCGATCGTCCGGAGGCTGTTTCCGTTGCGCATCCTGCTGCTTTGCTCGTCTTTCAATGGCCTGACCCAGCGTGCGTGGCTGGAGTTGCGGCGTGCCGGTCATGACGTGAGCGTGGAGTTGGCGCTGTCGGAGCAGGTGATGCTCGAGGCGGCGGAGCTGGCGAAGCCGGATTTGATTATTTGTCCGTTTTTGAAGGAGAAGGTGCCGGGGCTGTTGTGGCAGCGGCACCGGGTGGTGATCATTCATCCGGGTCCGCCCGGGGACCGGGGGCCGTCGTCGCTGGATTGGGCGATCGCGGACGCGGAGCCGGAGTGGGGGGTGACGGCGTTGCAGGCGGTGGAGGAGATGGACGCGGGGCCGATCTGGGGGTATCGGATGTTCCCGCTGCCGGTGGAGGCGCCGCGTAAGTCGGCTTTGTATAACGGGCCGGTGGCGGATGCGGCGGTGGAGCTGGTGCTGGAGGTGGCGCAGAAGGCGGGTGACGCGGGGTTCGTGCCGGTGCCGCTGGATTATGGGCGGCCTGAGGTGGTGGGGCGGTTGCGTCCGGCGATGCGGCATGCGGATCGGGTGGTGTCGTGGTCGGATCCTACGGAGGCGATCGTGCGGCGGGTGCGGGCGGCCGATGGGGCGCCGGGTGGCCGGGCGGAGTTGTGCGGGCTGGCGGTGCGGGTGTTCGACGTGTATCGGGGTCCGGCGCTGGTGGGGCGGCCGGGTGCGGTGGCGGCGCGGCGTGAGGGGGCGGTGCTGGTGCATACGGGTGATGGGACGGTGTGGGTGGGTCATCTGCGGCTGGATCGCGGGGATGGGGTGAAGTTGCCGGCGGTGATGGTTTTGGGTGATCGGGTGGGTCATCTGGAGGAGCGTGCGGGTTATACGGAGATCACGTATGAGCGCAGTGCGGGTGTGGGGGTGGTGAGTTTCGACTTCTACAACGGGGCGATGTCGACTGATCAGTGCCGGAGGCTGGCGGCGGCGTTGCGGTATGCGGGTGAGCAGGACACGCGGGTGCTGGTGGTGCGGGGTGGGGAGACGTTTTCGAATGGCATTCATCTGAATGTGATCGAGGCGGCGGCGCATCCGGAGCTGGAGGCGTGGATGAACATCAATGCGATCAACGCGGTGTGCCGGGAGATCATCGAGTGTCGTGGTCAGGTGGTGGTGGCGTCGGTGGGGGGTAGTGCGGGCGCGGGTGGGGTGATGATGGCGCTGGGTGCGGATCGGGTGCTGGTGCGGGAGGGGGTGGTGCTGAATCCGCATTATCGGACGATGGGGTTGTTCGGCAGTGAGTTTTGGACGTATGTGCTGGCGCGGCGGGTGGGTGCGGTCGCGGCGGAGCGGTTGACGGAGGGGGCGTTGCCGGTGGGGGCGGCTGAGGCGGTGGAGCTGGGGCTGGCTGATCATGTGCTGGGCGGGGGGCGGCTGGAGTTCGAGCGGTCGGTGCTGGAGTTCGCGGAGCGGCTGGCGTCGGGGGTGGAGTGGGAGGCGTTGGTGGCGGCGAAGGTGGCGGCTCGGGCCGAGGATGAGCGGCGTAAGCCGTTGGATGCGTATCGGGTGGAGGAACTGGCGGAGATGAGCCGGGACATGTTCGATGACCGGCGGGGGTTTCGGGCGGCGCGGTCGGCGTTTGTGCGGAAGGTGCGGGCGGAGGTGACGCCGGGGTATTTGGCGGTGCATCGGGATGGGTGGGGGGCGGCGGCATCTCATATGTGAGATAGGTTGTGGCGCTATGGCGGATGACTATCTTGCGCGGATCGGGCGGTTGATTCGGGATGCGCGTCAGCATCGTGGTTGGACGCAGCTGCAGTTGGCGGATGCGTTGGCGACGAGTCAGAGTGCGGTGAACCGGATTGAGCGGGGTAATCAGAACATCAGTCTTGAGATGATCGCTCGGATTGGTGAGGCGCTGGACAGTGAGATCGTGTCGCTGGGGTATGCGGGGCCGATGCATTTGCGGGTGGTCGGTGGGCGGCGGTTGTCGGGCAGCATCGATGTGAAGACGTCGAAGAACGCGTGTGTGGCGTTGTTGTGTGCGTCGTTGCTGAACGCGGGGCGGACGATTTTGCGGAAGGTGGCGCGGATCGAGGAGGTCTACCGGATTTTGGAGGTGCTGGCGTCGATCGGGGTGCGGGCGCGGTGGATCAATGAGGGTAGTGATCTGGAGATCGTGCCGCCTGGCCGGTTGGAGCTGGAGGCGATGGATACGGAGGCGGCGCGCCGTACCCGGAGTGTGATCATGTTTTTGGGGCCGTTGATGCATCGGACGGAGCGGTTCCAGATTCCGTATGCGGGTGGGTGTGATCTGGGGACGCGGACGGTGCAGCCGCACATGTCGGCGTTGCGGCATTTCGGGTTGGACATCACGGCGACGGGCGGGGTTTATCACGCGCAGGTGGATGGTGGGGTGTCGCCGAAGCGGGCGATCGTGCTGACCGAGCGTGGGGACACGGTGACGGAGAACGCGCTGATGGCGGCGGCGCGGCATGACGGGGTGACGGTGATCCGTAACGCGTCGTCGAATTACATGGTGCAGGACCTGTGCTTCTTCTTGGAGGAGCTGGGGGTGAAGGTCGAGGGTGTGGGGACGACGACGTTGACGGTGCATGGGGTGCCGGTCATCGATCGGGATGTGGACTACTCCCCCAGTGAGGATCCGGTGGAGGCGATGAGTTTGCTGGCGGCGGCGGTGGTGACGTCGTCGGAGCTGACGATTCGGCGGGTTCCGGTGGAGTTTTTGGAGATCGAGCTGGCGGTGCTGGAGGAGATGGGTCTCGATCATGATCGGGGCGGGGAGTATGCGGCGGCGAACGGGCGTACGCGGCTGGTGGATTTGACGGTGCGGCCGTCGAAGCTGGTCTCCCCCATCGACAAGATTCATCCGATGCCGTTTCCGGGGCTGAACATCGACAATGTGCCGTTTTTTGCGGCTATTGCGGCGGTGGCGCAGGGGTCGACGCTCATTCATGACTGGGTGTATGACAATCGGGCGATCTATCTGACGGAGCTGACGCGGCTGGGGGCGTCGGTGAAGTTGCTGGATCCGCATCGGGTGCTGGTGGAGGGGCCGACGCGGTGGCGGGGGTCGGAGATGATGTGCCCGCCGGCGCTGCGTCCCGCGGTGGTGGTGCTGCTGGCGATGCTGGCGGCCGAGGGCACGTCGGTGCTGCGGAACGTGTATGTGATCAACCGGGGGTATGAGGAGCTGGCGGAGCGGCTGAACGCGGTGGGCGCGCAGATCGAGACGTTCCGCGATATCTGAGGGTACGGCCGGGCGCGCCGTCAGCCCGCGGGGGCGGCGGTCCTGGCGGCCGGGCAGGTGCGGGGTCGGGCGGGGTCCGCAGGAGCACCAGGTGGTGGTACAGCGGGGCGGTGGCGGCGATGAGCAGCGGCCGGGCGCCGGTGCCCGCAGTTCGCCGATCTCGCCCCGGCGCCGGTAGGCGGTCGCGCGGTGCACGCCGGCGCGGGCGGCGACGGCGTCCATGGTGAGCCCGTCGCAGCCGTGACCGGCTTGTTGCGCTGGCCTGGTGGGATTGGCCGTTGCCGCATCTGACCGGGCATCTGCGCGCGGTCATGTCCGGCAGCCTCGACGATCTGGAGAACGCGGCTCCCCCGTCTGGGTCCTGAGGCGGCTGGCGCCTGGGTTAGCCTGCGGGCGTATCCGGGCGAAAGGGAGTGAGCGGGGTGCCGCAGGTCACCGTGGAGTATTCGGCCGTGTTGCGGGAGGCGTTTGACCGGCGCGCTTTCGCGCTGGCGTTGCATGAGGAGGGCGCGGCGGTCGTCGGGGGGCGGGTGGAGGCGTTCAAGTCGCGTTTCTACCGGATCGACGACGGGGTCATCGCCGACGGGGACGCGCGGGAGGCGATGGTGCACGCCCAGGTGGCGATCTTGCCGGGGCGGGCGGAGGAGGTGCGGCGGCGGCTGGGCCAGGTGGCGGTGGAGGTGCTGAGCCGGTGTGTGCGGCCGGTGGCGGGGGTGCGGGTGCAGCTGACGGTGGAGGTGCGGGAGCTGGAGGTCTACCGGAAGGTGGTCCTGGAGTAGGCCTTTCCTCGGTGGTGGTCGCGCTGTGGCTCGCCTCGGTTCGCGGGCCTGGCCTCGGGTTGTGGGCCTGGCCTCGGGGGGCGGGTCTGGTGGTGTGGGCGGGGCCGTACCTCTGGATGGGGGTACGGCCCCGCCGCGGCGTCAGCGGCCCCGGCGCGGTGTCAGAGGGCGGCTTCGATGAGGTCGGCGGCGTGGCGGGCGCCGCCCTCGACGGTGAGTTCGTGGCGGACGGCGGTCAGGCGGGCGGCGACCTGCGGGTCGGTGGTGAGCTCGTGCAGCGCGCCGCGCAGGAGGTCGGGGGTGGCGGCGCCGGTGTCGATGCGGCGGGCCACGCCGAGCGCGACGAGGTGGTCGGCGTTGGCGAACTGGTCGACGCCCTGCGGGACGGCGATCATGGGGACGCCGCAGGCCAGGCCTTCGGCGGCGCCGCCCATGCCGGCGTGGGTGAGGAAGGCGGCGGCGTGGCGCAAGATGGCCAGTTGTTCGACCCAGGGGTGGATCTCGACGTTGGCGGGGACGGGGCCGAGGTCGGCGGCCTGCAGGCGGCGGCCGATCTGCATGATGACGTGCCAGCCGGGCAGGTCGCCGAAGGCGCGCAGGCAGGTGCGGTAGAAGGCGGGCTGGTCGGTGAAGGCGGAGCCGAGGGAGATGAGCAGGATCTTGCCGGCGCCGGGGGGCGGGTTCCAGGTGCCGCGTTCGCCCAGGCAGGGGCCGATGAAGGTGTAGACGCCGGGGTCGACGCGCTCGGCGTGGGGTTGCAGGGCGCGCGGGATGAGGACGAGGCAGCGGGGCGGGCGGCCGACGAAGTCGGCGTGCGGGGTGGTGATGCCCTCTTCGCGCAGCCATTGTTCGGCGCGGCGGTGGTAGTCGGCGCCTTCGGGGGTGGCGTACAGCTGTTCGATCATGGGGGCCATGTCGGTTTCGTAGCCGTCCCAGGCGACGTAGGTGGGTGAGAGCTGGATGGCGGGGATGTTCCACTGTTCGGCCAGGACGCGGGCGGGGGCGGCGCCGATGTCGTAGAGGAACAGGTCGGGGCGGCGGCCGGTGTAGGCGGCGCGTAGCTGCGAGGTCATGGAGATGTTGTCGCGCAGGAACAGGTCGAGCTGGGCGATGGTGTCATCGGGCCAGGCCGTGCCTTGGGGCAGCAGCGAGGTGTAGGGGACGTGGGTGGCGCCGGCGGCTTGGACGATGTCGCGGTAGGAGGGGGCGTTGGCGTAGGTGACGTGGTGGCCGCGGGCGGCGAGTTCGCGGATGACCTCCAGGCTCGGGTTGACGTGGCCGGGTGCCGGGATGCTGACCATGGCGATGTGCGGCAAGGTGGTGTTCCCCCGTGGGTTGAGAGCTGATCGATTTTGTCGGTGCCGGTCGCTACCGTCGGCTGTGGATCTTTCCATGGTGGCGTGGTCCAGAGGTGGAGGTGGGCGGGTGCGGCCGGCGGAGCTCAACCGGTTGACGGTGGCGGAGGCGGTGGACCGCTATGTGGAGCTGGTGCGGGCCAAGACGGTGACGGGGGCGCTGTCGCCGGCCACGGCGGAGGTCTACGCGCGCGACGTGGCGACGCTGGTGGCGCTGGCGGGGGACGGCGCGGTGCTCGACGATCTGAGCGGCGAGGACGTCGACGCGGTACTGCTGGCGTTCGCGCGCAAGCCGGACGGGCGGCGCTCACCGCAGGGCGGGCAGGCGGTGCGGGCGGCGCCGGGCACGTCGTTGCAGAGCGCCTCGTCGCAGGCGCGCTTTCGCCGGTCGATCTCGGCGTTGTTCAAGCATGCGACGCTGGCCGGGTGGGTGCAGATCAATCCGATGGCGGCGGTGACGGTCAGCGCGCGGGAGCGGGGCGGGCTGCGGGCCGAGCGGCGGGCGCTGACGCGGGAGCAGGCGCAGGGGCTGATCGGGGCGGCGCGGGAGCTGGGCGGGCAGGAGGGTGAGGGGCGCCGCGATGAGCGGATGCCGCTGCGCGATGGGCTGATCGTGTTGTTGCTGGCGGCGGTGGGGCCGCGGGTGTCGGAGCTGGTGCGCGCCAATGTGGAGGATTTCTACACCAATGACGGGGTGCGCTACTGGCGGATCTTCGGCAAGGGCGGGCGTACGCGGGATGTGCCGTTGCCGGAGGGTGTGGCGGCGGCGCTGGAGGCGTATCTGCTGGGTGAGCGGGGGGCGGGGCCGCCGGAGGAGAAGGCGTTGCTGTTGTCGTGGCGGGGGCGGCGGCTGGCGCGCGGTGACGTGCAGGCGGTGATCGACCGGGTGCAGGCGCGGGTGGATCCGGAGCGGCGCCGGTCGGTGACGCCGCATGGGCTGCGGCACACGACGGCCACGCATCTGCTGGCTGACGCGGTCGACATGGACGCGGTGCGGCGGGTGCTGGGTCACAGTGATCTGTCGACGCTGGGTCGTTACCGCGATGAGCTGCCGGGTGAGCTGGAGGTGGCCATGCGGGCCCATCCGCTGCTGCGCTCCCCCAAGTCCGCGGGCTAAAAGGGGTGAGGTGGGCCGGTTTCGGCCCGCGGCCCCAGGTCATCGCGCTGCTCCCCCGGCGCGCAGGGGTGTCGATCGCTTGGCGGCCGTCCGGGCGCCCGGACGGGGTGGCAGGCCGTCGGCGAAGCCTCATGGCCGTCGGCCGGGAGCCGGTGGTCCTGACCGGAAGGCCGTGTCTCAGGGTGGGGCGGCCAGGTGGCGCAGGGCGGCGGCGGTGGCGTCGTCGAGGGGGTAGAACAGTTCGATCGCCAGCTCCGACAGCGTCACGTCCGCCGGTGAGCCGAAGGTGGCCATGGTGCTGAACATCGACAACTCCCCCAGCGGCGTGCGTACCCGCAGCGGCACCTGGATGGGCCCGGCCGGCAACTCCTCGGCGTCGTCGTCGTGGTGGCCTTCGGGGGGCGGGTAGCGGCTGACCTCCTCATACAGCTCCCGCAGCGCGGCGTCGCCGGTGTCGGCCTGACGGCGTAGCCGCCGCAGGAACAACGCCCGCACCTGGCCGTAGTTGACCAGGCGCCCGGCCAGGCCGCGCGGGTGCAGGGTCAGCCGGAACACGTTCGGCGTCCCGGCCGCCAGGGCGGGGTCGAGGCCGTCCATGAGCACGGCCATGGCGGTGTTGCCGGCCACGACGTTCCACAGCCGGTCGACGACCACCGCCGGGTACGGCTCGTGCGCGCTCAGCATCGTCTGCAGCGCGGCGCTGATGGCGGCCATGCCCTCCTCGTCCAGGCGGCTCTCGCGGTAGGCGGGCGCGTATCCGGCGGCCAGCAGCAGCGTGTTGCGTTCGCGCAGCGGCACCTCCAGCGCTTCGGCCAGGCGCAGCACCATGGCGCGGCTGGGGCGTGAGCGGCCGGTCTCGACGTAGGACAGGTGGCGGGCGGAGGTTTCGGCCAGCAGCGACAGTTCCAGCTGGCTGACCTTGCGCCGGCGCCGCCACTGGCGTAGCAGGGCTCCGGCGTGCGTGTCGTTCATGCTGGGGAGGATAGCCAGCGCCCGGACATGACCTGGGAGGTTATTGAGGTCATGACGTGCCGGCTGGCAGCCTCGGGGGCGGCGGGGTCCCGGCGTGCGGGGCCTCTCGGGGATGCGGAGGAGCGGCGTGATGGATGGGCGAGGTCAGGATCTGCTGCGCACCGTGCTGCGGGTCGACGGGTGGAGCACGGCGGTGTTCGGGCTTGTCGTGCTGGCGCTGGCGGGGCCGCTCAGCGGGCCGCTGGGGTTGCCGGTGGCGTGGGCGGTGCCGTTCGGGGTGGCGATGCTGGGCGGGGCGGCCGCGCTCGGGCTGATCGCCGGCTATCCGCGCATCCCCGCCCGGCTGGCGGGGATGGCGGTGGCCGGCAACGCGGTCTCGGCGGTGGCGATGCTCGCCCTGGTGGTTTCGCCGCTGCTGGAGCTGACCGCGCTGGGGGTGGCGTTCGTGCTGGTGGGCGCGGTCGTGGTGGCCGTTTACGCGGTGCTGGAGTACGCGGGGCTGCGCCGGGCCCGCCCGCTCACCGGCGGCGGATCTTGACCTGGCGCAGGTCGGTCACGGCGAGGTTCAGCACCCGGTGCGGCAGGCCGTGCGCGGCCAGCGCCGCCAGGGCCGCCTGCCCGGCTTCGGCCTCGCCGTCGGCGGGTCCGGCGGGCACCTGGCAGCGGAAGGTGAAGGCGGCCATGGTGGCGTCGTGGGTGAAGGTTCCCGCCGGGGTGTAGGCGGGCCCGGCCGCGGCCTCGACCGCCGCCTTGGCCTGCTCGTCGAGGGGGCCGAAGCTGCCTCGCACGGTCACGCGGAACATGAGGGTTCGTCCTTTCGTACGGCGTAGCCGAGCAGCGGCCGCCCGAGCGCGGACTCGGCCGCGTCCAGGAGGGCGAGCACGGCGTCGGCGATCTGGCCGGGCGGCTGGCCGGCGGCCACGCGGGCGCCGATCTCGGTGTAGACCAGCGCGTGCACCGCCCCGAGCTGCCAGGCGACGACTTGCGCGGCGGGCCGGTCGCCGGGGTGTTCGTCCGCCAGCCGGGCGGCCAGTTGTTCGTTCATCTGGCGGCCCAGCTCCTCCAGGCGGGCGGTGAGGGTGGGGGCGGCGCGCATCATGAGGAAGACCGGGGCGAACCCCTCGCTCAGGCCCAGGTTCCGGTCGCGGCGCCGTACCTCATCACGCAGATGGTCGAGCACGGCGCGGGCGGCGCTCACCCCGGGCGGGCGGGCGGCCACGATCGCGGCCAGCCGGCCCGGCGAGGCCTGTTCCGGCGGCAGGACGAGGTCCTCCTTGGCCGGGAAGTAGTTGTAGACGGTGTTGACCGCCACCTCGGCGGCCGCGGCGACCTCGGCGACGGTGACCGCGTCGAAGCCGCGCTCGACGAACAGCGCCATGGCCACCTGCGACAGGTGGCGGCGGGTGCGCCGCTTCTTGCGTTCGCGCAGGCCTTCCCTCACGGACAGAAATCCAACCACACTCTCTTTTTGCCATGCACTCCAATATTTTTCCGCCGGGGTGTATCTACCTCCACCCCGGGTGGTGCGTTCAGCCGGATTCCGCCCGTCCGTCCGCCCTGCCTACCGTGGCCGGCATGGACACTCTGCGACCGCCCAGCCGAAGCCCCGACGAGCGCGCGCACGGCTGGTGGCTGGCGCAGGCCGTGGTGAGCGTGCTGCCGCCGGTCCTGCTGCTGGTGCTGCTCGCGCTGCTGATCACGCCGGCCCGGCGGTGGCTGCTGCTGGCGGCCGCCATCGTGGCCGTCCCCGGCTTGTTCTACCTCCTGGTGATGCCGCCCTGGCGGATGCGGGTGCACCGGTGGGAGGTGACGCAGGAGGCGGTGTTCACGCGGGCCGGATGGGTGCGCCAGCAGTGGCGGATCGCGCCGATGGAACGCATCCAGACGGTGGACACGCTGCGCGGGCCGCTGCAGCAGCTGTTCGGGCTGTCGAGCGTGGTGGTGACCACCGCCTCGGCGGCCGGGGCGCTGACGATCGACGGCCTCGACCATGAGGACGCGCGGCTGCTGGCCGAGGATCTGGCCGAGCGCGCCCGCGGCGGCGACGCCGCATGAACGCCCACGCCGATCCGCCCTGGCGGCGGCTGGACGCGCGGATCATCTGGGTGGCGGCCGCCTACTGCACCGGCGTGATGGTGGCCGCGCTGGCGGTGCTGTGGTGGCGCGATGCCCCCTGGTGGCTGAGCGCCCCGGCCCCGCTGGTGCTGACCGGGATCGGCTACGAGGCGCTGCTGTGGGCCAAGACCCGCTACCGGCTGACCGACGAGCACATCGAGATGCGCACCGGCGTCCTGCTGCGCCGCCACCGCGCCATCCCGCGCGCCCGCGTGCGCAGCGTCGAACTGAGCGCCAACCCGCTGCACCGCGTGTTCTCCCTGGCGGTGGTCAAGGTCGAGACCGGCCACCGTACCTCCTCCGACCAGCAGGCGGCCCTGACCCTCAACGCCCTGCCCCGCGGCCAGGCCCAGGCGCTGCGCGCGGCCCTCGTCCGCCGCGACGGCGCCGGCCACGAACAGGTGATCGCGCTCGGACAGCGCCGCTGGCTACGCCTCGCGCCGCTGACCATCGCCACCCCGGCGCTCGGCCTCGGCGCGCTCGGCGCCACCTACCAGGGCCTGGACATGCTCGGCTACGACCCCGACACCGTCCTGATCCCCCGCCTCATCGACTGGCTCGGCGCCCGCCCCGACCTACCGGCCCTCGCCTGCCTCACCGCCCTGGGACTCCTGCTGATCGGCATCGCCGCCACCCTCGCCCTGGCCACCGAGACGTGGTGGAACTTCCGCCTGGTCCGCGAGAGCGACGGCGGCCTGCGCGCCACCCGCGGCCTGTTCGTCACCCGCTCGGCCACCCTGCAGGAAGACCGCCTGCAGGGCGTCGAGATCGCCGAACCGCTGCTGCTGCGCACCGCCGGAGCCGCCTGCACCTACGCCGTCATCACCGGCTCCGGCAGCGCCGAAGAGGAGATGCGCGCCTTCAACGCCGCCGCCCTGCTCCCACCCGCCCCCATCGCCCACGCCCACCGCGTGGCCGCCGGCGTCCTGCGCGAACCCGGCAATCCCGCCCGCACCGTCCGCCTCCTGCCGCACCCGAGACTCGCGCTGGCGCGGCGGGTGCGCTGGGCGCTGCTGGCCGCCGCCGCGCTGGGCGCCCTCCTGGCCGCGCTCGGCGCCTGGCTGTGGCCGCCGCTGCTCACCCTCGCCTGGATCACCGCGCTCGCCGCCGGCGTGAGCGGGCTGCTCCTGGCCCGCGACGCCTACCGCAACCTCGGCCACGGCCTGACCGGCCGCTACCTGGTCACCCGCCACGGCACCCTCAAACGCCGCACGATCGCGCTGCGCCGCGGCGGGGTGATCGGCTGGACGTTCACCCAATGGGCCTGGCACCGCCGCTCCACCCTGTGCCGCCTCAGCGCCACCACACCGGGCGGGCGCGGCGTCTACCACGTCAAGGACGTGTTCATGGGCGAGAGCGTGCGCTTCGCCGAACAGGCGCTGCCCGGCCTGCTGACCCCCTTCCTCACCGGCCCGCCCGCCACGCGGCCTTCAGCACCCGCTCTGCCACCTGCGGCGGGGTGAGACCGTCGGTGTCCACGTGCACGTCCCCCACACCCGCCCGCCGCAGCTCCCGCGCCTGGCGTGCGGCCCGCCCCGCCAGCAACCGCACGTCTTGCGGGGTACGGCCGGCCAGATCGTCACCCGGGATCGCCGGTCCCTGGCCCAGGGCGCGCAGGCGCAGGCGTCCGGCCAGGGTGGCGGGCCCGGCGTCCAGGCGGCAGACGGTCACCTCGGCATCCGGCAACGCCCCGGCGTAGCGGGCCAGGGTGGCGCGGTCGTCGGCGGGGCCCGCGACGACCAGGCACGTGGCCCCGGCGGCGCGGTGAACCGCCCACATAGCGGCGAGCGTCTTCACCACGATGGCGGGGTCGCCGCCCGGGGCGGGGCCCAGGAAGCCGATCTGGCGCAGGTCGAGGTAGGCGGCCCGGACACCGGTGGCGAGCACCCGGCGGTAGGCCTCGTAGCCGGCGCTGGAGACTCCGGCCCCGCGCGCCCCGCACAACCACAGCACCTGCGCCCGCTCTTGCGGGCCGCCGCCGCTCGTGCCAGTAGCAGGCTCAGGACCCGTGGCAGGCTCAGGGCCCGGGACATGCCTGTCCGGGCCCGCTGTGCGGCCTTCGGTGGCCAGGCGCAGCACATGCCCGGCCACCTCGGCGACGGTCAGGCCGTCGGTGTCGACCACCAGGCCGCCCACGCCGGAGGTCTCCAGCCTGCGCGCCTCGGCCACCGTGTCCTCCACCAGCTCGCTCAGCCACCCCCGCCCCAGGAAGCGGCGGCGCAGCTCCTCCTCGCCCGCGCGCAGCCGTACCCGCACCACGCCCGGCGGCAGGGCCGGGCCGTAGGGGCGCACGTCATCGGCGGTGTCGACATAGCCCGACACCACCAGCCACCGCGCACCCGCCGCCGCGAAGAGCGGCCACAGGGCCGCCAGCGCGCGTGCCCGCGCGTGGTGGGTGCCGTCGGGCGGCGGAGGGTGGATCAGGCTGATCTGGTCGGTGTCCAGGTAGGCCGCCCGCGCCCCGTCACGGCCCAGCCGGGCGAACATCTCGAACCCGGCCGCCGACTTACCCACTCCCGACGGCCCGCACAGCCACACCACGCGCATCCGGCCGACCGTAGCGAGACGGACCGGACGCCTTCCACCGGTTTTCCCGCCGCCGCGCGCCGTACCACGGCAAGGGGGGTCAGCCGCGGACGGAGGACAGGTAGCGCAGGAGGGCGTCGCGGTTGCGGGCCAGGCAGTCGATGCGGGCGGTGATGCGGTCGGCCTCGGCCTGCAGGAGGCCGGCCAGTTCCGGGGTGAGGCACTGGGGGTGCAGGTGGATGTCGCCGGTGTCCAGGAACGGCAGGATACGGCGGATGATCTCCGTGGTGAGGCCGGAGTCGAGCAGGCCGCGGATCTGCTGCACCCGGTAGATCGCCGTCGCGCCGTAGAGACGGTAGCCGTTGCCGGCCCGTTCGGGTTCCAGCAGGCCTTGTTCCTCGTAGTAGCGCAGCATCCGGGCCGGCACCCCGGTGCGCCGCGACAGCTCGCCGATCCGCATGCCCGCCCCCACATTTGCCTTCACACTGATGTGAAGGTTTCACGATAGCCGCATGTCGACCACCCGGCTTCCGGCGGGGGCGCTGGCGGCGCTGTCGTGCGCGGCCTTCACCGCCGTCGTCACCGAACTCCTGCCCGCCGGCCTGCTGCCCCAGCTCAGCCGGGAGCTGTCGGTATCGCCCGGCCAGGCGGGCTTCCTGGTCACCGGCTACGCGCTGACCTCGTTCCTGTCGGCGATCCCGATCACCGCGGCGGTGCGCTCGCTGCCGCGCCGGCCGGTACTGCTGGCGGTGCTGGGCTGCTTCGCGCTGCTCAACGCCGCGACCGCGCTGTCGTCGTCGTATCCGCTGACGTTCGCGCTGAGACTGCTGGCCGGAGTGGCGGGCGGCACGCTGTGGGCGATGCTCGTCGGGTACGCGGCCCGGCTGGTGCCGGCCGAGCGGCGCGGGCGGGCCATCGCGATCGTCTCGGCGGGGATCACGGTGGCCCTGTGCGCGGGGCTGCCGGCCGGCAGCGCGCTGGCGCAGGCGGCCGGGTGGCGGGCCGCGTTCGGGGCGCTGGCCGTCGCGGCGGCGCTGCTGGCGCTGTGGGTGGCGCGGGCGGTGCCGCCGGTGCCGGGCCAGGCCGCGGCGCGGCGGCTGCCGTTGCGATCGGTGACGGCACTGGCGGGGGTGCGGGCCTGGCTGTCGGTGACGCTGGTCGTGCTGCTGGCCCACCAGGCCGTCTACACCTACCTCGCGCCGCTGGCCCGGCGGGCGGCGTTGGAGGCGGGCGGGGTGCTGCTGGTGTTCGGGGCGGCGACGGTGGCGGGGGTGTGGCTGACGGGGGTGTTCATCGACGGGCGGCCGCGGGCGGCGCTGCTGGCCGCGCTGGCGGGGGTGGGGGCGGCGATGGCCGGGCTCGGGGCCGCGGGCACGTCGCCCCCGGTGGTGCTGGTGGCGGCCGCGGTGTGGGGGCTGGCGTTCGGCGGGGTGCCGACGCTGCTGCAAAGCGCCCTCATCGAACGCACCGGCGCCGCCAACGCCGACGTCGCCACCGCGCTGCAGACCACCGTCTACAACGCCGGCATCGCGGCCGGGTCGCTGGCGGGCGGGCTGCTGCTGGAGTCGGCGGGGGCGTGGGCGCTGCCCTGGACCGCGCTGGCCCTGCTGGCGGCGGCACTGGTAGCGGTGGTCGGGCTCGCCGTTGAGCGAAACGATCTCGTGAGGGGCTGAGGTGCGCGCGCTGTCTTACGGGCCTTTTCTCCGTTACGGCAAGCCGCCCCTCACCCCACCCGCCGACGCCGGCGCGCGCAGGTCGGGGGGATCGCCGCTCACGTCGCACGGGCCGGGCGCCGCAACGGCGCCCGGTCACCCCCTGGACGGGCACCCCCGACGCACCCGGGCGACTACCCCACCTCATGAGCTCGGCTGAAAGGCCCATCCGAGCCGCGCATCCCGGGCCGAGCCGGTCCGGGTTCGTCAGGTTGGCGGGAGGTCGGACAGGGTGTTGGCCAGGTGTTCGATGTGGGTGCGCCACGTGGCGGCGTCGGTCGTCCCGGTGTCGGTGACGATGAGGCGCGGGCCCTGGCCGGTTCCCTCGGCCAGTTCCCAGCCGATGGTGCCGGCGGCCGTGCCGTACTCCAGAAGCTTGCCGTCCTCCAGCGCGCTGACCGCGCCCGCCCTCACCCCGGCGGGCACGAACGCGGGCGGAGGCGGCGACCCCACGCGGGCACCGTCGCCGGACAGATGCCGCCAGGTCTGGGCGGCGGGGCGGGTGAGCTGGCGTTCGTAGCGCAGGCCCGGCGGGTGCGGGCGGACGCCGTCGAGGCCGAGCAGGGCGACGAAGTCCTCGTGCAGGGCGGCGCTGTCGCGGGCGGCGGCCACGGGACGGCCGTCCAGGACGGCGGCCATCGCCCGCACGCAGGTGTGCCACCCGGCGGCGAAGCTGGCCGCGCCGAACCGGTCGCCGAACGTGTGGGTGAGCGTCAGGACGCTGGCCTCGCCGTCGGGGCGGATCTCCCAGCGCAGTTCGTCCTCGCCCCAGGTGTGGGCGAACAGGCGGGGCGGGTCGAAGGCCAGCACGCGCCCTTCGGGGCCGAAGTCGTAGATGACCCGCTCGCCCTCGACGCGCATGTCCGCCGGGAACCACTGCCGCACCTCGTCGGGCTCGGTCAGGGCGCGCCACACGCGTTCGGGCGGGTGTGGCAGGCGGCGTTCCATGTGCAGGCTGGTGCGGGCGCCGTCACTGCTCAGGCGGTCGTGCATCACGGTCCTCCATCGTCTCCAGGTGGGCTTCGAGCGCGTCGAAGCTCGCCGTCCACAGTCCTCGGTAGGGGGCCAGCCAGGCGTCGATCTCGGCCAGCGGCTGCGGGCGCAGCTCATACCAGCGGCGCTGGGCGTCCTTGCGGACGGCGACCAGGCCCGCCTCACGCAGCACGCGCAGGTGCTTGGAGGTGCCGGGCTGGCTGAGACCGGTGCGCTCGGCCAGCTCCCCCACCAGCCGCGGCCGCTCGCGCAGCAGATCGAGGATCTGCCTCCTGACCGGCTCGGCGAGAACGTCGAACATGCCCACGAGTATACGCCGACAGTTATATAACGCAAGCGGCATGTTCGCTTATGGTGACAGTCAGAAGGTGGGAAAGGCCCAGCCGGACGGGTGGAACGGCTCACGCTCACCCCGGAAGGCCGGCGAGGCGGCGGCGCGTAGTTCCTCCACCCGGACCACCGGCGCCAGGCAGGACATGACCGCAATGCGGGAAATCCCGGTCAAGGGCTCGCCACGATGTGCCCGGGGTCAGTGCCGGGCCGGAGTGAGCGCGGCGACGGCGCAGGCCGCGCCGACGCACACGACCGCGACGGTCAACCCGATCGTCGCGGGCCAGCCCGCGGACCCGGCCGTCCAGAGGTAGACCGGCGGGCCGACCAGAGTGCCCACGCTTCCGGCCTGGGTCACCGCGGCCACCGTCCGCGCGGTCCCGGCGGTCCCGCGCGTCCCGGCGGCGCTGCCGGACCCGGCGGTGCTGCCGACGGCCAGGACGGGGCCGGCCACGTCCACGCCCGGGGTGCCGCCGTCCAGGTCAGGGAGCCCGGCGAAGACGGCCGAGACCGCCAGCCCGTTGACCACCAAGATCCCCGCCGCACCCGCCACCGCCAGGAACAACGGCCCCTGCCCGAACACGACCAGTGCGAGCGGCGCCATGAGCAGCGCCGTGACCAGCAACCGGGCCGGGCGCACCCCCGCCCGCAGCATCACCCCGGCCACCACACTGCCCGGCACACTGGCCACCGCCACCACCCCGGTCAGCAGGCTCGCGGACCCGGCGGGCAGGCCGTACCGGAACGCCAGATAGGACCCGAGCACAGTGACCACACTCACCCCGACCAGCGCGATCAACCCGAACCCCACGGCCACCCCCACCACCCGCCACGACCCGACCCCCACACCGGCCACCTCACGCCGTCCCCATACGCATGGCCCGATGCCCGCCATGTCCCCGCCTCGTGCGCCGTGCCTGCCCGCAGGCATCGCACGGGCGGCTGCGGGCATCACACGGCCGGCCATCACCTGGGCCGCCACACCCACGACCAACGCCAGCACCCCCGCACCCACCACGACCACCCGCCACCCCGACGGCCCCACCACCGCGGCAACACCACCCGCCAGCGCCAGCCCCGCCGGCACACACAACCCCCACAAGGCCAGCCCCACCCGCCGCCCACCCTCCCGCGGCATCCGCGCCAGCAGCACCGGCCCGGCGATCACCACCAGCGCGTACCCCACCGCCTGACCGGCCCGCGACACCACCAGCACACCGGCACCACCCGCCAACCCGGCCACGACCCCCGACACACCCAGCGCCAGCAGCCCCACCACGAACACCCGCTCCACCCGCCGGCGCCCCACCACCACGCCGAGCGGCAGGCACGCCAGCGCCGCCACCAGCGTGATCCCCGACGACACCCAGCCCACAGCGGTCAGCGACAGCCCGAACCGCACCCCCAGCACCGGCAGGAACGGAATGAACTCCCCCAGCGCCATACTGGCCGCAACCCCGGCCACCACCACGACGACCACGCTGCGAACGGTGCCGACCATCACGCGCCTCCCATACGTCAGGGAGGCGCGACCGGCGAACCGGCCCGATCCTCAAAGCCCCGGCAACACCAGGGCGACGCCTCAACGAGGATCCTCAAGACCCCCAGCCTAAGCGCCTCACGCCAGAAAGAGCCCCCGGATGGACTCTCCCCCCACCGGACAGACCATCCTGGAACACGTGGACGCAGACCTCATGCCGATCGGGCAGTTCGCCCGCCTGAGCCGCCTGAGCATCAAACAACTCCGGCACTACGCCGAACTCGGCCTGCTCACCCCCGCCCACGTCGACCCCGACACCGGCTACCGCTACTACCACCCCGCCCAAGCCCGCCACGCCCTCACCATCGGCCTGCTGCGCTCCCTCGACGTCCCCCTGGCCACCGTCGCCGACGTCCTGGCCGGAGCCACCGTCGCACTCGACCACGTACGCCACGACCTCGAAGCCGAACTCGACCGCCGCCGCCGCACCCTCGCCTCCCTCGAACGCCTCATCACCGACGGCCTGCCCGGCGCCCCCGTCCACCTCACCACCGAACCCGCCCGAACCGTCCTGCTCACCCGCGAACACGCCAGCGGCCCCGCCGACATCCCCCGCGCCACCTCCACCGCCATCGCACGCCTGCTGGCCGCCGCCCCCGGCCAGCGCCCGCCCGAGCTCACCGCCCTGTTCCCCATCGACCTCGACGACCACATCGACATCACCGCCACCCTCGCCCTCACCCCCGGCCAGCCCCCACCACCCACCCCCGGACTCGAACGCGCCCTCCTACCCGGCGGCACCTTCGCCACCGCCACCCACACCGGCCCCTACGACCAGATCTCCCTCACCGCCCACGCCGTCCTGGCCTGGTGCGCAGAACGCGGACACCCCCTGACCGGCCCCATCCGCGAGGTCTACATCTCCGACCCCCCCACCACCCCGCCCGACCGCCTCCTGACCCACCTCATGATCCCCATCGACCCCGAGGACCACCCATAGCCCCCGCCCACGGCCTCATCACCGGCATCCCCCGAACACGCCGGCGCCATCCACGCCCTCGCAAAGGCCTGACCCAAAGACCTGAAGGCAGGACGGCGTGAAGGACCGAGGGCGGTGGTGGGCCTAAGGTCCAAAGCCTGAGGGCGTGAAGGTCCAAGGGCGTGAAAACCCAAGGGGCCGGGAAGCTCAGGCCGCCCGCAACGCCGCCTCCGTCACCGCCCGCGCCACCCCAGGCCCACGCACCACCGCCACCCCATCCGACAACTGATCCACACACCCCACCACCGGCAATGCCGCCACCTGCGGATCCGACACCGCCGCCAGCAACGCCCCCGCGAACCGCTCCCCGCCGATCACCAGGAACGGCCGGTCGTGAAACCCCCGCACCCGCGCATCCAACGGCTCAGCCAACGCCATCCGATTCTGCACCGACGCCACCCGGCTGTAGGCCCGCGCCAGCCCCGCCTCCCGCTCCCGCCACGAACGCGCCCCCACCGCCACCGCCAGCGCCTCACCCAGCTCCGCCGACCCCGGCACCCGCGCCAACGCACTACCCAGCCACTTCGCATACGGCGGATACCGCCGCCGCAGCAACAACGCCAGCCGCATCACCTCACGCACCAGCCCGGCCCCCACCACCGCCGAACCCAGCTCGTCCCCCACCTCACCGCACCGCCCGGGAAACGGCTCCTCCTGCGCGATCCGCATCCACTGACACGCCAGCACATACCGCCACACATCCCGCGGATACCAGCTCAACGCCTCCCGCACCGCCTCCAGCTCCCCCAGCCCATCGTGGAAGACCTCCCCACCGGTCACCTCCGCCAGGCTCTGCCACGGCACCGACAACCAGTCCATCACCGACACCCCGCCACGCGGATCGAACCCCAGCACCTCCTGCAGCCAGGCGCCCAGCTCACACACCCGCACCCCGGGCCCCGACCGGCCCCGGTACCCGAACACCGTCGGATACCCGCCGAACCGCTCCGGCAGCCCCGCCGCCACCGCGGCCCGCACCGCCGCCACATCCCCGCCCGCGACGAACACCAGCACCCTCGGCCCCCAGTCATGGTCGGCCGAACGCTCGGTGTCGAACGCCAGCACCTCAGAACCAGGGCCGATCAGCGCGGCACTGTGCGGAACGGCCCCGACCAACGGAGCCACGACCTCGCCGTAGAAAGCGCGGGACAACTCAAGACCAGGCACGAAATCGGACATCATTCGTCAACTCTGCCTGACCCGCCCCCAAAGCTCACCCCAATATTTCAGCCCGGCACGTGGATGGCCCGCCCGGCCTCCACCAGGGCCCGCCCGGCCGTCAGCGTCGCCACCCAGTCGCCGAACGCCGCCTCCTCATCGGCGCCCACCGCCACCGAGAACACCACCGACGCCCCATAGGCCACCTCACGTACGGCGTAGCGCGAAGCACGCAGATCGTTCTCCGCCCTGCCCGCCTGGTCGTGCGCCACCGAGACCCGCATCAGCCGGGCCGGCACCATCCGCACCGGCTCGGCCCGGTCGAGCGTCTCGGTCACCGCGGAGCCGTAGGCCCGCACCAGGCCGCCCGCCCCGAGCAGCACCCCGCCGAAGTAGCGCGTCACCACCGCCACCACATCGCTGAAACCCCGCCCGGCCAGCGCCTGCACCATCGGCGAGCCGGCCGTGCCGCCCGGCTCGCCGTCGTCGTCGCCCTTCTGCACGCTCTGCCCGATCACGTAGGCGGTGCAGTTGTGCGTGGCCGACGGGTGCAGCCGCCGCCGCTCGGCGATGAACGCCTGCGCCCGCTCCACACTCGCCGCGGGACTGATGGCGCAGATGAAGCGCGAGCGCCGTACCTCGTTCTCGTGCTCGATGAGGGTGGTGAGGGTGAGGTACGGCTGAGCCATTTTCCCAGCCTATCGCCTTTACAAAGTAGATCAACTGCTGGGACACCCCGCCGCACGGCGGACACCACGCCGGTCCTGCCGGAGGAGCCGGCAGGCGCGCTCTCAGGGCCAAGGCCGGGGTCGCTCCCGATGCCGCGCCACCCCCGCGACGAGCATCTTGGTCGCCATGCTCACCTTCCTGCGCCGCGCCGCGAGAGTCCTGGCCGCGCTGCTGGCCTGCGTCCTGGCCGTGGCGGCCGGCGCCTGCGCCTTCCTGGCCCTGGCCACCGTCACCCCGTCTCTTCCCGTGTTGTACGCGGCTGCCGCCACGGCCTGCCTGCTCACCGCGTTCCTGCTCGGCCGCCTCGCCGTACGCCTGCCGGCCCGTGGGGCGGCGGCCTGGTTCGCCCTGGCCGTCACGGCGCTGTCGGCCGCCGGGGCCTGGGCGCTGGTCCTGCGGCCCTGGCCGGTGCCGCCGGCCGCCGCCGATCCGGCGCACGTGCGTTACTGGGACCTGCCCACCGGCTCCCGCATCGCCTACGCCCACCGCCGGGGCGGGGCACGGCCGTACCCGGTGATCTTCTTGCACGGCGGGCCGGGAACGGCCGGCGAAGGCCTGCCCGAGGGCGCCGCGGAACTGGCCGCCGACGGCTTCGACGTCTACGCCTACGACCAGCTCGGCGCGGGACGCTCCAGCCGCCTGGCCGACGTCACCGGCTACACCGTCGCCCGCCAGGTCGCCGACCTGGAGGCGATCAGGGGCCTGCTCGGCGCGCCGAAGCTGATCCTCGTCGGCCGTTCCTGGGGCGCCACGCTGAGCGCCGCCTACCTGGCCGCCCACCCGGGCCGGGTCGCCAGGGCCGTGTTCGTCTCCCCGGGCGCGTTGTGGGCGCCGGCCGCGGGGGAGGTCGGCGAGCCGTGGAAGCGCCTGACGCCCGAGCAGGCCCGCCGCCGCGACGACCTGCTCGGCGACCCGCGCATGATCGCCCTGTCCCTGCTGCTGGACAACGCCCCGGCCGCCGCGCACGCCCTGGTGCCCGACCGCGAGGCCGACGCCCGGATGCGCGAACTGCTGCTGACCGGCAAGGACGCCACCACCTGCCCCGGCGCCCCGCCCGCCCCCGTGCACGGCAACGCGCCCGGCTTCTACGCCAACCAGTTCACCGTCGCCGACACCCTGCGCGTGCCCGACCCCCGGCCCCGCCTGCGCCAGGTCCGCGTGCCCGCCCTGATCCTGCGCGGCACCTGCGACTACGTGCACCCGCACATCGCCGCCGCCTACCGCGACACCCTGCCCGCCGCCCGCCTGGCCGAGGTCGCCGGCGCCGGGCACGGCATCGCCCACGACCAGCCCGCCGCCTACCTGCGCCTGCTGCGCGGTTTCCTCACCCGGTAAGGCGCGTGGCCAGCACGGCCACGCTCGTGTAGCGCATGGTGAACGTGCCGCCCAGCGCGTCGACCGCGGCGCCGGCGCCCTCCAGCAGTTCGGCCGCCGGCTCCGGCGCCAGGCGGGTGAACATACCGGAGGTGGGCAGCTGGTCCAGCCACTGCTCGCGGGTGCACGGCGTCTGCCAGTCCTGACGCCACCGCTCAGGCTCGCCGAAGCCGCCCGCCGCGGCGATGCCCTGAGCGGCCGTGTCCATCATCGGCGCGTACGGCTCGGCCCGCGCGGCCCAGGCCCGCGGGTCGAACGGCGAGTCGGGCACCAGCCGCGCGTGCAGGTCGGCCAGCGCTTGCGACAGCTCGGCCGGCGGCTGGGCGACGTTCCAGAACACCGCCAGCACGCCTGCCGGCCGCAGCACCGCGGCGGCCTTGGCGGCGCCGGCGACCGGGTCGATCCAGTGCCAGGCCTGCGCGGCGGTGACCGCGTCGAACATCCGCCCGCCGGCCTGCCATTGCTCGAACGTGGCCACCTCGGCCTCCACGCCGAGCCGCCGCGCCGTGGCGGCCATGCGGGGGTCCGGCTCGACGCCCAGCACCCGGCGCCCGGCCGCCTGGAACTGGCGGGCGGCGATCCCGGTGCCGCAGCCGACGTCCAGGACGTCCGGGCCGGCGGCGGCGATGCGCTCGATCAGGGCCTCGGGGTAGCGGGGCCGGGCGCGGTCGTAGCGCTCGGCGTCGTTGCCGAACGACTCGGCGATCTCGCGATGCTCATGGGGCTCCCGCCCCGGCGATATAGTGGGCATACGCCCACACTAGTGGGCGCTCGCCCACTCAATCCATGCCGTTCGCCCACAGCGATGGAGAGCGACCCGCCACGGGAGGAGACCCCGCGATGCCCACCGGAGTGGCCCTGCGCGACGCGCGCGAGCAGCTGTTCGAGGCCGCCGAGCGCATCCTGGCGCGCACCGGGCCGCACGGGCTGACCAGCCGCGCCGTCACCACCGAGGCCGGCTGCGCCAAGGGCGTCCTGCACCGCCACTTCGCCGACTTCGACGACTTCCTGGCCGCGCTCGTCCGGGACCGCATCGCCCGCCTCACCGCCCAGGCGGCGACCCTGCGCGCGCAGGCGGGCAGCGGCACCGTCACCGGCAACCTCGCCGCCGCGCTCGGCGAGCTGTTCGACGCCGTCGCCGTCGCCGTCGTCGGTCTCGTCACCTTCCGCGACGACCTGCGCGCCCGCCTGCGCCCGAGCACGCCGGACGGGCTGCCGCTGCTCACCGAGGCCACGGCCATGCTCGCCGCCTATCTGGCCGCCGAACGCGACCTGGGCCGCATCGCCGCCGGCGCCGACCTCGGCACGCTCGCGCCCACCCTCATCGGCGCCGGCCACCTGCTCTACGCCGACCGCACCGGCACCCCGCCCACGCCCGAGGCCGTGCGCGCCATGGTGGCCTCCGTCCTGACCGGCGTCACCACCGGGTGAGCCACGCCGTCAGGTCATGCCCTGGGCCACATCCTCGGCAAGGGCCCCGGGCGCGCGCCGCTCGGGCGGGCCGTAGCCGCCGCCACCGCCCGACTCGCAGCGCAACACCTCACCGGCCGCCACCGGCAGGGCGTTGACCTTCAGCATGGCGCGCTCGCCGGCCGTACCCGGATTGAGGACCACGCGCGGGGGCGCGCCCGCGCCGCCGCCCGCAAGACCCCACGCCGGCGTGACCGAGCGCTCGAACCACAACGACAGCGAGGTGTCGCCCAGGAACTCGTACTCGCGCACCACGCCGTTGCCGCCCCGCCACTGTCCCGCGCCCCCGGTGCCGGGCCGCATCGCGTAACGGGTGACCCGCACCGGGAACAGCGTCTCCAGGACCTCGATCGGCATGTCCCGCAGCGACCCGTTGACGTTGTTGATCAGCGCCGACTCGCCGTCGCCGCCCTCCCAGGCGCCCCAGCCGCCGACGGTCGCCTCCTGCGAGACGTACATCGCGCCGGTGCGCGGATCGGTGCCGGTGAACTGCACGATGAGCGAGTCGCCGTAGGAGGCGGCCGCGGCCCGCTCCGGCAGCACCGGCGCCAGCGCCTTGACCACCAGGTCGATGAGCAGGCCCAGGTGGGAGTAGTAGTACTGGCAGGCGGCCGGGGAACGGGCGGCCAGCATGCTGCCCGGCCGCGTCACCACCTCCAGCGGGCGAAACGAGCCGCCGTTCAGCGGCACCTCGCCGCTGACCAGCAGCTTGTAGGCCACCCGCACCGCCGCCACCGCCTGGGCCGCGCCGCAGTTGACCGGGCCGGTGGCCTGGTCGGCGCAGTCGGTCAGGTCGACCGCGATCCGCTCGCCCTCGACCATCACGGTGACGTTGACCGGCAGCGGACGCTCCAGCGTGATGCCGTCGTTGTCCAGGTGCCCGCCGGCGGTGTAGACGCCGTCGGGGATGGCGGCGATCGCCTGCCGTTCCAGCCGCTCGGTCTGGGCGAAGATCTCATCGCGCGCGGCCATCACCGTCTCCACTCCCCAGCGCGCCACGATCTCCGACAGCCGCCGCTGACCGGTCATCGCGCAGGCGACCTGGGCGCGCATGTCGCCGAGTGTCGCGTGCGGGAAGCGTACGTTGCGGGCGATTACCTCGTGCAGGTCACGGCACGGCCGCCCGCCCTCGTAGATCTTCACCGGGCCCAGCCGCAGCCCCTCCTGGAAGATCGAGGTGGAGTCCATGGAGCCGCCCGGGTCCTTCGAGCCCACATCCAGCCAGTGCGCCCGCGAGGCGGCGAACCCGGCCAGCTCGCCCCCGGCGAAGATCGGCCCGTAGACGGTGACGTCGTTGAGGTGAGTGCCGCCGATGTAGGAGTCGTTGAGCACCCACACATCGCCCTCGCGCCACACCTGCCGCCCGTACAGGCGCTCGGTCTCGCGCGTGCACACCTCCAGGTTGCCCAGGAAGATCGGCAGCCCGGACGACTGGCCGAGCACCTGGTGCTCACGGTCCAGCAGCGCGACCGCGCAGTCCTTCGCCTCGTAGATGACGGGGGTGTAGGAGGAACGGATGAGGGTGGTGTTCATGTCCTCCGCCGCCTGCAGCAGGGCGCAGCGGATGATTTCCGTGGTGACGGGGTCGATCACAGAGAATTCACCTTGATCAGGAGGAAGCCGTTGACATCGACGGTGGCCCGGCAGCCGGGCGGGATGACCGTCGTCGCGGTCTCCTCGACCACGATCGCCGGCCCCGCCAGCTCGCCGTCCAGGTCCGCGCGGCGCAGCACCGGCGTGCGGTGCACCTCGCCGTTGAAGATCACATCTCGTACGGCCGGCGCCTGCGCCCGCCCGGCCGCCCCGGGCGCGGCCGCGGTCTTGGGGAAGGTGCCGAACCCGGTGCTGCGCAGCATGACCAGCTCCACCGCCGCCTCCGGCGTGGCGTGGCCGTAACGCCCGGTGTGGGCCTCGGCGTAGCGCGCGGCCAGCGCCGCGAGAAACCCGGGCCCGGCCGGCTCGGCGGCATCAAGCAGAGGGATGGTCAGCGTGTAGTCCTGACCCTCGTAGCGCATGTCGACCGCGTGCTCGACCCGGCGCCGCTCCTCGGGCACGCCCTGCCCGGCCAGCGCCGCCAGCGCCTGCCCCTCCAGCTCCCGCAGCAGCGCCGCCATCTCACCGCCGTCCACCCCGGCCTGCGGCCGGAAGAACGGATGGGTGAGGTCGCGGCGCACATCGGCCTCCAGCATCCCCCACGCCGAGAACGCGCCGGGAAAACGCGGCACCACGACGTCGGTGATGCCCAGCTCCCGGGCGATGAACGCCGCGTGCATGGCCCCGGCCCCGCCGAAGGCCACCAGCGTGAACTCCCGCGGCTCCACCCCGTGCTCGACCGTCAGCGTGCGGATCGCCTGGGCCATCTTGGCGTTGGCCACCGCGCACACGCCTTCGGCCAGCCGCGGCGGCTCCATGCCCAGCTCACCGGCCAGCGCCGCGATCGCCCTCTCGGCCGCCCCGGTGTCGAGCGTCATCAGCCCCCCGGCGAACCAGGCCGGATCCACCCGGCCGAGCACCAGGTTCGCGTCGGTGACGGTGGCCCGCGTGCCGCCCCGGCCGTAGCAGGCCGGACCGGGTACGGCTCCCGCCGACTCCGGGCCCACCCGCAGCGCCCCCGCCTCGGCATAGGCCAGCGAACCGCCGCCCGCGCCGATGGTGTGCAGGTTCACGATCGGCATCAGCACCGGATAGCCCTCGATGCGGGCCTCGGCGCTGATGTCGGGCCGCCCGCCCACGACCAGCGAGACGTCGAAGGAGGTGCCGCCCATGTCCACGCAGATGGCGTTCCCGCCGCCCAGCAGCCGCGCCGCCGCCACCCCGCCCATCGTGCCGCCGACCGGGCCCGACAGCAGCGTCTGCAGCGGGCGGCGCATCGCGTACCCGGCGTTGACCAGGCCGCCGGAGGACTGCATGACGTGCACCGGCACGCCCAGCCCCCGCCCGGCGAACCGGTCCTGGATGCCGGCCAGGTAACGGCGCACGACCGGACCGGTGTAGGCCTCCAGCACGGCGCTGGAGGTGCGCTCGTACTCGCGCCACTCGCGCGCCACCTCGTGGCTGAGCACGACCAGCACGTCCGGGCCGAGCTCCTCGGCCAGGATCTGGCCCGCCCGGATCTCGTGGGCGGGGTTGGCGTAGGAGAACAGCAGGCTCACCGCGACCGCGTCGAAGCCCTCCTCGCGGGCCCGGCGGGCGGCGCGCCGTACCGCGCCCTCGTCCAGCGGGGTCAGTTCCTCGCCGCGCCAGTCCAGCCGGCCCGCGGCCTCCATGATGTCGGCGCGCGGCACCAGCGGGACGGGCTTTCTGTAGCGCAGGTCGAACATGCGCTCGCGGTTGCCGCGGGCGATCTGGTACACGTCGCGGGCGCCGCCGGAGGTCAGCAGCAGCACGCGGGCGCCCTTGCGCTCCAGCAGCGCGTTGAGCCCCTGCGTGGTGCCGTGGACGAAGAAGGAGATGCGCGCGGGATCGGCAACGACGCGGCCGAGGGCGTTGAACACGCCCTCGGCCAGGTCGCCGGGGGTGGAGGGGGCCTTGGCCGCCACGACGGCACCATCGCGCTCGTCGTAGCAGACAACGTCGGTGAAGGTGCCGCCGATGTCCATCGCGACTCGATACGTCATGCCCCGCACCGTATGCGGAGTCCGGCCCGCTCCGCTGTGCGGGGTGCACAGCGCCGGACCGGATTCCGGGCGTCATGCCCTGAGCTGGGTGAAGAACTCCCGAACATCGGTGACGTAGGCCTGCGGCTGCTCCAGGGCGGCGAACGTGCCGCCCCGCTCGTGCTCGATCCACGCCACGACGTTGTTGTCGCGCTCGGCGAAGCGGCGGATCGGGCGCAGGATGTCGCGCGGGAAGACCGAGATCGCCGTCGGCACCGTGGCGGGCTTCAGCTCCCACTCCACGGTGGTGTCCTGCTCGGTGTCGGGCGTCTCGACGAACGAGCGGGCCGCCGAGCCCGCCGTGTTGGTCAGCCAGTAGATCATGGTCGTGGTCAGCAGCCGGTCGCGGTCGACGCCGCCGTCGCTCCACTCGTGGTAGACGCTGGCGAACCAGGCCAGCAGCGCCACGGGGGAGTCGGCCATGCCGTAGGCGAAGGCCTGCGGGCGGGTGGACTGGATGAGCTTGTAGCCGTACTGCTCGTGCGGGTAGGCCTCGCGGAAGGCCATGCGCTCGGTCTCGGTCGCGGTGAGGTCCTCCATCTCGCCGGGCAGGCCGAGCGGGAAGCAGATCAGGCCGTTGCCGTGCATGCCGGCGACCCGCTCGGGCGCCAGCACGCCGATCTCGCGCGAGATCCACGTGCCCCAGTCGCCGCCCTGCACGCCGAAGCGCTCATAGCCCAGGCGCGACATCAGCTCCAGCCAGGCTCCGGCGATGCGGGTGGCGCCCCAGCCCATCTCCCGGGTCGGGCCGGACAGGCCGTATCCCGGCAGCGACGGGATGACCAGGTGGAACTCGCGCGCCAGCGGCGCGATGACGTCCAGGTACTCCACCGGCGAGCTGGGCCAGCCGTGGGTGATGAGCAGGGGCAGGGCGTCGGGGCGCGGGCAGCGCACGTGCAGGAAGTGCACGTTCTGGCCGTCGATCTCGGTGGTGAACTGCGGGTGGGCGTTGATCTCGGCCTCGGCCGCGCGCCAGTCGTAGCCGCCGCGCCAGTACGCGACGAGGTCCTTCAGCTCGGCCAGCGGGACGCCGAGGCGCCAGCCCTGGCCGGGCACCTCGTCGGGCCAGCGCGCCAGGTCGAGCCGCGTGCGCAGATCGTCCAGGTCGGCGGCGGGGACGGCGAGGGTGAAGGGCTGGATGAGGGTCAAGGCGTAATCCTCCAAAGTTTCGGTACGCTGTACCGTACACCATACGGTTCGGAGGGCGCAAGACGGTTCTTTCCGGCCTTCACCTGCTTCAGCGGGGGTACTCCACCTTCGCGTCGTCACCCGTGATGATCAGCCCCGAGTTCGCGCCGCCGACCGCCACCGACCGCTCCCCCGAAGCCGTCACCGACGGCGCCGGCACCCGGCCAGAGATCTCCGCCGCGATCTCCGCCGCGAGCCCCGGCTCGGCCTCCAGCGCCCGGCGGATCGCCAGCCGCAGCGCCGCCACATAGTCGGCGTCACCCGGATGCGCGGCCAGCTCCTCGATCGCCTCCCGGCCCGCCGCCCCCGCATCCTCACCGCCGAACAACCGCCGCAAGATCCTCGTGCCCAGCCCCACCGTCGACTGCGCCGCCGCCTCCTGCGTCTTGGCCAGCACCGCCCCGCCGTACGCGCTGACCGCCGCACTCACATACGGCATCACGTCCTGCGCCAGCACCGCCACATCCATCCCGACCCCTCCGCCCCTCAGGAACCACTACCCGCCGCCACCAGCTCCGCGATCTCCACCCGCGACGACACCCCCAGCTTCGCCAGAATGTGCTCCACGTGCGCGTCCGCCGTCCGCTTCGAGATCACCAGCCGCTCGGCGATCTCCCGGTTCGTCAGACCCTCCTCCACCAGCCCCGCCACCTCACGCTCACGCGGCGACAACAGCTCCATCGCCGCCCGCCGCGGCGCCTGCACCGGGATCGCGTCCACATCCATGTCCGCCAGCTCCACCGCGTCCCCCAGCGACAACCCCGACCCCTGCCGGAAGATCGCCGCATACCGCTCAGAACCCAGGCTCTTCGACACCAGAGCGATCGCCCGATCATGATGGCGCAGCAGCAACGGCGCACCCGCCAGCGGCGCCGCGAACTGCTGCCACACCCGATCGGCCGCCCCCAGCAACCAGCACGCCCGCACCATCCGCTCCTGATCGGCCGCCTGCCACGCCAGCAGCTCCAGGCAGTCGGCCACCGCCAGATGATCACCCAGCGCGTACTTCATCCGCACCGCCAGCCGCGCCTCCCGCACCGACCCCGCCAGATCACCCAGCGTCCAGCGCGCCAGCGCCCGCAGGAACAGCACATACCCCTGCAACCAGCACTCCCCCGACCCCTCACCCAGCAGCTCCAGCACCTCGCCGGTCACCACCAGCGCCGTCTGCCCATCACCCGACAGCGCGTGCAACGCCCCCTTCTCCATCAGCGCGATCGCCAGCCCCGTACGGTCCCCCAGCGCCGTCAACCGCGCACACGCGTCGTCGAACAGCGGAAACCCCTCATCCGGCCGCCCGCTCAGCAGCCGGTGCACCGCCAGATGCTGGATCGCCAGCGCCCGCAGCCGCTCATCGTCCAGCTCCTGCGCGATCGCCAGCGACTCCTCGATCCACGGCAACGCCACCCGCTGCGCCCCCTGCTGCAACGCGAAGAACCCCAGATGCCCCAGCCCCTCGGCCCGCTCGGGAACCCACGCCGGAACCCGGCCCAGCGCCCGCTCCAGCCACACCCGCCCCTCGGCCAGCCGCGCCCCGCACAACCAGTACGGCCACAGCGACACCGCGAACCGCAAAGCCGCCCGCTCCCCGCCCGCCTGACCCAGCGCGAACTCCAGCGCCGCCCGCACGTTCGGCCGCTCCCGGTCCAGCTCCTGATACAGCGCCAGCTGATCCCCCGTGAACGCCCGCCGCGAGAACCGCTCGGCCAGCGACCGGTAATAGTCCAGATGCCGCCGCCGCACCTTCTCCTGCTGCCCCATCAGCACCAGCTGCTCGGCCCCGAACTCCCGCAACGTGTCCAGCAGCCGGTAACGGTCCTGCCGCCCCTCCATCCGCAGCAGCACCGACTTGTCCACCAGCCCGACCAGATGCTCGATGATCCGCCCCACCGGCAACTGCTCGTCCTGGCACACCGCCTCGGCCGCCGCCAGATCGAACGACCCCGCGAACACCGACAGCCGCGCCCACAACAGCCGCTCGTCGCCGTCGCACAGATCATGACTCCACGTGATCGTCGTCCGCAGCGTCTGATGCCGCGGCAACGAACTGCGCCGCGCCGTCAGCAGGCTGAAACGATCCTCCAGCCGCGCCAGCAACCCCTCCAGCGGAATCGCCCGCAACCGCACCGTCGCCAGCTCGATCGCCAGCGGAATCCCGTCCAGCCGCCGGCACAACGCCGCCACCGACGCGTGGTTGTCCTCATTCACCGTGAAGCCCGGCACCACCGCCGCCGCCCGCTGCGCGAACAACGCCACCGCGTCCTGACCGGAGCCCAGATCGAGCACCGGCAGCGGCGGGATCGGCACCGTGTGCTCACCGGCCACGTCCAGCGGCTGCCGCGTCGTGGCCAGGATCGTCACCGCCGGCGCCTCGCGCAGCAGCACCTCCGCCAGCATCGCGCACGCCTCGACCATATGCTCACACGTGTCCAGCACCAGCAGCACCTGCCGCCCCGCCAGGCAGTCCACCAGATGCTCCAGCGCCGGCCGCGCGTCCTGCTCGGGCAGCCCCAGCGCCGCCGCCACCGTGTGCGCCAGCAGCCCCGCGTCCACCAGCGCCGACAGCTCCACCAGGCACACCCCGTCGGCGAAGCGCTCCCGCGCCTCGTGGGCGACCTGTAACGCGATCCGCGTCTTGCCCACGCCACCCGGGCCCACCAGCGTCACCAGCCGGGCCTCCCCCAGCAGCCTGGCCACCATCGCCAGCTCTGCCGGCCGGCCGACGAACCCGGTCACCTGCACGGGAAGAGCTCCGCGCCGCAAGTCCATCGCCGGTGCCATCGACCCCTCCCGGATCCGCCTCGATTGCCTCAGCGTACGCGCCGGATGACAATTCGTAAGGGGGTATACCTAGAAGATCCAGCCCCGATTTTAGGTATGCGGATAGGTACGCCCGCCCGAGGCGCCGCGACCCCCGCATCCAGAACACTCAGAGCGTGAGTGCGGGCGACGCCCTCGTCGGGCGTGATCAACACCGGAACAAGATCCTCCATCTGCTCGGCCGCGAACGGCTGGTGACCATCACCGGAGCCGGAGGCGTCGGCAAGAGCGCCCTGGCCCGCGCGGTGGCCGCCGGCTTCGGCCCGGCCGCCCGCCTGATCGACCTCGACCCCTCCAACGTCCACGAGACCATCCTCAGCGGCGAACGCCTGCCGTGGGACGGCGACGAGCCGCCCCGCCTGCTCGTCCTGGACACCTGCGACCACGTCGTCGACCGCTGCGTCGCCCTCGTCGAACGCCTGCTGCGCGGCCTGCCCGACCTGCGCGTCCTGGTCACCGGCCGCGAGGTGCTGAGCATCCCCGGCGAGCACGTCACCGTCGCCGGCCCCCTGCCGGCGCCCGACGCCGCCACCCTCTTCCACGTACGCTCCGGCGGCCTGCGCGCCGACCCCGCCGTCCTGGCCCGCCTCGAAGGCCTGCCCCTGGCCATCGAGATCGCCGCCGAGCACCTGCTGGAGTCCGCCAAGCTCGCCGAGATGCTCGACAACGGCACCTTCCACACCCTGCCCGCCGGCCCCGCTCACCCGGCCCGGCACGCCAGCATGCGCGCGGCCGCCGCCTGGAGCCACCGCCAGTGCCAGCCGCTGGACGCGCAGGCCTGGCAGCGGCTGGCCGCCTTCGACTCCGCGTTCGGCCTGGAGGAGGCCGAACGCGCTCTGACCGGCCACCGCGCCGCCGACGCCGCCGAGGCCGTGGCCCGGCTGGTGGAGCGCTCCATCGTGCTCGTCGATTCGGCCGCGGTGGACGGGCGCTGGTATCGCATGCCGTTCCATCTCCGCGCCTTTACAATGTAGATCACCGGCTGACGTGCACGGCCAGATGCAGGGCCAGGCGCGTCGCCGGATCCTCCAGGTCGTAGCCCGCCGCCCGCACCCGCTCCAGCCGGGTCGTCACCGTGTTGCGGTGCACCCCCAGCCGCTCGGCCGCCCGCAGCGCCCCGCCCCCGTCCAGGACCGCGGCCAGCGTCGCCAGCAGGCTCCCGTCCTTGTCCGCCGCCCGCAACGGCCCCAGCACCACCTCCGCCGGCGCCCGCAGCACCCCCGCGGGCAACGCCGCCAGCAACTCCGCAGGACCCATCCGATCCGCGCGCGCCACCGCCCCGGCCCGCGCGGTGAACGCCGCGGCCTCGGCCCCCAGCAGCGACTCCCCCACCGCGCCGAGCCGCTCCACCTGCCGCCCCGCCCCCGCCGCGACCGCCCGCGGCAGCAACCGCGCACACTCCTGCAGCCGTACGGCCAGCGCCCCCGGCCCCAGCTCCGCCCAACCGGCCCACCCCTCACCCCGCCGCATCACCGGCACCGCCCCCAACGCCCCCACCAGCAGCTCCCTGACCAGCGCGTGCTCGGCCGGCTCCGCCTGCCACCCCACCGGCCGGACCACGAACCCGCTCACCGGCCCCCGCACCGCCCACCCCAGCGCCGCCGCCCGGCCCAGCGCCTCCCGCACATCCCCCACCGCACCGGGAACCACGCCCGCCTCGGGCACGCTCTCCCCGGGCACGCTGCTCTCCTCGGGCACGCTGTCCAGCAGCGCCTCCGGCATCGCCAGCAGCCGCTCGGCCAGCGCCTCCTGCACCGCGAACTCCCGCCCGGCCACCAGCCGCTCCCCCGCCGCCCACGCGCTCAGCGCCGCCACGGCCAGACCCAGCACGGTCCGCACCACCGACGGCCAGCCCGGTGAGCGCACCGCCCCGGAGGCCACCAGCCGCCCCAGCCCGCCGGGCAGATCCATGTCCACCAGCACCCGCTCCCCGCCGGCGCCCGCACCCGGGCCGCCCTCGGTGAGCCCGGCGGCCCGGCCGGCCAGGCGCGTGCCGTACCGATCGAGAAAAGCCACGGACGTGCCCGGCAGTTCCGCGTTCAGCACCCCCAGCACCCGCCGCGCCGAGGCCCCCGCCTCGGCGATCCTCGTCGCGCACCGCGCCACCAGCTGCGTGCGCGCCGCCTCCGGACGCGAAGCCGCAGAAGCCACCTCCACCGCCGTCACCAGCGGATCGCCGTCCACGAAGATCAGCGTCACGCCCAGCCGCTCGGCCAGCACCTCCCCCGACCCCGAGCTCAGCGCGCTGGAAGGCGCGATCACGCACGCCGCCGCCTGCTCCCACGCCCGCCGCATCGCCATCTCCACCGCCCACCCGCCCGAGGCCGCCGCCCCGATCAGGACGACCGCGGTGTGCGGCACCACATCGGCGAACACGCCCAGCTCGTCCACGATCCGCACCTGATGCACCGGATTGGCGCCGCTGCCGTACATGTGCGCCCCCGCCAGCGGTCCCGCGTCCACCAGCTCGGCCACCGTCACCGGCGACTCCCACCCCCGCGCCCTCACAACGGCACCCCGAACGCCCGCACCCCGCCCAGCTCCTGCCCCCGCTCGGTGTGCCACACCGGAGCCGCCCGCACCACCATGACCTCGACCTCCATGCCCGGCGCCGCCTTGTCCACGTCGACCACCAGCTGATCCACCGCCGACACCAGGCAGATCAGGTCGGGCGCCATCGCCACCGGCGCGCCGTCGGCCAGCGCCAGCACGATCTCGTTGTGCGCCTCCAGCCGCACCAGCCGCCGCAGCCCGCCCGTCTCCTCCACCACGATGCTCGACGGCAGCGACGGCAGCTCCAGGTCCGCGCCGTGCCCGCTGCTCCCCTCCACCGCGGCGATCACGCCGCGGCACAAGGTCTTCATCCCGTACGGCGCCGCCACCGCCCGATCCGCTCCAGGCGCCCCCGCCTCCAGCAGCCGCCCCACGGTCCCCGGCACCATCGCCCCCGCCAGCTCCCGCGCGCTCATCGGATAGCAGGCGCCCACCGCCCACCCGCCCATCGCCAGCACCAAAGGACGCACCACCGCCTCCACCCGGTCCGGCGCCGTCTCCAGCACCACCAGCTCCCCGCCGCCCCCCGCCAGCGCCAGCGGCGTCGCGCTCACCCCGCCCAGCGTGTAGGTGGTCTGCTCCACCAGCGGAAACACCCGCCCCGTCCCGTCGCCGTCCACCAGCGGCACCCCCAGCAGCGCCGCGGCCACCAGCGGCAGCAGCGCGTTCTCCGCCGCCAGGTTCAGCGCCACCACCGCGCCCACCGGCTCGCCCAGCCGCCGCTCCAGGGCCCGCACCGCACGCACCGGCTCATCGCCCGCCGGCAGCTGCTCCCCCAGCGCCGTCGTCGAACCCACCAGCGAGACCGCTACGCACACGGTCTCCCCCGCCAGCGCCCCGGCCGCCACGACCGGCACGCCCCGCCCGATCACCGACCCCGCCCAGTCCAGCACCAGCCGGTACGACGACTCCGCTGCCCCCGTCGCGAACAACCGCGACCCGGCCGCGAACCGCCCCAGCTCCCCCGGCCCGATGATCACGGCGTCGCTCCCCCCGCCGAGGCCCGCACCCGGTACAGCCCGTGCGGCAGGTACGACAGCGGGTTGACCGTCAGCGAGGCGATCGACGCCGACCCGGGCGCCGCCCCCGCGCTCACCACCCGGGTCAGCGCCTCGTCGCGCGCGTCGCGCAGAACCCGGTCCAGCTCCGCCCGCCCCCGCGCCTGCACGATCCGCTCCACCTCGGCCACCGGCTGCCCCAGCGCCGCCCCGAACGCCCGCGCCGCCCCCTCATCCCCCTCGCCCCCCAGAACCGCCAGGCCGCGCGCCAGGCTCGCCGTCGCCCCGAACCGGCAGATCAGCGGATAGCGGCGGAAGTAGTGCGCCGACACCAGCCCGTACCCGGTCCTGGCGAAGTACAGCGGCAGCCCGTCCAGCACCTGCTCCACCTCGCGCGCCACCCGCACGGCCGCCGGTCCCAGGGCGGCGTTGAGCATCGCGTCCTCCTCGCGCTCGCGCAGCCCCGCCCGCCCGAACTCGTACGACAGGGTGATCCGCGCCCCCGGCACCTCGGCCGCCACGATCTCCGCCACCGCCAGCTCGTGGTCGGACAGCACGGGCGAGCCGGTCGCCGTCACCGCGAAGTCGCTCAGCCCGCACGAGGCGGCGAAGCGCCGTACCGCCTCGACGTCCAGCGGCGCCAGCGCGCGGCCGGTCAGGCTGTGCCCGCCCCGCACGATCGTCGCCGCCCCGCCGGGGTGGGCCGGGTGCGGCCCGAGCACCTCGGGACACGGCCCGCCCACCCGGATCGCCGCCACCGGCGCGAGCTCGGCCTCCTCCAGGTCCAGCGCCACGCAGACGGCCCGCGCCCCGAGCCCCCCGGCCAGCTTCGCCAAGCCGCCGAACGGCGGCCCGGCCGCGGCCGGCAACTGCCGGGAGAACACCAGCGCGCCGTCGCGCACGGCCGCGACCGTGGTCGCGGGCCGCCCGGGTGCGACGCCGACGATCACTCCAGCTCGCGGCCTTCGGTCTCCGGCAGCGGTACGGCCAGCAGCGCCGTGACCACCATGAACGCGTTGATGATCAGGATGGTCGTGGTGAACCCGGTCGCCCCGGCCAGCAGCGCCCCCACGGCCGACGGCGCCGCGGTGGTGGCGACCAGCTGGGCGGCGGTCGCCCACGAGTAGCCGGTGCCGCGCAGCGCGGTCGGGTAGAACTCGCCGTTCCAGGTGTTCCACACGCCCCACGCGCCCAGGCTGAAGAACGACAGCACGAAGTTGCCCGCGTACAGCTCCCACGTGCTGTCGGCCAGCGCGAACCACAGCCCGCCCAGCGCGGCGGCCACGACGTACACCAGGAAGACCTTCTTGCGGCCGAACCGGCCGGTCAGCAGCGAGGCGCTCACGTATCCGGGGATCATCATGAGCGCGCTCAGCGCCGCGAAGCCGAGCGAGGCGTCGAGGGTGAGGCCGCGTTCCTGCAGCAGGGTGGGCAGCCACGTCTGCAGGCCCCAGTAGCCCCAGTTGAAGGCGAAGTTCAGCAACAGCATCGCGATCGTGATCTTCGCCAGCCTGCCGCGGAACAGGTCCAGCGGGTTGCCGGGGCGGCGCGCCGCGACCGTGAACTCGACGTCGGCGTCGGGGCTGGACAGCAGGCGCAGCACCGCGCGCGCCTCGTCCTGGCGGCCGCGGGCGGCCAGCCAGTACGGCGACTCGGGGACCCAGGCGCGGATCGCGAACGCCCACAACCCGGCCACCGCGCTGGCGATCACGACCACATGCCAGCCCATGGCGCCGAACGCGAGGGAGGCGCCGATGGCGGCCAGGATGCCGATGGGCCAGCCGATCGACAGGTAGACGGCGGCGCGGCCGCGGTGGCGGGTGGGCAGCAGTTCCAGGAAGTAGGGGAAGGTGATGGTGTAGACGCCGGCCAGCGCCAGGCCGGAGGCCACCCGCAGCGTGAGGAGCGTGGGCAGGTTCGGCGCGAAGGCCGAGGCGAGGGCGATGACGCCGTAGGCCAGCAGCGACCAGAAGGCGGTGGGCTTGCGGCCGACGCGGTCGGCGACGGGCCCCCAGATGAGCACGCCGGGGATCATGCCGAACGCCACCGCCGACAGCACGATGCCGATGCCCGCCTCGTCGATGCCGAAGGCGCCGCCCAGATCGCCCGCGACGTAGATCAGCGCGAGCTGCTCCCACGACTCGATGACGAACGCGACGAACAGCGCCAGCGCGATCAGCACGTGCCGGCGGGTGAACGGCATCCGGTCGAACGCCGCCCCGATGGGGAGCGTTCGCGCGGAGGTAGCGGTCATGGATGCTCCTCGGAAGGGGGCGCGACGTTGGCCGCACCCTAGGCACGCCCCCTGTCCGCGTCGGTGTGCACACCGCCCGTCAGGTACGGCCGGCGGTGTGCACCCTGCCCTGGAGCCCTAGCATACCCGCAGGTCAGAGCGTGTTCTCGTGCACGTGCACGATGCGCCACTCACCGCCCTCGCGACGCAGCACCGAGGTGGTGCGCACGATCTGCGGGGCGCCGGTCTCGAAGGCGACGCGCAGCACGTAGCGGGCCAGCGCGCTCTCGCCCCACACGTCGACGACCTCGTCGTAGGCGGTGAGCGTGACCCGGCCCTCGTCGGGGCGGGCGTCACGGACCTTGTTGAGCTGTTCGCGGGTGGTGATCAGGCCGGGGTGGTCGGAGTCGAAGATCGTGGCCTCCGGGTGCAGGCGGCGGTCGATGCCGTCCCGGTCGCCTCGGGTGTAGGCCTCGTACATGCCGGTGATGACCGCCCAGACGGCGTCGCGTGCCACGATGCAGCTCCTTGGTTGAGTTTTGCGTGCTTTGTCACGTTAGAGCACGTGGAAACACCACGCGGACGCCTTTACATTGTAGATTTCTAAGACTGACGGGCGGCGGCGGCCTTGTCCAGCCGCTCGACCACGGACCAGGCGATGTCGCCGAACGCCGCCAGCTGCTGCGGAGTCAGCAGGTCGATGAAGTGCCGGCGCACCGAGTCGACGTGGCCGGGGGCGGCCTCCTCGATGGTCCGCAGGCCCTCCTCGGTCAGGACGATGACCGCCCCGCGCGCGTCGGAGGGATGCTCCTGCCGGGAGATCAGGCCGCGCTGCTGCATGCGGGTGAGCTGGTGCGACAGCCGGCTCTTCGACCACTTCAGGTGCGCGGCCAGCTTGGTCAGCCGGACGCTGGCCCCGGGCGCGCCCGACAGGTTGGACAGCACGTCGTAGTCGGCCTCCGACAGGCCGCACTCCTGCGCCAGGTCCCGCGCGACCTCCCGGTTGAGCAGCAGGAACATCCGCCGGTAGCCGAGCCACGCCCGTGCCTCCACCTCGTCGAGCCATCGCGCGTCCTGTGTCATGCCCGCCAGTGTAGTTGACACGTCACCATCTCCCTGCCTACGGTTGTTGTCATGTCAACCTTCGGCCTGAACATCTCCACCTCGGCCGCGCCCGGCGCCGACCCGGTCGCCCAGGCCCGCCGCGCCGAGGAACTCGGCTTCGACTACGTCTCCTGCGCCGACCACCCCTGCACCACGCACGACAGCTTCGAGACCTGGACCATGCTGTCCTGGATCGCCGCCGCCACCACGCGGATCAAAGTCGCCACCCGGGTGCTCGGCGTGCCGTACCGCAACGTCGCCATGGTCGCCAAGATGGCCGAGACCTTCGACCGCCTGTCCGGCGGCCGGCTCATCCTCGGCCTCGGCGGCGGCTACTCCGACGAGGAGTTCCGCGCGTACGGCATGCGGGTGCCCACGGCCCGCGAGAAGGTCGACGGGCTGGCCGAGGCCGTCCAGATCATCCGCGGCCTGTGGAGCGAGCGGGCCTTCACCTTCGAGGGCCGCTACCACCGCACCGAGGCCGCCGACCTCGAACCCAAGCCGGCGCGGCGCATCCCCATCTGGCTCGGCACCTTCGGCCCCCGCGCGCTGGCCGTCACCGGCCGCCTGGCCGACGGCTGGATCCCCAGCTACGGCTTCGCCGGCCCCGAGGAGGTCACCGCGATGCGCGAACGCCTGCTGGCCGCCGCGCACGAGGCGGGACGCGCCCCGGAGGAGATCACCTGCGCCTACAACCTCGCCATCCGCGTCCAGGACAAGCCCACCGCCGAGCCGGGTACGCTCACCGGCACACCGGCCCGCCTCATCGACGCCCTGCGGGGCTTCCAGCGCATCGGCTTCACCTCCTTCAACCTCATGCCCTCCGGCGACGACCGCGACGAGCAGGTCGAACGCCTGGCCCGCGAGGTCGTCCCCGCCCTGCGCGAACCCGCTCTTCTTGGCACGCCGTTGGCCCGGCGCTGAACCACCGCGCCCTAGCGTTGCCCCTATGAGCGATGTGAACGAGGCCGCCGGGCGGATGGAGAAGACCGCCAGGGCGGGCGCGGCGCCGGAGCACGCCGACCACGCCGACGCCACCCACGTGGCCGACGCCGAGAGCGCGCCCGAGCCGCCGCGGCCCGTCCACGACACCGGCGACGCGGAACGGGCCGTCCGCCGCGAGCTGCTGTGGGGCTCCGACCTGTCCACCTCCCGCCTGGACCGGGACCTGCCCGGCGAGGAGTGAGCTCACTCGCGGCGCAGTTCGTGCTCCAATTGCTCCAGCTCCGCGCCGCCGGCCATGAGCGAGGTCAGCCGCTCGCGGGTGATGTCGGCCTTGGCGTACTCGCCGAGGCTGGTGCCGCGGTTGAGCAGCAGGAAACGGTCGCCCACCGGGTAGGCGTGGTGGGGGTTGTGGGTGATGAACACCACGCCCAGCCCCCGGTCGCGGGCGCGCGCGATGTAGCGCAGCACCACCCCGGCCTGCTTGACGCCCAGCGCCGAGGTCGGCTCGTCGAGGATGAGCACGCGGGCGCCCAGGTGAACCGCCCGCGCGATCGCCACCGACTGCCGCTCGCCGCCCGACAGCGTGCCGACCGGCTGGTCGACGTCGCGGATGTCGATGCCCATCGCATGCAGTTCCTCGCGGGCCACCCGCCGGGCCTTGGCCACGTCGAAGCGGCCGAAGCTCTTGCGCGGCTCGGAGCCGAGGAAGAAGTTCCGCCACACCGACATGAGCGGGATCATCGCCAGGTCCTGGTAGACGGTGGCGATGCCGTGGTCCAGCGCCGCGCGCGGGCTGGCGAAACTGACCGGCGCGCCGTCCAGCAGCAGTTCACCCGCGTCGTGCCGGTGCACCCCCGACAGGATCTTGATGAGCGTGGACTTGCCCGCGCCGTTGTCGCCGAGCACGCAGGTGACCTGCCCGGCGGCCACGCCCATGGACACCTCGCGCAGCGCCAGCACCGAGCCGAACGCCTTGCCGATCGCCCTGGTCTGCAGGATCACCGCTTCACCTCTTCCGCGTAACGCCGTACCAGGCGGTTGGCGAGGGTGGCCAGCAGCAGCATCGCGCCGAGGAAGAACTTGAACCAGTCGGCGTCCCAGCCCAGGAAGACGATGCCCTTGTCGGCCATGCCGAAGATGACGGCGCCGATCGCGGCCCCGATGGCCGAGCCGTACCCGCCGGTGAGCAGGCAGCCGCCGATGACGGCGGCGATGATGTAGATGAACTCCTGCCCGATGCCGATGTTGGCCTGCACGGACGTGTAACGCAGCGCCATGATCGAGCCGACCAGCCACGCGGCGAACGCCGTCGTCATGAACAGCGCGATCTTCGTGCGGGCGGCGGGCACGCCGACCGCGCGGGCGGCCTGCTCGTTGCCGCCCGCGGCGAAGATCCAGTTTCCGGCGCGGGTACGCATGAGCACCCACGTGGCCAGCGCCGTCGCCGCCAGCCACCACAGGATCGCCACGCGGAAGTGCACCTGCCCGATCTGGATCGTGCCCGCGAAGATCACCCGCGCCGACTCGAAGCCCGAGGCCGTGCGCAGCCCGCTGACCTGCACGGTGCCGGTGATCAGCTTGGTGACGCCCAGGTTGATGCCCTGCAGCATGAGGAAGGAGCCGAGCGTCACGATGAAGCTGGGCAGCTTGGTACGGGTCACCACGATCCCGTTGAGAAAACCGACCCCGAGCGCCACCGCCAGGCTGATCAGCATGGCGAGCCAGACGTTCACGCCGTACTCGGTGGCCAGCGTGACCAGGATGAGCCCGGTGGTGCCGGTCAGCACGCCCGCCGACAGGTCGAACTCGCCGCCGATCATCAGCAGCGCGATCGCGACCGCCATGATGCCGAGCGTGGCGGCCGGGTCGAGCCAGTTGGCGATGCCGGCGGGCGAGCGGAAGACCGGCGACTGGGCGGCGAAGAAGGCGAAGACGATGATCGCGCCGACGACCGCGCCGAGCTCGGGGCGGATCAGCGTCCGCCGCAGCCGGCCGACGTCGGCCAGCCGCTCGTCGGACTTGACCGCGGTCATCGGGTGCCTTCGCCGGCCAGCTTCTCGACCTGCGCCGCGTTGTCCTTGGTGACGAAGCCGGGACCGGTGTTGACCGGCAGCCCGCCGCCCACGGTGTTGAGGTTGTCCTTGTAGAGCTTGAGGAAGGTGATCGGCAGCCAGCCCTGCAAGTACTGCTGCTGGTCCACGGCGAACAGCACCTCCCCGGCGTTGATCGCGGCGATCACGTCGGGCGACAGGTCGAAGGTGGCCAGCTTGGCCTGCGAGCCGGCGTCCTTGATCGCGTCGCGGGCGGCGACGGCCACGGCCGGGTTGAGCGCGAGCACGCCGGTGACGGAGGTGTCGGACTGCAGCTTGGCCGCCACCTTGGAGGTGACGTCGGCGAGGTTGCTGACGTCCACCTGCAGGCGTTCGACGGTGCCGCCGAGGCTCTGCTCGGCGCCCTTGCACCGCTGCTCCAGCCCGACGTTGCCGGCCTCGTGGATCACGCACAGCAGCTTCGACACCCCGGCCGCCTTCAGCTGCTCGCCCGCGCCGCGCCCGGCCACGTCCTCCGACTGGCCCACGTGGGTGAGCGCGCCGAACGCCTTGGAGGATTCGGCGCCGGAGTTGATGGTCACCACGGGAATCTTCGCGGCCACCGCCTTGCCGATCGACTCCTTCAGCGCGTCCGGGTTGGCCATGGAGACCACGATCCCGTCGACCTTCTGCGAGACCGCCTGGTCGATGAGCTGCGACTGCTTGCCAGCGTCGCCGTCGCCCTGGTAGGTGACGCTCGCGCCGTACTGCTTGCCCGCGGCCTCGGCGCCCTTCTTGACCACGTCCCAGAACTTGTCGCCGGCCGCGGCGTGGGTGATCACCGCGTACGTGCCCGCCGCGCCGCCGGTGGCCGCCGGCGCCTCCGCGGCCGGGGAACTCGCGGCGCTCTGGCCCGCCCCGCCTCCGCCCGAGCATCCGGCCAGCGCCAGGGCGCCGAGCACGGCCACCACGATCCGGGTTCGCTTCATGGCTTCAACCTCCAAGACCAACGGCTTGCCCCGGTTCTAGTCCCGCCACGCTCCACTGTCAACCATTTGTCGTGACATTAAGACCTACAATATAGAACGGAATTCTCCGTTCCAATGCTACAGTGGGAAGATGACGAGCACACCGATGAGCGGACGCAAGAAGCAGGCCGCGCGCAACGACGAGGTGATCCTCCAGGCGGCCAAGGAGGTCTTCACCGCCAACCCCTCCGCTCCGATCGCCGCCGTGGCCGAGCGCGCCGGTGTGGGCATCAGCGCACTCTATCGGCGCTACCCCAGCAAGGACGCGCTGCTGCAGAAACTCTGCGCCGACGGCATGCGCGCCTACAACGCCGCCGGCGAGCGGGCCCTCGACCCCGGCATGGACCCGTGGGAGGCCTTCGCCCGCTTCATGGAGGAGGTGGTCGACGCCGACACGCACTCGCTGACGATCTCGCTGGCCGGCACCTTCCAGCCCACCCCCGAGCTGTTCGAGCTGTCGGCGCGCGGGGGCGAGCTGTCGCACGCCGTACCCGACCGCGCCCGCGAGGCCGGCGCGCTGCGCCCGGACGTGACCAACTCCGACGTGGCCCTGCTGTTCGAGCAGCTCGCCTCGGTCCGCCTGGGCGACGAGGCCCGCACCGCCGAGTTGCGCCGCCGCTACCTCGCCCTCGTGCTCGACGCCATCCGCCTGCCCTCCGCCGCCCGCCCGCTGCCGGGCGACCCGCCGACGCCGCCGGAACTGCGCGAGCGCTGGGTCCCCAAGAGCTGACACCCCCTCCCCGCCCGTACGGCGGGGCCCGCGCCCCGCCGCAGCCATGGCCGGACTAGCTCCCTTCGCGTTTGGCGTACTCCGCGGCGCCGCCCGCGAAGTCGTAGACGATGAACTGCTCGTCGCCGACCACCCAGGCGTCGTGTCCTGGCGGGCAGACGAACACGTCGCCGGGCCCGACCTCGGCCTCGGTGCCGTCGCCCATGCGCAGGCGCAGGCGGCCCTGGACGACGTAGCCGTTGTGGTGGACCTCGCACAGCTCCGTGCCGGCGATCGGCTTGACGGACTCCGACCACCTCCACCCGGGCTCCATGGTCGCGATGCCGAAGCTGAGCCCGCTGAGGTTGCACACCTCCAGGTGACCGCGCGGGAAGTCCCGGCGCTCGTCGGGCTTGTCGACGTTCTTGACCTCGATCATGTTTCCTCGCCCCCTCAGATCGTCAGCGGCACGGGGTGGATCTCGTCGGCCGGATGGCCCGCGCGCTGGTGGATCCGCTGAACGGCGGCGGCGTCCGGCGCGTCCGACAGGCAGTAGACGAGCCCCGAGTCGGGGTCGGCCCAGGCCTGCTCGAAGGTGACTCTCTCCTCCGATTGGATGGCCAGGTCGGCGTCATGGGCCTCGCGCAGCTGATCTGCCGTGATGCCCTGCATACCGTGGTGGACGTCCATGAACTTCATGGTTCCTCCTGACTACGGATCCATCCCAGCGTAGGTCGGACCCGTGGCACCGGTTCGTCATGGTTTGCCAAAGAAGCCTGGTGCGTGCGGAAGGATGGGCGGGTGATCAAAGGCATCCTTTTCGACCTCGACGGCACCCTGATGGACCATCGCGCCGCCGCCGACGCGGGGATCGCCGCCTGGATCGAGGACTGGATCGCCGCCCGTGCGCCCGGCCTGCCGCTGCCCGAGCGGGCCGCGACGGTGTGGGCGGAGCTGGAGGAGGTGCACCTGTCGGCCTGGCACGCCGGGGAGTGCGACCTGCCGGAGCAGCGGCGGCGCCGGATCCGCGGGATCTGCCAGGCGCTGGGGCTGGCCGTACCGGAGGATCTCGACGCGGCGTTCGCCGCGTTCACCCGGCACTATCGCGCGGGCTGGAGCCCCTACCCCGACGTGCACGAGGCTCTCGCGCGGCTCGGCGGCTACCGGCTCGGCGTGCTCACGAACGGCAGCAGCCCCGTCCAGATCGCCAAGATGCGCGCGATCGGGCTCGGCGAGCTCGGGCCGGTGCTGAGCGGCGACGTGCTCGGCGGGCACTTCAAGCCCGCCCCCGCCTCCTATCTGGCCGCCGCGGACCGCCTGGGACTGGAGCCCGGCGCGATCCTGCTCGTCGGCGACGACCTCGTCAACGACGTCACCGGCCCGGCGGCCGCCGGGATGCGCTCGCTGTGGCTGGATCGCCTGGGCGTGGAGACCGCTCCGGAGGGGTTCGCGAGGATCGCCACGCTGAGCGAGCTTCCCGGCTATTTGTCAGGACATTCTGACCTCGGATAATCTGATCAGCATGTCCGCACCCTTGGCGATCGATCTGGACCGATCCAGCCCCGTGCCCCTGTATTTCCAGGTGGCCGAGCAGATCGCCGAGGCCATCCGGCGCGGGGATCTGGCGCCCGGATCGCGGCTGGACAACGAGATCCTGCTCGCCGACCGGCTCGGCCTGTCGCGCCCGACGATCCGCCAGGCGATCCAGTACCTGGTCGACAAGGGCCTGCTGGTACGCAAGCGCGGCGTCGGCACCCAGGTCGTGCACGGCCAGGTCAAGCGCTCGGTCGAGCTCACCAGCCTCTACGACGACCTGCGCAGGGCCGGGCAGGAGCCCGCCACGCAGGTCCTGGCCCTGGAGCCGCGGCCGGTCGCCGAGGAGATCGCGCCCATCCTCGGCGTCGAGGCCGGCACGGAGATCCTCTACCTGGAGCGCCTGCGCTTCGCCTCCGGCGAGCCGCTGGCCGTCCTGCACAACTGGCTGCCGATCGGCCTGGCCAGGCTCACCGCCGCCGACCTGGAGGGCCGCGGCCTGTATGAGCTGCTGCGCGGCGCCGGGGTCCGCATGCGGGTGGCCAACCAGCGCATAGGAGCGCGGGCGGCCAACCCGGCCGAGGCCAAGCTCCTCGACGAGCGGCGGGGCGCGCCGCTGCTGACGATGGTCCGCACCACCTACGACGACCAGGGCCGCGCCGTCGAGCACGGCTCGCACGTCTACCGGGCCTCGCTCTACTCCCTTGAGGTCACGCTGATCGAGCGCTGACTGTTGATCATCGTAGATTCACAGCAAATTTGCAGGTACGGCCGAGCCGGCGCACTCCTATAGTCGTCATCACGGGGTTGAAGTCCTGCAATATGCTTTAATAATAAACTACTACGATGAGTAGGAGCGGCTGGTCTTGTCGCCTATTTCCGCGGGACGGCGCGGCCTCGCGAGAGCCGGATGGACGGCTTCCGCAAGCCTCCTGGTACTGCTCGCCGCGAGCTGCAGCACCACCCCACCCCCCACCGCCGCCCCGAGCACGGCCCCCGCCGTTCCGAGCACGAGCGCACCCGCCTCCCCGGCCTCCACCTGCGCCGCCGGCGACAAGCTGGTGCCGCCGTGCGGCGCGTACTGGGGCATGTACATCGCCCCGCCGGGCAACCGCACCCCCGTCGGCCAGGCCGTCGGCAACATGGAGTCGCAGCTGGGCCGCAAGCTCGACATCGTCTTCAGCTACCACGACATGTCCACCGGCCCCAATGGAACGTTCATGCGCGAGGACGAGGTCGCACTCGGCCGCGACCGCATCCTGCTGCTGAGCTGGGAAGCCAAGATCTGGGGCAGCCCGGAGCGCACCCTGCTGTGGCGCGACATCGCCTCCGGCACCATGGACGCCTCCGTCATCGACAAACAGGCCCAGCGCATCAAGAAGTACGGCAAGCCCGTCATGATCGGCTTCGACGGCGAGATGGACCGGCGCACCACCAGCGGCACCCCCAAGGAGTACGTGGCCGCCTACCGGCACATCCACGACCGCTTCCAGAAGCTCGGCGTCACCAACGTGATCTGGGTGTGGGCCGTGACCGGGTTCATGGAGTACAAGGACCAGTGGAAGGCCCTGTATCCGGGCGACGAGTACGTGGACTGGATCAGCTACGACCCGTACAACTTCGCGACCTGCCGCGGAGCTCCGTGGAAGAGCTTCGATGAGACCCTCAGGCCCACCTACGACTGGTTCCAGGCCAACGGATTCGACGACAAGCCGATCATCATCGGCGAGTACGGCACCGAGGTCGACCCGCGCAGGCCTGCGGCCAAGGCCGACTGGTTCCGCGGCATCCCCGCGGCGCTCAAGACGATGCCGAACATCAAGGCGCTCCTGCAATGGAACGCTGTATTGAACCCCGAGTCGCCCGACGGGTGCGACTTCCGGCTGGAGGGCCCGGGGGTGGTGGAGTCGTTCGCCGAGGTGGGCCGCGACCCCTACCTCAACCAGCGCACGCCCGGCTGAACCCGGGCGCCCCGGAACCGCGGGCCAGGCGGAAGCCGAGGTCGTCGATGCGCAGGGACGGGTGCGACTTGCGGCGGGCGGAGGCGCGGCAGCCCCGCGGGGTGTCCTGCCAGCCGCCGCCCCTGAACACGCGATACGGCCCGTAGGCCACCGGGTCGAACAGGTCCCAGCACCATTCCCACACGTTGCCGATCGTGTCGTGCAGGCCCCAGGCGTTCGGCCGCCTGGTGCCCACCTCGCGGGCGGCGCCGCCGGAGTTGCCCCGGTGCCAGGCGATGGCGTCGAGGTCGCCGTAGCGCTCACCGGTGGTGGCGGCGCGGCAGCCGTACTCCCACTCCGCCTCACTCGGCAGCCGGTACCCGTCGGCGCTCTCGTCACGGACCACGTCAAGGGCGTCGGGATCGTCCCCGATGACATAGCAGGGGTTGAGACCCTCTTCGGCCGAGAGCCGGTTGCAGAAGCGCAGCGCGTCCCGCCACGACACGTCGGTCACCGGCTCCTTCCCCGCCGCCCCGCCGACGACCGACCGGTACAGATCCCGCGTCACCGGATGCACCGCCAGCTCGAACGCGGGCAACCGCACCGTCCAGGCGACCCGCGTGGCCTCGTTCCGCAGCACGATCTCACCCGCCCCGATCCCCCGAAACACCACACCACCTCTTCCCTATCACTCCCTGATACAGACCATCATAAGGAATCCAGGGTCGTTGGGCCGACGGCGCGGGGTGACGCGATCAGGGAGCGGCCCCTGCCTCCATCACCGGGCATACTGCATGGTGATGATCGAATATGACGACCCGGCCTCGCTCCGCGGGCAGCTCCAGCGTGGCCGCGGAGCCGCCGTGCGGCGCGCGCCGGCCGAGCCCGGGGCCGCCGACGCGGTTTACGAGTGCGTGGTCACCGATACGCGCTGGGACCGGCAGGTCGACCAGCGCGACAGCTATCTCGCCGGTCTCATCGTCCGGCTCGGCCTGCCACTGGCGCCGATCGAACAGTACCTGTCCGGCTACGACGGGGCGGACGGCGATCCCCTGGCGCCAGACGTTCACGACGCCGCGAACACCAGACTGATGGAGTTGGCCGCTCTCGGCGTTCCAGGTGCCGCAGCGGAGTCCGAAGGACCTGGCCGGGCGCACGGCCAGGTCTGACACGGCCTCTTCACGAATAGGACCACGGCATGCTGTGGCGCACGACCATGTGATGTCGCGGAGGGCCATGCTGCTGAAGCCGGCGGAGGATCGGAAGGCGGCCGGGCGGTTCCAGATCTACGCCGATCCTGCGGGGCACCCGTTCTGCCTCTGCCGGCACGAGTCGCGGGGTGGCGGCTGACGCGGCTGTCAGCCGGCTTCCAGAACGAAGAACAGGAAGCCCAGGAACCTCGGGGCGGCGAGTTCGGGGAACAGTTCGCGGGCTTCCGGCGCGGGTGGCGGTTCGCTGATGACGCTGATGCGGAAGCCGGCCGCAACGAAGGCGTCGGTCATCGCGTGCAGCGGCCGGTCCCAGAAGCTCATCTGGGCGGTCTGCCCGCCCATGGTCCACTCTTCGGTCCGGTTGCGGATCTCGAAATAGTTGGTCTTGTCCCCGGCCAGGCGACGCATGAGGGTGATCGCGAAAGGGTGCTCGACCGAGACCAGTAGCCGGCCTGCGGGCCTCAGCACGCGGCGCAGCTCGGCCAGCGTCGGTCCCCAGTCTTCCAGGTAGTGCAGCACCAGGGACGCGATGACGTCGTCGAACACGTCGCCGGGGAAGGGCAGCGGGCGGGCCAGGTCGGCGACCCGCAGGTCCGCGTCGGCGCCCAGCCGCCGCCGGGCCAGTTCCAGCATCCCGGCGCTCACGTCGACGCCGGTCACGAGGGCGCCGCGATCGCGCAGCGCGGAGAACAGGGGGCCCGAGCCGCAGCCGGCGTCGAGGATCCGCCGGCCGGTCACGTCTCCGGCGAGCTCCAGCATGGCGGGCCGCTCGTAGTAGGCGTTGAGGAGGCTGGCCTCGTTCTCGGCCGCGTACGCCTCGGCGAAACGGTCATAGTCATTGAACGGGGACGGCTGTGCGGTTGGCATGCAGGCCATTTTGACCTACCGATCCAGGAGGTCGCCGACCCTCTCGGCATGGCGAAGCTCGTTCGCCACCGGGCCGGCCGCGACCTGGTGCCTCGTCCAGGACGGCCGGCGCATCGGCCTCACCCACGAGGACGCGGCCCTCACGCGGTTGACCTCAAGTCCGCTTGAGATTCTAGGCTCGTCGGCGACGCATCCAGGCAGGACGACCTAAGGAACTTGACTGTGACGACCTTGGTGACGGGTGCCACCGGGAACACCGGCCGGCACGTTGTGGCAGAGCTGGTACGCCGGGGAGAGCACGTTCGGGCCCTGACCCGGGACCCGGCGGCGAACGCGGGAAGATTTCCGGCCGGAGTGGAACTGGTGGGCGGGACGCACAACGCGCCAGAGAAGCTGGACGCCGCACTCCACGGCGTCGGCCGGCTGCACATCACGGTGACGGCGGGGCTGGCGGAGGTCGGGCCCGAGCTGGTCCGGCGGGCGGTGGCCGCGGGCGTTGAGCGCATCACGGTGCTGTGGGGTGGCGCGGTGGGCCCGGTCGAGAAGGCGGTGGCGGACTCAGGTGTGGAATGGACGCGTCTGGAAGCACAGGAGTTCATGTCCAACACGTTGACCTGGGCGGCGTCGATCCGGGCCGAGGGAGTGGTCAGGGAACCGTACGACCTTCCCAGCGCGCTGGTGCACGAGGCCGACATCGCGGCCGTGGCGGCCGTCGCACTGCTCGATGACGGCCACGCGGGGCAGGCGTACAACCTCACCGGACCCGAACCGCTGACCCCACGTGAGCGGATCGCGATCCTGTCGCGGGCCGTCCGCCGCGAGATCGCCTTCGAGCCGATCACGCACGAACAGGCGATCGTCAGGCTGACGGCCACCGGCGTGTCCCGGGCGGACGCCGAGTATGTCATCGGCTGGTACGCCGCGCACGATGAGGCCTCCACGACCGTGGACGACACGGTCACACGGGTGACCGGCCGCCCGGCACGGACGTTCGCGCAGTGGGCGGACGAGCACGCGGAGCGTTTCCGGGCGGGATGACGAACGGCCCGTACCGAAGCAAGGGCGGGCCCGGAGTGGCCCGCCCTTGCTTCAGCGGGGTCTAGTGCTTGTTGCCGACCAGGCCGAACAGGTCGAGCCCGAGCAGCAGGGGGTCGTGGTCCGAGGCGCGGTAGGGGCCGGGGCTGTACAGGTCGCCCGCCGTCCTGAACTCGGTGTTGTAGTCGTAGTAGACGTCCTCGTCGGCGTTGACGTGCCAGATGGTGGCGCCGGCGATGCGGCGCATCACCTGCTTGGTGGTCAGGACGTGGTCGAGTTCGCCGGAGGCGCCGCCGAAGACGTAGCTGTAGCGGCCGGCCAGCGGCACGAACTGCTTGCTGACGCTGCGCAGCCCGGCGGAGGCGAAGGTCTGGATCGGGTCCTCCTCGCTGTAGGCGTTGAGGTCGCCCACGACGAGCGGGTTGACGAGCTTCTGCTTCTTGATCATCTCGATGATGGCCTGTGCCTGCAGGACACGCTGGGCGTTCCAGCAGCCCTGGCCGTGGTCGGCGTTGTCACCGGTGGCGTCGCCGCAGCTCTTGGACTTGAAGTGGTTGGCGATCACGGTGAACGGGCGCAGCGACAGCAGGAGCTTGGTCGAGCGGAAGGTCTGGGCCAGGGGCGGGCGGGCGTTGAAGAAGCGGGGGTCGGAGATGGTCTTGGGCGAGCCGACCGGCTTCACGGCGGCGGGCTTGTAGATCATCGCGACCGCGATGGCGTCGGTGCCGGGGCCCGGGTGGGTGATGAGCTTGTACGTGCCCGCGCCGACCTCGGCGTTGAGCGCGTCGACCAGGGCCTCCAGGGCGGCGGGCAGGAAGCCCGTGCCGGCCAGATCGGGCCTGGGGTTCTCGACCTCCATGAGGCTGACGATGTCGGCGTTGAGCGCCTTCAGCGTGGCCACCTCCTTGGCCAGCTGGCGGTCGCGCTCGGTGAGGGTGTTGGCGCCGCGCGGGGTGAAACCGGGGCTGTAGGGCGGGTTGGGGTATCCGGCGGCGTTGAGGGTGGTGAACCAGTTCAGGGTGTTGAAGGTGGCGATCTTCACGTCGCCGCCCACCTTGGCGGGAGCCGAGGTGCGGGCGTTGTCGCGGGTGAAGGTGAGCGGGCCCGTCGGGTGCACGAGGTACCTGACGTTCGTGCTCGTCGAGCCGTACGCGCCCTGGTTGAGCACGCCGGTCAGGCCGCTGACGCCGTCGCCGGAGCGGGCGAGCTGGTCGCCGGCCGGGTAGTGCGGCATGGGGTTGGGGTTCTGGCCGGAGGAGCCGTCGTCGATGACGACGGAGCGGCGCAGGTCGGCGGCGGGGTCGACACCGGGGCGGTCGGTCGGGATGTACAGGCGTCCGCCGGTGGCGGCCAGCACCTGGCCGTAGCGGGCGTGCCAGTAGTTCTCGCTGACGGTCAGCTTGCCGGGCACCGTCACCAGTACGCCCTCCAGGCGCTCGAAGGTGTCGGAGGCGGCGATCGGCAGGGTGAGGGTGGCGGCGGCGATCGTGCCGGTGCCGCAGACGTCGAGCGCGGTGACGGTGGACAGCTGGGTGGCGCCGCCGAACTCGGTGGCGGTGCCGGAGACCTTGACCCGCGTGCCCGCGTTCAGCGCGGTGGAGGCGAAGGCGGGGGCGAAGACGAACAGGCCGTCGGAGGTGGCCGGGTCCGCGTCGGGCGTGTCGTCCTGGACGAAGAAGCCCGAGCGCGCGGTGGCGCTGGTGAAGGTACGGGTGACGACGCCCTCGACGCGGACCTGCTGCCCGGCCAGCGGGCTCTCGGAGCCCGCGCCCTGCACGTCGGCGACCTGGTGGGTGGCGGCGGTGTCGCACGGGTCGGCGGTGGGCGTCGGGGTCGGGGTCGGGGTGGGCTCGCCGCCGCCGGGGCCGGTCTGCCCGGCCAGGTTGGTGGGCGTGGGCGCGCCGGCGGCTAAGTCGGCGGCGTTGTTGTCGGTGTCCACGGGGGTGGCCGCGCGGCTGATGGAGTTGCTGTTGGACGGCGCGGGGGCCGGGGCTCCCTCGAAGGCGTTGGCGCTCGTGCCGTACCCGATGAAGTCGATCACGCCCGGGGCGGTGACCACGTCGGAGCCGGCCAGCGCGGTGGTGCTGGAGACCAGGGCGACCTTGCCCGCGGTGGCGCTCATCGGGATGGTCCCGGTGGCGTCGGCGGGCGGTAGCGGCTTGTCGGTGACGGTGGTTCCGGCGGCTTCCTGGACCAGCAGGCGGCTGCCGGGGGGCAGGCTGCCGCTCAGCGGGGTCACCTGCCAGGTCGTGCCCGCGGCCGAGGCGTACTGCACGCTCCAGCCGCTCAGGTTCACCGCGTCCGATCCCAGGTTGTACAGCTCGATGAAGTCGTTGCTCCACGTGGCGCCGGAGTTGCCACCGCCGCCGTAGACCTCGGCGATGACGACGTTGGCCGACACCGCTCCTGCCGGGGCGGCCCCGGTGATGGCTCCGGCCGCCAGCGCGGTGGCCACGAGTGCCGCCTTGGCACGTCTGGTCATGGGGATCTCCTCGTAGAAAGCGATTCTGAGCATTTCTACAGGTAGATCGTTGTTTGTGTCTTTGACACGATGTGCCGAGTATCGCGGGCTCCGGCTGGAGGTTGTCGGCACGCGTACCGCACGGGAGGGGTCGAATGCGGTACGCGCCTGGTCCGGCAGGCTACGTCACCGCCTCGGCGGCGGCCTCACCGGAGCGGATCGCGCCGTCGATGTAGCCGTACCAGCGGGTCGCGGTCTCGCTGCCCGCCCAGTGGACACGGTCCACCGGTTCGCGTACCGCCGGGCCGTACCGGGTCCAGGTGTGCGGGGGGAAGAGCGCCGCGTACCCGCCGCGGCTGAACGGGTCGGCGCTCCAGTCGTGCTGGACCCAGGCGACCGGCCGTCCCGCCGCGGCGCCGAACAGCCGGGTGAGCTGTTCCAGGACCGCCGCCTGGGACGCCGGTCGGTGCAGCACGGCGACCAGGACGCCGCGTCCTCCCGTTCGCGGGCTGCTGTCGGCGACGCCGTCGACGGGGCCGCGCATGCTGACGGCCTGCCCGCTGAGCCCGGCCGCGCGCCAGAACGGCTCGCCGTACACCAGCACGCACTTGATCGCACCGCCCATGGGCAGGCGCTGCGTGAGGCGGTCGCGGGCGGCGGGCAGCGGCGGGTCGTAGAGGATGCGCCCGGCCAGCGTCGGCGGGATCGCCACCACCACCTGATCGGCCCGCACGCTCCGGCCGGAACCGGTCGTGACCACGACGTGGGAGGCGGTGCGCGCGATCCGGTGGACCGGCGCGGCCAGGCGGACCCGGTCCCCGAGGCGGGCGGCCAGCCGCCGCGCCATCTCGCCCGCGCCGCCGTCGAGCCGGTCCTGCTGCGCGCCGCCCTCGGTGGCCATCACCGCGTTCAGCCCGCCGGCCGCCCTGGCGTAGAACAGCGCGTGCAGGAGCGACAGCTCGCCGGGCTCGCAGGCCCACATCAGCCGGCTCGCCGCCGTGAACAGCTCGCGTCCCCCCTTCGTCCAGAGGGTACGGCGCAGCCAGCCGCCCAGCGTCTGGCCGTCGAGCCGGGCGGCGCCTGACCCGCTCCAGGGGGAAGCCGGGTCGATCGTGCGGGCGAGCCGCTCGAACCTGGCGATCGCCTGCGCCAGATCGAGCATCTCGGGGACGCTCAGCCTGGGCAGGGTCCCCCGCCAGGGCCGTACGCGCCCGGCGGCCGTCTCCATCAGGTGGTCGCCGGCGTTGTACGTGGCGAAGACCTCGATGCCCAGTTCCTCGGCGAGGGCGTAGGCACGATCCTGGCCGGGGCCGATGAACTGGCCGCCGAGATCGACGCGTTCGCCGCCGGCCTCGACGGTGCGCGTACGCCCGCCGACGTGGTCGCGCGCTTCCAGCACGAGGACGTCGGCGCCCCGCCCGAGCAGGGCGTTCGCGCAGGTCAGCCCGGCCATTCCGGCACCGACGACGACAACGTCGGCGCGATCAGAGGTGTGGTGGTCGGTCATGGCACTCCTTGGGTGCGTCATGCCCTGCCGTGAGCGCGTCGCGGGAAGCGGACGCGTTCACGGCACGGCGAACACGTCAGCGCGCCCACCGACCACCATGGCACCGACCTACTGATCACACCTTACGGCTCCCGCGGGTCGCGGTCGGTCGCCGCGATCACTCGCGTGAGGACCCCGTGCAGGTGCTGGAGCTCGGCGAGGTCCATGCCGAGACGTTCGACGATGGCCGGGGGGATCTTCTCGGCCTCGGCCCTGAGCGCGCGCCCGGCGGGGGTGAGGGTCACCGCCAGGGCGCGTTCGTCCTTGGTGTTGCGTTCGCGGTGGATGTAGCCGAGCGCCTGAAGCCGTTTGAGCAGGGGCGACAGGGTGCCCGGGTCGAGGCGGAGCAGTTCGCCGAGTTCCTTGACCGACAGCGGCTCGTGCTGCCAGAGCGCCAGCATGACCAGGTACTGCGGATGGGTCAGCCCCATGGGCTGCAGCAGCGGGCGGTACAGGGCGATGACGCTGCGCGAGGCGATGCTCAGGGCGAAGCAGACCTGGCGGTCCAGGGCCAGGAGATCTGTTGTGTCTGTCACAGACTCCATGTGTGTACGCCTCCGGGTGACGGCCGCTAGATTAGTTGGTGTACAAATTAATAGCCTACCAATCAATGCCGCACAAAGGGACGTCCGCATGTTTCACCGCAAGCCGCTGGAGGAGCGCATCGCCGAGCGGCAGGCCAAGCTGCCTCCTCTCAAGGAGGGCAAGCACTTCGAGCACGGCCCGGCCAAGTTCGTGTTCGTCTCGCTGCTCGTCGCCGTGGTGCTCATGCACGTCGTCGGCCTGGCCATCGTCATGCACTTCGCCTGAGCCCACGCCTCCGGGCCGGAGGCGTGGGCGGCAGGGGCGGCAGGGGCGGCTACCTTCTCACGGTCAGCGTGAAGGTCGCCGTGCCGGTCCTGCCGTCGGCGGACCTCGCCCTGAGCACGATGGGATAGGTGCCGGGCGGGGTCGCCTGGGAGAAGCCGGTCAGGAGGGTGATCGAGCTCCGGCCGCCCTGCGGGATGGTCGCAGGCGTCATCAGCGCGTGGACCCCCGCGGGCAGCCCGGACAGCGACAGGGTCAGGTTCCCCGCGCCTCCGGTCGCGGTGGCGGAGGTCGTGGCCATCATGCCGGAGCGGATCGAGGCCGCGGGCGGGTTCAGCGTCACCTTCACCTCACCCGTCGGCGGGCCGCCTTCGACGGTGAGCGTGAGCGTGGCGCCGGCGGTCCTGCCCGCGGCGTTGGTGGCGGTGACCGTGATCGGCGAGGTCCCGGCGGGGGTCGAGGCCGAGGTCTCGACGGTCAGCCTGGCCGTGTCGCCGGTCATGATCGAGGTGGGCTGGAAGACGGCCCTGGCCCCGGCCGGAAGCCCGGCGGCGGACAGGGTGACGGACTCGGGGGCGCCGGAGGCGGTCGAGACGACGGTGGTCGAGACGGACTGGCCGGGGGCCGTCCTGACATCCGACGGAGACAGCGACAGGCCGAACTCGCCCGGCTGCTGGCCGCCGATCTGCTCCTTGACCCAGTCGCCCATGTCGTTGGTGAGGCGGCCGTAGACGCTGTACCACTTGAAGTCGGCGCGGCTCCACGACGCGACGCCGACGATCTTGCCGTCGATGATCAGGGGGCCGCCGCTGTCACCGGGCAGGATGGTCACCCGGCCGTCGCCGTACCCGGCGCAGATCATGGTGGCCGCCTTGAACCCGGCGCCGACGCCCTGGCAGAGCCGTTCGCCGTCCACGACGGGCAGCGTGGCCTTGTCGAGGGTGACGTCGCGGGCGGTGTCGTTGAAGTCCTTCTTGCCGTAGCCGTAACCGACCCCGTCGCGCCCGGGTACGGCCAGCCCCTCGTCGGCGGAGGTGGCGACCTTGGCGTAGCCGCCGCCGGGTACCGGGATGTCGTCGGCGACGGTCACGACGGCCACGTCGTAGCCCTGGTCGAAGGTGACGTACCGGGGGTGCTTCTTGTACTCGATCACCCGGGTACGGAAGCCGCCGCCGGCGTTGAGGTCGTCCAGGCCGTACAGGAAGCTCTTCTCGCCGGCGGCGTCGGCGCAGTGGGCGGCGATGAGGATCTTGCGGGGGGCGACCGCCGAGCCCGTGCACGACTGGCCCTGCGGGCGTGAGCCGCCCTCGCGCAGCCCGGCGATGATGGCGGGGTACTCCTGGACGGTGGCGTCCTGGCCGTTGTAGAAGCCCACCGGCCCGCCGGGGCCGGGTGCGGGGACGGTGTCGGCCTCGTAGTTGGCGGCCGGTGGGGTGGCGGGGCCGGCGTGGGCGGCGGGCGGGCCGAGGGGGATCAGCGCCGCCGCGACGGCCAGCGGCAGCAGAGCCCGCGGGCGGGGAAATGTCACGTGTGGTCCTTTCCGCACTCCTGGGGGAGGAGATGGGGATAACTGCCGACCACGCTCAGCCCGCGCCCGCACCGCTGACCATCAGGGACAGGGTGGGTAGGGGTACCGGTCTTTGCCCGCGGCTACCTACTGCAGCAACTCGGTCCTGGAGTGTTTGCCCAGCTTCTGCAGGATGCGCGCGACATGCGTCTCCACCGTGCGCGGCGACAGGAACAGCATCCCGGCGATCTCCCGGTTGGTACGGCCGGTGGCCAGCAGCCGTGCGACGTCCTGCTCGCGGGGCGAGAGCGTGTCGCCGTAGCCCCGCCGCCCGCGGCGCACGACGACGCCGTGGGCGCGCAGGTGGTGGCGGCACCGCTCGGCGTCGTAGGTGGCGCCGAGTGCGGCGAAGGCGTCGCCGAGCTCGGCGAGTTTCTCCACGGCGCCGCCGCACAGGATGAGCCGTTCCGCGGCCAGGGCGGCGTAGTAGGGCGCGGGCAGCTCTTCGTAACGCCGCCTGGCCTGCTCGAAGTGCGCCGACGCCGCGACCGGGTCGCCGCCGGCCTGGGCGAGCTGCCCGCCGGCCATCCGTACCGCCGCGGCGGCCAGGGGCGCGTGCCGCCCGGCGAGCCCGCGTTCGAGCTCCGCGAGGAGGGTGCTCGCCTCCTCCGCCCGCCCGCTCTCCACCAGGACGTCGACCGCCACCGGGACCAGCTCGCCCGTCCAGGCCCACACGCCCTTGGTCCGCGCGACGCGCAGCCCGCGGTCGACGTCGGTGCCGGCCAGCTCCCGCTCGCCCCTGGCCAGGCGCGCCTTGGCGCGCGCGGCGAACGCGCTGAGCACGACGGGGATGATGGACTCCTGGGGTACGGCGATGCCGGTGCCGGCCAGCCAGCCCTCCGCCTGCTCCCACTCGCCCCGGGCGCTCGCCAGCCACCCGAGCACCAGCGAGAGCTCGCTGGCGACCGGCAGCAGGTCGCGGTACTCCTCCAGCAGCCGCAGCGTGCGCTCGTCCAGGCCCTCCCAGCGGCCGAGCATCCAGTCCAGCCGGGCCTGCGTGGCCTGCCCGGTGCTGGTCACGAACGTGGCGCCGACCTGCGCGGCCAGGTGCAGCCCGTCGCGCAGCAGGTGCCCGGCCCGCTCGTAGCGGCCGGTGCAGACGCAGGAGTCGGCGAGGTTGCAGCGCAGGCGGGCCAGGTGCCGCTGGGCGCCGAGCCCGGAGGCCCGCTCCGGCACCCGCGGCGTGCCCGGGTCGCCGACGGTCACCAGGGACGGCAGGTAGTTGGCCAGGAGCGACATGCGCAGCTCGCCCTCGGGGACGCTCTTCAGCGCCACCTTCAGCCGCCGCGTCCAGGGGTGGAGCCGGGCCAGCGGCGTGGTGCCGAGGTAGGGCAGGGCGAGCGAGGCGATCCCTCTGGCGACCAGGTCGGGCCGGTCCTCCAGCTCGTCCACCGCCTTGGCGATCGCCGCGCGGCCCTCGTCCAGCCCTTCGGCCTGGCGGATCAGCATCCAGCCGAGGAACAGCCGCACCTCCCCCCTGGCCGCGGCCGACAGGCGCGGGTCGTCCAGGAGCCGCTGGAGCGTGGTGGACGGGTCGCGCTGGTCCAGGCCGGTGTGGGCGATCTCGCCGAGCTTGATGGCCAGCCGGTCGACGTCTCCGGCGGGCAGTCCCGGGTCGTTGAGCAGGCGCTGGAGCAGGTGGGTGGCGGCGGCGATGTCCCCGACCCGGACGGCGGCGTCGGCCGCGGCCTCGCCGTAGCGCTGGGCGTCCTCGGCCAGGCCCGCGTGGCGGCTGTGGTCGGCCAGGCGGACCAGCGGCGGCGGGTCGAGGCGGCGCAGGACGTCGATCACCCGCAGGTGCAGGCGGCGGCGCTCGTATCCGGCCATGGTCGCGTAGACGGCCTGGCGGGCCAGGGCGTGGCGGTAGCCGTACACGCACTCGTCGATCTCGTGCAGGACGCCGCGGTCGAGTGCGGCGCCGAGCGCGGTCCGGCAGCGCTGGTCGTCGAGGCCGGACACCTCGCGCAGGTGCTCCAGCGTCGCGGGTGTGCCCAGGACCGCCACGGCCTGCGCCAGCGCGATGGCGTCGCCGGACAGGCTCGCCAGCCGTTCGGCCATGGCCTCACGCAGCAGGACGGGGACCTCGGCGTTGTCCAGCAGGCGGCGGGCGGCCGCGCCGTCCAGGGGGACGCCGCCCGCCGAGGAGCGCACCGCGCGCAGGGTCTCCTCGATGACGAACGGCAGGCCGGCCGTGCGCTCGTACAGGCGCGTGGCGAAGTCCAGGGGGACGGAGCCGCCGAGGATGCAGGAGGCCAGCGTGCGGACGTGGCCCAGGGTGAGGGGGCGCAGCCGTACCACGATGCTGCCGGCGCGCGGCGGCGGGCGGTAGGCGCGGCCCAGCGGCACGCCGCCCGCGACCTCCTCGCGCCGGTAGCTCAGCACGACGGCCAGGTTGGCCGGCGGGTTCGACAGCAGGAACGACAGCAGGTTGCGGGTGCCTTCGTCGCTCCAGTGCAGGTCCTCGATCAGCAGCAGCGCCGGTCCCGCGGCGCCGAGCACCTCGCGGACCGCGCGGAACAGCCGGTGACGCTCGGCCTGGGGGTCGCCGGTGGGGGCCGGGGACTGCGGCAGGTGCTCCGACAACTCGGGCAGCAGGTCGCGCAGCATTCCGGTGACGGGGCTGAGACGGGCGCGCTGGAAGGGGTGGGTGAAGCCGCGCAGGCCGTCCACGGCCTCCAGCACGGGACCGAACGGGAACGGCTCGCGCAGCGGCTGGCAGTAGCCCGTCAGGATCCGTAAGCTCGCCAGGTCCGGCTGGGCGATCAGCTCCCCCGCCAGGCGGCTCTTGCCGACCCCCGCCTCGCCCTCGATCATCGCCACCGCGGGCCGGGCCGACAGGACCGCGAGCAGGTCGCCCAGCTCCTGCTCCCGTCCGACGAGCACGGGCGACCTCGTCCGTATCCGCGTCACCGCCGACTGTCCCAAGGCTGCGGTCATGTCGTGTCCCGTTCACGTGCTCGGTTGGACAACGCCGGATAACAGGCCGTGAAATGCCGAGTTTAGGGGTTGGTGCCCGCCTGGGGAATGGTGCGTCGCGTACCCCTACCGACCCTTCTACGCATTCAGGCCCGGACGCCGAAGAGTTCGTCCTCCACGTGGTCGAGTGCCAGCCGTACGGCGCCCAGGGCGACGGACTCGGTGCCCAGCGTCGAGGCCTCCACCCGCACCGGGAACAGGCAGATCTCGGACAGTGCCGCACGCAGAGGCGCCGCCAGCAACTCGCCCGCGCCCGACATGCCCCCGCCCACCACCACCAGTTCGGGATCGACGGTGAGCACCGCGGCACCGATCCCCTTGGCCAGGTCCTGGGCGAAGGCGCGGACGATCGTCGCGGCCTCCTCGTCACCCTGGCGGACGGCCTCGAAGACCCGTTCGGCGGCGCTCCTGGCGGAGCCTTCGCGGTCGGGGTCGTGGCCGGCGTAGGCCAGGAAACGGTCGAGCGCGGTGTACCAGCCGAAGGCGCGCATCACCCCGATCTCGCCGGCCGCGCCGTTGCGGCCCTGGTGCAGTTTGCCGCCGATGAGCAGGCCGGCGGCGATGCTCCTGCCGACCAGGATGCACAGCACGTCGTCGGTCCCCGCCGCCGCTCCGCGCCAGCGTTCGGCGACGGCCGCCAGGTTGGTGTCGTTGCCCACCAGGACGGGGCCGCCGGCCAGACCGTCCAGGGCGGAGCGCAGGTCCATGCCCGTCCACGCGGGCAGCCGGTCGCTGAGCACGACCTTGCCCACCGCGGGATCGACGACACCGGTCGTACCGACGCCGAGCGCGCGCACGGACGAGACGCCCGCCGACCGCAGGGATCTGCGCACCACCGCCTTGGCCGCGGCGATCCTGGCGGCGGGGTCGGTGGCGGGGGTGACGGCCGATCGGCGGGTGTCGACGATCGTGCCCTTGAGGTCGGCGGTGACGGCCAGCACCTTGTGCGGGCCGATGTCGAGGCCGACCACATGCCCCGCCTCGGCCCTGAACCGGTAGCGCTTGGCGGGACGGCCGACGGCGCGCGGGCCGCCCGGCGGGGGAACCACCTCCTCCACCAGGCCGGGCAGGCCCGCGAGCACGTCTTCCACCGTCGCCCTGGACACCGACGTCATCTTGACGATCTGGGTCAGCGTGAGCTCCTCGGCGCCATGGAGAGCGCGCAACACAGCTGCCGCGTTGAGGCGGCGCAGCAGGGCTGGGTCCTGTCCGGTCAAGGTCACGATTTGATGGTAGGGCATTGTGAATTATTTGAAGACCTACTAAAAATATCCACCATGAAGAAGGCCATGGTCCTCACCGCTGCCGCACTGGCACTCGCCGCGTGTGCCCCAGCGGGCAGTCAACAGCCGGTGCTCAGCGGGAAGAAGGAGGTCACCTTCCTCACGTTCGAGACGCCCAACCTGACCCCGCAGTACTGGGACGCGGCGATCAAGCGGGTCACCGACAAACATCCGGACATCACGGTGAAGAAGCTGGTGGCGCCCAGCGCCGGCGAGCGCAACGCCTACGCCAAGCAGCTCCTGGCCTCCGGGCAGCTGCCCGACGTCATGCAGGCCATCGCGCCGAGCGGGTTCGCCGAGAGCGGCAACCTCTACGCCTGGACCGACGAGGAGCTGAAGAACTACGACTTCCCCAGGTCGAACCCGCTGGGCGGGAAGATCTACCAGCTCCCCTACAACACCCAGCCGACGCCGCTGGTCTACTACAACAAGAAGCTGTTCGCCGACGCCGGCATCAGCGCGCCGCCCAAGACGTACGCCGACCTGCTCGACGTCGCCGGCAAGCTCAAGGACAAGGGCGTCAACCCGTTCGTCGTGGGCGGCGGCGGCAAGGACGCCTTCGCGGCCGGCTACCTCTGGATGGCGCTCGTCGGCTCGGACGTCTATGCCCGGCAGCCCGACTTCCTGCTCAAGCGGCGGGCCGGGCAGGTGCGGTTCGGCGACCCGCTCTTCGTGAAGGCGACGCGGAAGTTCGCCGACCTGGTCAAGCGGGGATACGTGGACAAGGCCGGGCTCAGCCGCGACTATCCCTCGACCGAGAAGGCGTTCCTCGACGGCAAGGGAGCCATGTACCCGATGGGCTCGTGGTTCGCCGCCTCCGCCGAGGCCGGTAAACCCTCCTTCGACGTCGGTGTCTTCGCCTGGCCGACCGACGACGGCAAGGTCGTGGTTCCCGCCTTCACCGGCGGCGGGCCGATCGTGAACGCCAAGTCCAAGAACCTCGACGCGGCCAGGACCTTCGCCCTGGAGTTCAACCAGAACGCCGACAACAACGCGGTGCTGGTCAAGACCGATGCCGCGATCATCGCCATCAAGGGCTACCGGCCGCCGCCGATGGGCCCGGTCTACAACGCCACCCTCGACGTGCTCAAGTCCGCGACCGTCGTCAACGCCTTCACCGTCGAGACGGGCGACGACGCGCTGCTGCCCGGGGTCGGCGACAAGGTCTTCGCCCTCGCCCAGGAGATCATCGCCGGCAAGACCGACGGCGACACGGCGGCCAAGGTCCTGGACGACGAGTGGGCCAAGGCGGGCGGCCAGTAGATGTTCCGCACCGCTCCGGCGGCCGCCCGCAGGGCGGCCGTCCCCTGGGACAGGCTGGCCTACCTGCTGAGCTTCGTCGCCCCGGGACTGCTGATCTACGCCTGTTTCGTGCTGGCGCCGATCCTGCTCAGCCTCGGGTACAGCCTGACCAACGCCAACCTGTTCACTCCCACGGCCCGTTTCGTCGGCCTGGACAACTACCTGCGGCTGCTGACCGACTCGGGTTTCCTCACCTCGCTCAAGGTCACCACGATCCTCACGCTGATCATCGTGATCGTGCCGAACGTGGCCGGTGTCGGCGTCGCCGTCCTGCTGGACCGCAAGGGCTGGCTCTACAACGCGCTGCGCAGTGTGTTCTTCATCCCCGTGGTGCTCAGCTCGGTGGTGGTCAGCGTCGTCTGGATGGCGATGTTGCAGGACGAGGGCCTGGTCAACCGGCTGCTCGGCACCCGGATCGGCTGGCTGTCGGATCCCGATCTGGCGTTGTACTCGATCGGGATGATCATCAGCTGGCAGATGCTCGGCTTCTGCTCGGTCGTCTACCTGGCCGCGCTGCAGGGCGTGCCGCAGTCGCTGCACGAGGCCGCCTCGATCGACGGGGCGGGTCCGTGGACCCGCTTCCGCAAGGTGACCTGGCCGCTGCTGGCACCCGCGCTGACCACCAACACGGTCATGCTGCTGATCACCGGATTCAAGGCCTACGACCACATCCAGGTGCTGACCGCGGGCGGTCCCGGCGTCGGCACCACCGCGACGGTGGCCTTCAACGTGATCCAGGTGGGCTTCACCGCCAACCGCACCGGCGAGTCGTCGGCCATGGCCGTCCTCATGCTGGTGATCATCACGATCGTCTCCGGCGTGGTGTTGCGGGTGCTCAACCGCCGGGAGGTGGACCTGTGATCCGCAAGGTGCTCGCGATCGGCGTGGCCGCCGCCTTCTTCCTGCCGCTGTATCTGGTGGTCGCCAACGTGTTCAAGCACGGCCCGGACATCACGGCCGCCCCCGCGGCGCTGCCGATCCCGCCCACGCTGGACAACCTCACCCAGGCGCTGACCCGCCCCGACGCCCTCTTCTGGAACGGCCTGATCAACAGCGTCACGGTGACGCTGCTGTCGATCGTGCTGCTGACGGTCGTCTCCGCGATGCTCGGCCACTACGTCTGCCGCACCCGCTCCCGCTTCGCGCGGGTCATGCTGCTGGTCCTGCTGGCCGGGCTGATGATCCCGCCGCAGGTGATCCTGGTGCCGGTGACCCAGGTGCTCAACCTGACCCACCTGATGGGCACGATCAGCGGGCTGGTGCTGTTCAACGTCGGCTACTACGTGCCGTTCGGCGTCTTCGTCTTCTCCGGCTTCATCCGGGCCATCCCGATCGAGCTGGAGCAGGCCGCCGCGATCGACGGCGCGGGCAGGTTCGGCACGTTCTGGCGGGTGGTCTTCCCCCTGCTGCGCCCGGCCACCGCGAGCGTGCTGATCTTCCTGGGCGTGTGGATCTGGAACGACTTCCTCAACCCGCTGATCATCCTCGGCCCGGCCGGTGGCACCACGGTCACCGTGGGCGTCTACCGGGCGCTCGGCCAGTTCCAGCGGGACTACGGCGGCATGTTCGGCCTGATGGTGCTCTCGGCGCTGCCCATCCTCATCTTCTATCTGCTGCTGCAAAAGCACTTCGTCAAGGGACTCACCGGGGGAGCGGTCAAAGGATGATCAACCTGAAGGACCATGCGGGGAAGCCGCTCGACCGGCCCGTCACGCTGGCCGTGGTCGGCGCGGGCGCCCGCGGCGCCGCCTACGCCGAGCTGGCCGCGCGCCATCCGGACAAGGCGCGGGTGATCGCCGTGGCCGAGCCGCGCGCCGCCGTTCGCGATCGATTCCGGGTACGGCACGCGCTCACGCCCGACCGGATCTTCGACGACTGGCGGAAGATGGCCGCCCTGGGCCGCATCGCCGACGCGGTGATCATCGCCACCCTCGACGCCGACCATCTGGAGCCCACCGAGGTCTTCGCCGGGCAGGGCTACGACATCCTGCTGGAAAAGCCCATCGCCCCGGTCGAGGAGCAGGTCCTCGCGATCGGCGAGGCGGCCGCCAGGACGGGCGCCACGATCGCGGTCTGCCATGTCATGCGCTACACCCCCTACACCAGGACGTTGCGTGAGCTGCTCCCGCTGATCGGCGAGATCGTCAGCGTGGAGCACCTGGAACCGATCGGCTTCTACCACTTCGCGCACTCCTTCGTGCGCGGCAACTGGCGGCGTACCGACGAGACGGCCTTCGCCCTGCTGGCCAAGTCCTGCCACGACATCGACTGGCTGACGGCCGTGGTGGGCCGCAGGGTCACCAGGGTCTCCTCCTTCGGCGGGCTGAAGCACTTCACCGCGGCCAACCGGCCCGCCGGAGCGGCCGACCGGTGCCTGGACTGCCCCCTGCGCGACAGCTGCGCGTACTCGGCGGTCACGCTCTATCGCGACGGGCTGCGGCACGGCGGGACCAAGCGGTACTTCACCCGGGTCATGTCCGGCGGAGTGCTCACCGAGGAGGCCGTCACCCGGGCGCTGGCCGAGGGGCCGTACGGCAGGTGCGTCTATGCCAGCGACAACGACGTCGTCGATCACCAGGTGGTCGGGATGGAGTTCGAGGGCGGCGCCACGGCCTCGTTCACGATGACGGCCTTCACACCCCTGGAGAACCGCCACACCAAGATCTTCGGCACGCTCGGCCAGCTCACCGGCGACGGGCGGTTCATCCACGTCTATGACTTCGCATCCGAGCGGACCACCACCATCGACACCTCGCGCGGCGGATCCAACGCCGCCGAGGGCCACGCGGGCGGCGACGAGTCACTGATCGAATCCTTCGTCACCGCCCTGCACGAGGGCCGTCCCGAACTGATCCTCTCCGGCATCCAGGAGAGCGTCGACAGCCACCGGGTCGTCTTCGCCGCCGAACGTGCCCGCCGTCAAGGGCGGCTCGAACACCTCTGATCCCCCAGCAAGGAGAAGGTTCATGCGTCATTTCGGAAGGCTGGCCACCGCGGTGCTGGCGGCGGGAGCGCTGCCCCTGATCATGGCGGACGCCGCCGCCGCGACCGGCACCGGCCGCGCCGCGCCGGGCATCACCGCCGGCTACCTCAGCATCGAGCTCGACCGCACCGGCACCGTGACCGGCCTGCGGGACACCAGGACCGGCACCGACTACCTGGCGGCGGGCAAGTCCGCCTCCCTGGTCAGCCTGGTGGTCGACGGCAGGCAGGTACGGCCGACCCGGGTTCACCGGCGCGGGCACGACCGGCTGACCTTCAAGGGCGAGGGGTTCACGGTCGAGGTGAAGGTCGTGGCCAAGCCCGGCTACACCACCCTCACGGCGACCGACGTCCGCGCGGACGGAGACGTGCAGACCCTCCTGTGGGGCCCGCTGGCCACCTCCATCACGCGGACCATCGGCGAGACGGTCGGCGTGGTCCGCGACGAGGCCTTCGCCGTGGGCCTGCGGCCGCTGGCCGACCGGACCGAGGGCGCCTGGCCGCAGGAGTACCAGGAGCTCGGCTGGGAGAGCGAGGTCGCCGACAACCCCTCCGGCCTGCAGGTGGCGCCGCACGAGGAGTGGAGCGCGGCGGGCAGGACCGGCTGGGGCTCGGTGCTGCGGGCCTTCACCTACGACTACACCAAGGAACGGCAGCGGCATAACCTCGGCGGCTATCCCATTCCGGTCGGCCCGCTGGCCGGCGACGAGGGGAGGGTCACCGGGTCGGAGATCGCGCTGTTCGGAGCGGCCCCGGAGCTCACGCCGACGGTCCTGGCGAACATCGCCAAGGGCGAGGGCCTGCCGTACCCCACGCAGAACGGCCAGTGGCAGAAGACGGCGCAGGCCAGCAGCCAGTCCTTCCTCGTCCTGAGCGACCTGCGGACGCACAACGTCCAGGAGGCGACCACGTACGCCAAGGCGGCCGGGATCGGCTACCTCTACTCGCTGCCCAACGCCGTGGGGCCGTGGAAGACGACCGGGCACTACCAGTTCGACGCGGGCATGGGCGGCGACGACGAGGGCGCGAAGCGGACCGTGGATCTGGCCAAGGCCGAGGGCGTACGGCTCGGCGTCCACACCATCTCCGACTTCATCAGCCTCGACGACCGCTACGTCCGGCCCGCGCCCGCCGACAGCAGGCTCGCCTCCGGCCAGCGTGCCCGGCTGACCCGCCCGCTGGCGGCGGCCGACACCACCCTGTACGTCGACTCCGGCGCGCCGTTCGCCCCCGGCCTGCACTTCAAGGCGCTGCGGATCGGCGATGAGCTCCTCACCTACGGCGACGCGCGCCAGGACGGCGACGAGTGGGTCGTGAGCGGCCTGAAGCGGGCGCAGGCCGGCTCGCCGGCCACCTCCCACGCCGCCGGAGACCAGGCCGCCAGGATGATCATGAACTCGTACGCGGGGGCCATCGGCGGCCTCGGCATCATCGACGAGATCGCCACCCGCCTGGCCACGGCCTGGAACACCACCGGCATCATGTCCCACTCCTACGACGGCGTGGAGTCGGCCTCGGAGTCCGGATGGGGCAACTACGGCCAGGCCAGGCTGATCAACGGCAACTTCCGGCAGCTCAAGGCCAAGGACGGCTACATCACCGAGACCAGCCGCATGACCTCCAACACCTGGGACGCCCTCACCCGGGCGAGCTGGGGCGAGGTCGGCATGACCAGCATGGACCAGGTCTTCGTCAACAACGCCTTCTACCGGGCCAACTTCCTGCCCGGCATGCTCGGCTGGATCAGCCTCAAGGGATCGGAGCCGCTGCTGAGCATCGAGGGCAAGCTGGCCCGCGGCGCCGGGCTGAACGCGGGGGCCGGGTTCCAGAGCTCGCTGTCCAGCCTCCGTTCCGGCGGCGAGAACGCCAAGAAGGTGCTCGACGCGATCAGCCAGTGGGAGACGGCGCGTAACCTCGGCGCCTTCACCGAGGAGCAGAAGACCCGCTTGCGCGACAAGAGCACCAACTGGCACCTCTCGGTCGTCACCGCCGGGCGGAAGTGGTCGCTGCAGGAGCTCGACGCGTCGGGCCGGCCCATCGGATCACCCCAGGAGGTCACCGTGCCGGCCCCGGCGCTGACCACCACCAGCCTGCCCGCCGCCACCCGTCACCGGCTCTACGCGGCACGACTCACCACCAACACCCCGGCCACGATCCGCTACGAGCTCACCGGCGGCGCCCTGCCCAAGGGACTGTCCCTCAACCAGGACACGGGCGGCATCATCGGCACGGCCCGGCACACCGGGAAGGCCACCTTCACCGTCACCGCCCACAGCACGGGCGGGCTTCCCCCCGCGAAGGCCGACTACGAACTGACCGTCCGCCGCTAGAGGGCGTCGTCGCGGGCGCCCCGGAAAGTGCAACAGCGCGGGGCGCAAAGTCCATGGAGTGGCGGGAGCGCATGGGGCACGGTGACTGATCAAGGGCTTCTGTGAGGAGGGAACCCGTGTTACCGTCCCGAACCTGGCGCCTCGGCGCCGCTGTCGCGCTCCTGCTGCCCATGGCATGGGTGGCCGCAGGCGCCGTACCGGCCTCGGCTGCGACCTACACGATTTCGGTGGGAAGCACCGGCACCTGGTCGCATCCGACCGACACGCCGGCCATGCCGTACATCGACAAGAACGGCACGTTCTACTTCCAGCAGTCCGCCGCGCTGTACGGCGCGACGCAGCCGAGATACTGGGACTTCTACACCGGGACCGACTTCGACACCGCGAGCCGGTCCGCGGCCATCAGCAACGCGGTGAGCCCGGACAACCCCGCCGACCGGAACAACGACACGACGTGGCGGTGCAACAACAGCCCCACCGGCGTCGAATCCACCCCGGCGCCGCCCGGTTCCGGCTACTCCCAGAAGAACTTCTGCGGGCTGATCGGCCTGTGGGTCGATCCGGACACCGGGCACTGGCACGGCCTGGTGCACAACGAGTTCACCCCGCAGCCGTTCGGCGACGGCCTGCACTACGACGCGATCGACTACGCCGTCTCCACCAACCAGGGCAGGACGTGGTCGATCACCGATCACGCGATCACCTCGCCGTTCAGCACCAGGCGCGGTGACACCGCCGCCTTCCCGCAGCAGACCTACCACTACGGCGACGGCGACCAGCGCCTGTACGCCGACACCGCCTCGGGGTACTTCTACGTCTACTACGGATCGCGCCTGGTGAACAAAGGCGGCGGCTGGGTGGCGTTCTACTCCCACGTGGCGCGGGCGCCGATGGCGGCGAAGATGGCTCCCGGCTCGTGGCAGAAGTGGTACGACGGCTCCTGGTCGCAGCCCGGCGTCGGTGGCAGGGAAAGCAACCTGGTGCCCGTCACCGCGGCCAACCCGAACGGTTACACCCCGGCGGACAAGGAGTACGACCCGAACAACACCGGGACCGTCAGCCAGCAGATCGCCGCCGGCCAGACCCCGCCGACCTCGCCGCTGTTCGTCATGAACATCACCTACAACGCCTACCTGGGCCTGTACATGGGCACCCCGCAGGCGGTCGACCAGTCCGGCAACGCGCCGCAGGACATCTACGTCACCGACGACCTGAGCACCGCCAAGTGGTACCTGGCCGGAAACACCGGCGGCTACCGGACCGCCTCCTGGTACCGGTGGTTCCTCGACGGCGCGAACAGGACCGGCGGCACGATCGTCGGCAAGTCCTTCCGGAACTACTGCTCGATCGCCTGCTCGGGCGGCCGCTCCGGCGAGTACGTCAACGTCACCATGACCTCGACCGCGCCGGTGACCTCACCGGTCGATCCGTCCAGGACGTACACCGTCTCCAGCGGCGCCGGACGCGTGCTCGCGCAGGCCGCGAGCGGCACGGGGACCGCCGCCGTCGCCCCCACCGGCTCGGCCCGCGAGGGCTGGCGCTTCACCGCCACCGGGGACGGCTCGTACCGCGTCACCAACGCCGCCACCGGACAGGCACTCGGCGTCGATTCCACCGCCACCTCCACCCGCGCGTGGGGCACCAAGCCCACCGCGGCGGGCGGCGGCCCCACGGTCGGACAGCAGTGGTTCATCGTCGGCAACGGCTCGTTCCGCCTGGTCAACCGGCACAGCAACCTCGTACTCGGCCTGTCGGCCGACCCCGCCCGCTCGGCCGAGACCACGCCGGTGCGCCACTGGACGAACACGACCGGCAACCCGGTCGGCGGCACCCGCACCGCCGCCGAGCAGACCCTCACCTTCACCGGCACGGGCACGCCGCCGGGCAACCTCGACGGCACCCGCACGCTGGTCGCCTCGGGCAAGGCGCTGGACAACCCGAACCACTCCACCAGCGCCGGCACCCAGGTCAACACCTGGACACCGAACGGCGGAGCCAACCAGAACTGGGTCTTCACCCAGCAGCCCGACGGCTCCTACCAGATCGTCAACGGCCACTCGCGGCTGTGCCTGGACGTCAGCGCAGGCTCCGTCAGCGCGGGCGCCAAGGTGATCCAGTGGACCTGCACGGGCGGCGGCAACCAGCGCTGGGTCGTCACCCCGGCGTCCGGCGGCGGCTACACGGTCGCCGCGCGGCACAGCGGGTTGCTGCTCACCACGGCATCGACCGCCGACGGCGCCCCGGTCACGCAGCAGAGCGGCGGCGGCTCGGCGCTGCAGCGCTGGACCATCAGCTAGGCCAGGTCGGCGACAGGCGCAGGCACCAGTCGACGTCCTTGTCGCCGAAGTCGAACTGCGCGAAGTGATCGAAGGCGCCCGCCGGCTCGCGCCCTTGGTGATCGAACCCGGGCCCGCTTGACCGCTCAGCATTACCGCTTTCGATTGGCTTTATCGCGAAATTTCGTGCCTTATCAAGCCTTGACCGCTCTTCTTGATCAAGAAATCATGCTGCGAGTAAGGTCGTTCGTCATCAGATACGGGGGTATTCAATGTCCGGTTTATCCAGAGCGGGCGTCACGGCGGGCCTGATCGTCGCGATGGTCGCGTTACCGGTCGGATCCGCGTCCGCCGATCCCGACGGCACACCGACGCTCACGCTGAGCGCGGAATCCCAGCCCAAGCAGGACCGCCCGACACTTGCGGGGATCAAGCAGCAAGCGGCCCAGCGGGGCATCCGCCTTGAGCAGGCCGTGGCCGAGTACATCGCCACGACGGCCAGGACCCAGCGCTCCGCCTGGGCCAACCAGCCCGACGGTCCGGTCAGCATCCCGGACGTCATGATCGACGACATGCACGCCGCCGAGGTCGAGGACCTCGCGCGCATCGCGGCCTCCGAAGGCATCGGCCTGGCCGCGGCGATCGACGCGATAGCCTGGCAGGACGAGTTCGAGAAGGTGGCCGCCGAGCTCGAAACCGCGCTCCCGGGGGAGTTCGCGGGCGCGGTCAAGAACGACGACAGTGCCTGGTTCGCCTTCAAGGGAGACGTACCGGCCAAGGCCATCGAACTCGCCAAGACCCTGCCCGTGCGGGTCGAACTCGCCGGCGGGCGCGGCTTCTCCGAGACGGAACTGGCCGCGGCCTCCGACGCCACGCACCAGGCGGTGCTGGCCAATCCGGTGGTGGCCGACGCGTCCACCTCGTACGACGTCCGTACCGGCGCCATCCAGGTGGAGGCGCAGACCAAGACGCCCGCCAACGCGCAGGACCTCGCGCCCGCGAGGGCGCTGGCGGCCGGGATGCGGGTCGAGGTGACGATCGTCGGCAAGGCGAGCGAACCCGAGGACCAGTACATCCGCGGCGGCGGGACCCTGGGCACCTGCACGTCGGGCTTCAACCTGAAGTACATCACCAGCAACACCAAGCGGCACGGTACGGCGGGCCACTGCGGCCGCAGTACCGCGACCCGTACCTACTCCAACCACAGCGGCGACGGCGGCAGCACCTCCGTCAAGCGGGTGTGGTGGCACGTCGGTGGCTGGGGCGACCTGGCGTACTACACGACGGGCTCCAAGTCGCCGACCCGCACGTTCTACTACGACTGGAACAAGAAGCGTTACGCCGACAACCGCTCGGGCATGCCGTCGGTCGGCACGCGCATCTGCCACTTCGGCAAGAATTCCGGCGCCAGTTGCGCCAAGGTGGCGCGCAGGGACGTCTCCAGCGGCGTCCTGAGGCACATGGTCGTGATGGACAAGAACATCAGCACCGGCGGTGACTCCGGCGGGCCGTGGTACTACGGCGGCACCGCCTACGGCATCCACTTCGGGAAGATCGGCGGAGAGTCCGCCTTCACCCCGGCCTACCTGTACCAGAACCGCAGCTACGACGTCTGGCAACGGTGATCGCGAGCCCGCCGGCCCATCGGCCGGCGGGCCGTCCGGTGAACCACGGAGGCGGCCCGGCCCGTTACCTTCAGGCAAGGCCCACCGCAACCCTCTTGGAGGACGCACCGTGCGCTCCCTCGCCCTCGTCGCCATCCCCTTCCTGGCGATGGTGCTGGCCGCCTGCTCGGGCAACGGCCCGGCCCCCGCGGCGCAGCCCAGCCCGTTCACGGCCGTGGGCGAGGACCCCGCGATCGTGGTCCACGACCTGCCAGAGGCCCCCGACATGGAGGTGGGAGGCAGGCTCGGCTACGTCGCCGAAGGCCGCTGCCTCACCGTCACCGGCACGCGGGACGGGCGCAGCGTCACCTTCTCCCCCGTGTGGCCGGCCGGCACCCAGCCCCTGGTGCGGGACGGCAGGCGAGGGGTGAACGTGCCCGGCCTCGGACCGCTCCTGGACGGAGACACGGTCAGCGCCGCGGGTGACGAGTGGCCGGGCGACGACCAACGGCTGAAGAATCACCCTCCGTGTGGTGGGGCCGAAAGGTTCATGGTCTTCAACGCGGGCTCGTTCAAAGCCGGTTAGGGACGTCTCCGTCGAATATCTGCAGGTCGACCGTGGTCTGGGAAAGCCTCGTGCACGTGGACTACGCGACCCAGCGGCAGATGCCACGCCGACGTCATCCGCGCCCACGCCGGTGATCAGGTGTTGATCTCCAGGACCCAGGCGGAGACGTGATCGGGTCCGTGGGTGTAGATCAGGCGGAAGGTGTCGGTGCGGAGCTCGAGCGCGTCCGGGATGCCGCCGTACGGCGTCGCGCCGAGCGGTTCCGGGTCCTCGATCAGATCGAGCAGGGTGTCCGCAATGGCCGCACGCAGGCCGAGCGCCGCCTGACGCAGGATGTCGCGGACGGGAAGGTCGACGTGGAGCAGACGTTTCAAGAGCGCTCGCCGGGGGCGGGCAGGCCGAGGTCGGCGTACAGGGCGGCCCTGTCGTCGTATGTCACCATCTCGCGCTCGCCTCGGGCATGCGCGGCGATCGCCTCGGCAACGCGGCCGGCCTCCAGCTCCCGGCGGGCGCGCAGCAGTTCCTCGTAGTCCTCTTCGGAGATCAGGACGGCGCGCTCGGTCGTGGACCGGCGGATGGTGGTGGGCTGGTGACCGTGCACGGCTCGCGCGACGAGCGTGCCGAGCTGGCTCCGGGCTTCGGCGATGCCCAGCGGGTCGGTGGTGGCCATGGTGACTCTCCTGCCTCTACCCGGGCGGCTCCTGCGTTCCACCGTACGGCAAAGGTGTCCATCCTGCACAGCTTGTTCAACATGTACAACTTGTATGGGCTTCAGTCCCTGCCGACGGCGGCCGCCACCTGCAAGGTGCCGTCGCTCAGGTTGCGGGTCCGGAGCAGGCGGACGGGCTCGCCGTCCGAGGGCAGGAGGTTGAGCCGGACCTCGTCCACCAGCCCCTCCTCCAGAAACGCGGCGTACGTCGCGGCGCCGCCCGAAAGGAGCGCCGTGCCGTGCCCGAGGGCTTCGAGGTGGCGCAGCGCCTCGGCCGGGGAAGCGGCCACGTGCGCTCCCTCGATGTCCTGCCGCCGTCTCGACAGCACGACGATGTCGACACCGGCGAGCTCCGGCGGTGCTGACATGAGCGCAAAAGTCCCCCGGCCCATGATGAGATTGCCCGCCTCGCGGGCGCCGTCCAGGAAGTCCTTGAGGATGGCGGGTGGAATGCGGTGGCCGCATTCGGCGCGGTGAAGACTTCCGTCGGGGGTGATCGACGCGTAAAGGATCGTCCTCATGAGGGGGACCCTACTCTAGTTGGAGAGAACTTCCAACTATCTGGATCGACCGCCAGGCCAGCTCCGGCAGCACGGCCCGCGCCCAGGCGAGATCACCCTCACCGGTGGCCAGCATCCGCCGGCACGCGTCATGGCTCGGCCCGAGCAGGACCGTCTGCAGCTGCTCCGGCGTCCACTCCGGCAACTCCCCCGGCCCGGCGACCTGCGCCAGCCGCGCCATGACAGGCGCCAGCAGCCGCTGTTTCGCGTCGGCGAGCTCCGCTGCACGATCCGCCGCCAGCTCCAGCGCCATGGCCTGGTACATGAACCGGGCCTCCACCCGGTTCGCCTCCACCCACGCCAGGTGCGCGCCGACGAGGGCGCGCACCGCGTCGCGCGCGGTGGCCGAGGCGAGAACGTCCCTTTCCAGCTGAGCGCCGACCCGCTCGAACGTCCGGATCAGCAGCGACAGCGTCAGCTCGCCGAACCCGCCGAAGAGGTGGTAGACGCTCGACGGGCTCGCCCCGGCGGCGCGGCGGATGTCCTCGATCCCCGTGGCCAGCAGGCCCTGCCGGTCGAAACATTGCAACGCGGCATCCAGAATCTCGTTACGCCGCTGGATCCCGTCACGCCTGGCCGCCCTCATCCTGCCGAGGTTACCCCGCGGGCGTGTCACCCCTGTGGCGCCCGAGCCGGCGCACGACCTTCCCGCGTACGTGACTCAGCGCGAAGTAGCCGGCCTCGCGCGAGTCGTAGCTGTGCGCCGCGTTGTCTCCCAGCAGAAACACCATTCCCTCGGGTACGGCGTCGCGCCGTTGCGCGATGTGGTCACCCGGAAGTGCCGCGACGCGCTTGATGAGCCAGCAGGGGACGCCGACCGTGTCCTCGTGGCCCTGGCGCCGGGGCATGGGGATCTCCCCGCGGATGACCACCAGATCGCCGTTGTTCAGGCCGGCGGACCTCGCCCGGCGTGCCAGGACGCGCTCTCCGGGGGCCAGGGTGGGCAACATGCTCTCGCCCGAAACGGTCACCAGGGTGAACGTCCGGCGCAGCCACGACACGGCCCCGGCCAGGCACAGGGCGGTGACCAGGATGACGATCACGACTCCGCTTCCGTGTATCCCTGAGACTGCATGCGGAACAGGCGGGCGTAGAGTCCTGCCCGCCTGATGAGTTCGTCGTGGGACCCCGACTCCCGGACACGGCCCTGGTCGATCACGATCAGCCGGTCGGCGTGCCGGACGGCTCCCAGCCGGTGGGAGATCAAGACGCAGCTCTGTCCCGCGCGCCGCCTTCGCAGCGTCTCGTGAACCTCGTACTCGGCCTCGGCGTCCAGGCCGGAACTGGGTTCGTCGAGGATCAGCAGGTCACGGTCATGGCGCAGGCAGGCTCGCGCGAGCGCCATGCGTTGCCACTGGCCTCCGGACAACGAGACGCCCGTGCCGTCCTCGGCGTTCTCCCCCTGGAAGAAGATCCTGGACAACATCGTCTCGTACCCGTGGGGAAGCGCGCGGATGAAGTCATCGGCGCCGGCCAGGCGGGCGGCGTTCACCACGTCGTCGGCGGCACTGCCCACGTCGGCTATCGAGACGTTCTCTGCGGCCGTCAGGTCGTAGCACATGAAGTCCTGGAACACCGCGCCGACGCGTTGGCGGAGCGCGGCGGGGTCGATGTCGCGCAGGTCCACGCCGTCCCAGGTGATCGCGCCTCGGGAGGGGTCGTAGAGTCTGAGGAGGAGCTTGATGATCGTCGACTTGCCCGCGCCGTTCCTGCCGACGATCGCGACGGAATCCCCGGACGGCACGGTGAACGAGACGCCCTGGAGTACCCACGGCTGATGCTCTGCATAGCGGAACCAGACATCCTTGAAATCGATGCTGGCCCGCAGCGGGCCGACGGGAACGGGCCCCTCCGGAATCGCCAGATCGCGCCCCGCGTTCAGGACGTCCACGTAATGGCCGAACAGCAGAATCTGTCCATGGCAGCGGGCCAGATCCCTGACGAGGGCGACAACCGCGGCTTGGACGGCGGCGAGCGCGGCGATGACCAGCGAGACGTCACCGATGCTGATCCGGCCCGCGACGGCCGCGGAAACGGCCCACAAGAGGGCCCCTCCGCTGATCATCCCGGCGAGCCCGCCGATCGTGCACTGAATGAGGAGCTCTCTTCTGTCCACTCTCTCTTTCGCCGCATTGGCCTTGCGGCGCTCGGACAACATCCGGTGGCGCAGGAAGCGTCCGGCCCCGAAGAGCCGGATCTCCTTCGCCGCCTGAGCATCGGTGAGCAGCGTGGAGAGAAACAGTTCGCGGCGCTCCGTCGGGCCGATGCGCCAGGCCGTCTCGGCCTGCCATCGGGCGTGGCGAAGTTCGGCGGCGAGCGAGGGCAGGGCCGAGAGGAGAACGACGAGGGGCAGCCATGGCGTCAGCGAGAGCAGGACACCCAGCAAGCTCAGGCCGCTGAGCACCGAGCGCCCCATGCTGACGAAACCGATCACCACCAGTGCCGGAGTGGCGCCGCCGTGCTGCTGGGCCAGGCGCAGGCGGTCGGCGAACGCGGGGTCCTCGAAACGGGAGAGACCCACGAACTCCTCCGTCGCCCGGAACAGCCGATCCTGCGCCACCAGGCCGATCCGCCGTTCGGCCTCTCGCTGAAGGTACTGCCCCAGGTGCGGCAGCGTGGCTCCCAGGATTCCCATGGCGGCGAGGCCCACGATGACGGAGATCAGGTCCCGGAGGGGCCGCCCGGCGGCCGCACCGTCCAGGACCAGCTTCGTGAGCCAGGCGAGCGTCAACGGGATGACGCCGCCGATCACCGCCAAGAGCCCCAGTCCGAGGGTCAGCCAGCGGGCCGCTCGCCAGGCCATGCCCAGCGAATGCCGTACACCGTGAAAGGCCGCCCTAACGGTCGATCGTCGTGAAGCGTCTGACATGCTCCGGCCTCGTTCCCGCGACGTGCACGATCCCGGCAGAAAAGTCCACAAGGCCTATGGCGGGGTACCCCTGCACGCCGAGCGCGGCCGCGACGGGCCCCGGCACCGCTTCCATGATGATCTGAGCGACCGGCTCCAGCTTTCCGAGTTCCCGGGTGAGCTTCGCGGGCTCGCCGACGAGCAGCGCAAGCGTTCTCTCCCGCCCGGCCCTGAACTCCTTGGTCAGCTCCACGAAGTCGGGGAGCGCGTCCTTACAGGCCGGGCAGCCCTGGGTGAAGGCGGCCACGAGGAAGGTGCCCTCCAGTTCGTCGCTGATGATGGCGCCGCCGCCGGCGAGATCGGCCTTGAACGCTCCGACCTTCCCTCCGGCCGGCTGCATCGAGTCCAGCCTCGGGATTCCCGACAGCTCGTCCAGGCGGCTCGTATGCTCACGCAGCCGGCGGATCACCCCCGCGGTCAGGACGACATTGAACAGACATAACAGTCCGAGGAGCACCACTACGGCCGTGGTCATGAAGATCCACCTTCGCCTTTCTCATGTGCCGAAGAGAGCGATGACGTCGTCGAGGAGCGCGATCACGATGGCGGCGGCCAGGCCGGCGAGCAGCGACACCATGAGGCCGTTCACCTCGTAGGAGGGGAGGGCTCCCGTGGTCGCCGAAAGGGCCGCGCCACAGAGCGCGATGACGAGCAGCACGAGGTTTCTCGCGATGTGCGGGACGCCCGCGGGCGTGTCCGTGCCGCCGAAGCACAGACAGGGCGCCGGGTTCTTCCCCCGGAGGTTCCAGATCAGGTATCCGGTGAAGACGGCGAGCGTGCCCGCCGCGCACAGGAAGCCGAGGGGAACCGTCCAGGGAATCGCCAGCAGGACGATGATCGCCGCTTCTGACGACAACACCAGCGCGGCGGTGAACGCGGGCAGGCTGGAGCCGAGCGTGTCCTTGAACCGGGTGAAACTCGCGCGGGTCCGCACCTTGGACACCAGCGCGAAGGTGAACGTCAGGCCGATCAGCAGCCTGGCAGCCAGAACGAGATACTCCATGACCTCCCCGTTCGCTAGGTGAGAACCACGTCGCGGTTGGCGTGGAGAAGAACGGCGATCGGGATGGGCAGGACGCCCAGCCATCGGGCGTGCACCGTGTCCCAGACCGGGTCACCGGCCCAGGGCCACGGCCAGGCGGGCCCGGTCAGAAACAGGGTGGCGACGCACAGGGTCAGCGTGAGGGCGCAACCCATGACACCCGCCGTCCAGTCCGATCGCCGTCTGAGCGGCACGGCCGTGGCGGCCAGCGCGGTCAGCACACACATCCCGCCTTCGGCCAGGAAGCCGGGGCCCGGGAACGTCATGGTCGCGGGGAAAGCCGCCCAGGCCCCGGCGAGGATGACCAGCCAGGCCGTCCCGCCGATGACGAACGCGACCCCTGTCCGAATCCACCGCCGCCGCCGGCGTGGCCGGGGGGCGGCGGCGAATGTCGGCTCCATGACATCGATGAGCGCGAAAGCCGCCCCGATGCCGATGATGATCGCCGACACCCGCAGGCAGATGGTCAGATTGGCCATGCGGTTCACGGGGTGCGGGTTCATGGCGGCGACGGTGACGACGATCAGAACGATCGACACCGCCCAGGCGATGAGAAGCGGATTCCAGTTCGCCGCCCGGGTGGAGAACTTCAGGGTCGTCCTCAACGGCATGGCGTTCCCCTGACGTTCTCGGCCGGCGGCAACGAATCCAGCCGCAGCAAGGAGGCGGCGGTGGCCATGGAGGTCTCCGGCGACACGAGCGTGCGCCAGTGAGCCCACAGGCGCTCTCGCGAGTCCCGCGCGGCCAGGACGCGGTCCGCGGCGGCCAGTTCCGCCTGGCCGTAGTCGATCAGGCCGAAGTCGGAGGCCCGGTAAGCCATCGGTCTGTTCTTCGCGTCATAGAACGTCCGCTCGTACGTTCCCGGTTCGAGCCCCGCCTGCTTGAGCAGCCACAGAGCGACCACCGCTCGTGCCTGGCCGCGCAGGTCGCAGTTGTGGAAGGCGCGGCTGCCTCCGGGCAGCCCGATCACCGTGGCGGCCAGCTGGCCGGCCATCGAACGGGCGAGAGGTGCCTCGCCGCCGTTACGGCCCCAGGCCAGCCCTGTCGTGATGTCCGCGGCGCCACCTCTGCTCCGTTGCCCGGCCGATACCTGGACGATCCCCGGCAACCCGCTCCGGCGGTCCGGCGGGATGGCCCGGACGATCGGGTCGATCACGCCCTGCCAGATCGGAATCCAGCCGGCGAAGCGCGCGTAAGCGCAGTACTCCATGCCGTTCAGCCGGCGGCACACCTGACCGGCCTGTGACGCGTCGAGAACCCGCGCCCGCGCTTCCGGCTGGGCCAGCGTCGCCGTTCCGGACGCCACGACCCCCGCCAGCGACACGCCGACGGCCGCCACCGTGACCCGTGACCGTCGATCCCGCACGACTCCCAGCACCGTGACCAGCGCCAGGAGCGCGGTGAGATAGACCAGGTGCCACCCGGACGGCCTGCTGAAGTCTCCGGAGACGCCGGCGATGGGGACCAGCGGCATCAGCCAGTTGCGACCCGTCTGGAAGACGGCCCAGACGTAGACCACCAGGACCGCGGGAGCGGCGATCAGTGAGGGAACCCATCGAGCCACCGCCACGCCCGCGGCGGCCATCAGGACCGCGACCACCACACCCGCCAGGACCTCGTAGGCGTCGAAGCGTCCCGCAGGGACACTCGCGATCAACAGGCTGACGAGGTGAACGGCGCAGGCCAGGGCGGAGACGACCGCGGTCACGACCATGCCCGCCACGAGGATCGCGACGGAACGCGCCGCTCGTCCGCCCGGCACGGTGGAGATCAGCTCCGCCAGGCCCGGCCGGCTGTCGCGGAGCGCCGCCAGGTTCGTGGCGATGAACGCGCCCGCCCCCACCAGCGTGACCGCGGTCGCGGTCTGCACGGTCTCCACGTGCCAGACCGGCATGGTCCGCCAGGTGCCGAACGTCCGCCAGCTCAGCATCGCCGCCACGGACGTCCACAGGACGGGGCTCCGCAGCAGGAGCTTCGCCTCGAACAGAGCGAGTTGCCGCACGGCGTGGTTCATCCGGAAGCCTCCTCGGGAACGCCGAGAAGAGCGAGGTAGCCGTCTTCGACGGTCGGCTCGGCCGGCTCCGCCCCCGGAGGCGGCTCGCCCAGCGTGCGGTAGCGGCCGTCCGCCGCGCGCCAGCTCGTCCCCGCCTGGCCGGGCGCGGGCTGAGCGGCGAGCCAGACACGGCCGGTCGCCTGCCGCGCCACCTCCTGAGGCGTTCCATCGAAGACGATCTCGCCCCGGCGCATGACCAGGACCCGCTGGCAGAGCGCCGCCACGTCTTCCGTCTGATGGGTCGAGAGCAGCACGATGCGGTCCTCACCCAGCCGGGAGAGCGTTCCGCGGATGCGCATGCGCTGTTCGGGGTCGAGACCTACCATCGGCTCATCCAGGATGAGGAACCGCGGGTCACCGATCAGCGCCAGAGCGATCCCCAAGCGCTGCCGCATGCCGCCCGAGAGCTTTCTGATCTTGGACTTTCGCGATCCGGTGAGGTCCACTTCTTCCAGCACGCGATCGACCTCTTGGCGGCGGGCCTCGGGCTGGGCGATCTCCTTGAGCAGAGCCATGTACTCGGCCAGGGATTCGACCGCGAAATGCGGATACAAGCCGGCGTCCTGCGGGAGATAGCCGAGCTTGCGCCGTGCGCCGAGCCGTTCCGCGGGATGGGCGAGGTCGAATCCCAGGACGTGGACCCGGCCGGAATCGGGGGCGTGAGTCGAGGCGAGGCATCGCATCAATGTGGTCTTGCCCGCTCCGTTCGGCCCCAGGAGACCCGTCACCCCCGGCCGCAGCTCCAGGCTGAGTCCGTCGAATACCTGAAGCGCCCCGAAATGCTTGCTGATGCTCGACACCGTGACAAGAAGGCTCATTTCCCGGCTCCACCCAGCTGGTCGGCGATAGATTGTCCGGCGGGTGGTTCGCGTTCCCGTTCCGAGCGCGAACCACCCTTGTCACCGGTCCCCTAGGCCGCGCAGCTGCCGCAACCTTCGGTCGTGGAGTCGGGACGGCCGTTCGGGCAGATGTAGTAGTGAGTCCACCGGTCAATCCACAAGGGGCACCCGTCGTTGGTGCAAACGGAGTGCGTGTGCCGAGCTCCGGTGCACAGCCTCGTCAGCGCCTGAGCCCTCACCTTGGGCACCAGGACTCCCAGCAGACGGTCTCCCAGAGAACTGATCAGGCTGATCACCACGTCTCCTTTCTTCTCGAGACTTCTACGGGATGAAACAGATTCGTAAAAGTCCTCCGCTGTCATCCGCAACGATAAAGTCGCTTACGGCGCCGGGCGTTGAAGATTCTTGGCCGTTTCGATCACACCTGGCCTGCCGTCGGCGGCTCGCAGAAAGACCGAAACTTGTGTTGGGGTCTGACCCAACTGCTGGCGGAAGGTTCGTGTCATGTGCGCCTGATCGGCGAATCCGAAACGATGGGCGACCATCCTCAATGGCACTCCGTCAGCGATGGCTTCCGACGCGGCGCGGACCCGTAACTCGTTGCGGTACCTGGCCAGGGTCTGTCCTGTCACCGTGCGGAAGACCTTGCTGAGGTGGAAGGGGGACACTCCGACGTGGCGGCTCAGATCGTCCAGGCTCGCCGTCACCGGCCCGTCGATCAGGGCGGCTCGCACCTGCGCGACCAGCCTGCGATGAATGGTCCACGTAGCGGCCCTGCGCGGACCGATGCCGGGACGGCGACGCACGGCGGAGATCAGCGACAACATGCCGTGCACCCGTTCGGTGACCTCGAACTGATCCGTGCCGGCGTTGCAGGCGGCGACCAGCGCGCGGTGCTGCAGGTCGAGCTGGGAGGCGACCGGCAGCACGGCGACCGCGGACCAGTCCAGGCACTCGCCGTACAGGTCCACGCCGAGGTCCACGATGCTGCTCACGTCACAGGTGTCGGCCGGATGGGCGATGTGCGTGTCGTCGCCATCGCGCCAGACGAACCCGACCGTGGGGTCGATGAACTCCTCGCGGCCGTTCCTGCGCATCAGGAAGCCGCCGGACCTGAGCAGGCAGAGCCCCACCAACGGTCTGGTCGGCCGCGATATCGGATGATAGGCCCGCCGGTCCGAAAGGCAGGTCATTTCCGTGACACGGATGGCCGCGCCTGCGGCCAGTGCCCGCCTTACCACGGGATCGTCGCCTAAATCATCCCGGTGAACCACTGTCGTACGCATGAGCACCTCACTCCCGAATTAGGGTGCTGGGCATCGTCGAATGCGCGATCATCCCGAAACCGGAGCGCCACTGGAATACGGGCGGCAATAATTCTGCGTGTATCGCTCGTATGGTGCTTGCCGGAGATGACTCCTATCTCGGCCTAGACAATGCCGGATATTTCACCTCCGCGCGAGACCCTGCCGGAGCGCGGCGCGGTGCACGTCCGGCGGATTGCGGCTCAGGTCAGGTCAGGTCCTTCGCCCGCCCTCACCTGAAAGCTCCCCCTCTTACCGACATGCGCCCCGGAGAAGCCGGTGAGGCCGAAGTCGGCGTTCCGGCTCGTGGTCATGCAGTACAGGCCGAGCACGGCTATCGCCGGCATCAATCCCACCTGCCCGGTGAACGGCGCGATGATCAAGGCGACGAGCAAGCCGAGGAGGGTGCCGCTCGCCAGGCAGCCCAGGGCGCGCAGTCCCATCGCGATACGCAGGGCCCGTCTCCGTACGGCCCGCGACTCCACCCGGTTCAGAACGTGGGCGATCATCGCCGCGACGAGCCCGCATCCCCAGGCCGCCAGGAGGCACACCCACCACGCGGGGCCGTCCACCCGGTGCGTCAGCACCACGTACGCCGGCCAGACGAGCCCCGCGGTTCCTAGGACCACGATGAAGCCGGTCACCCATCTCGGCCGCTCGTTCACCGTTCACCGTCCGATTCGGAGCCCTCGTACGCCTACGCCGCCAGCGTCTCCCATCCGAGAGGAACCGTCCAGAAGAGACAGGGCCGGTCCCACCGGCATCATGCGCCCTCCCTGATCCGCGCGACGCCGATGAGATCGTCCGGGGTCGCGTCGGGAACCTGGTCGTCGAAACGGGCGAGCACCTTGGTCCTGAGCGCCGCGGCCACCAGCAGCGCGATCAGCAGGCCGAAGACGACGTAGATCAGCGCGACCCCGCGCCCCGGACCCGTGCCGAGCACCGTGCCCACGGTGGATGCCAGCGCGCCGCCCGGGAGCATGAGCGGTTCGAGCGCCCGTTCCGCGAACGGCGTCAGCACGCCCACCCCGAGCGGGATCGTGGACCAGGCGACCATCTGGTTGAGGGCGAACACCCGGCCGTGGTATCGCTGGGGCACCTTCACCTGCACGATGGTCGCGTACACGCCGTTGACCAGGGCCAGCCCGAACGACACTCCGAACGCGCCGATGCCGATCAGCATGAGCGACCGGGTCAGGCCGACGATCACGCAGGACGCCGCGATCACCAGCGTGAGCAGCAGCATGCCGATCATCTGCCGGCGTCGCGGGCCGCCCCACAGGCTCATGCACAGCCCGCCGGCCGCCGCGCCCGCGCCGCCGCACAGCGCCACCGTACCCACCTCGGGCAACCCGGCGAAGGCGAGGACGAGCGGCGAGTAGAGCATGAAGACCGGGGACAGCACGATCGCGAGCAGCGCGAAGAACGCCACCATCGCCCGGAAGTCCCGGTTGCCGATCGACAGCCGGAAGCCGGCCTTGATCTCGGCGCCGACCGTCTCCCTGCGCTGGTGCGCGAGCGTCGCGGGGAAGCGCATCAGCACCAGAACGGTCGCGGCCACCAGATATCCCACGATGTCGGCGATCAGGATGCCGCCCAGCCCGATCACCGACATCAGTCCCACCGCCATCAGCGGGGCGACGAACTGCGCCACACCCGCCGTCATCTGCGCCACGCCGTTGGCGTGGCCGAGGTAGCGCTTGGGTACGAGCTGGGGAATCGCCGACGCGTACGCGACCCGCTGGAAGGCCAGCGCCACGGACAGAAGCGTGAGCAGCGGATACAAGGTCCAGGTGCCGAGCCCGCCGGTGAACAGCAGGACCGCGGCCGCCGACTGGATGGCAAGCCCGGCCACGCTGGCCGCGAGCATCACCGCCCGCCTGCTCGACCGGTCGACGATGGCGCCGACCAGCGGCGCGGCCAGTACGCCCGGGATCACGGCGAGCACGGTCATCAGCGCCATCTGGGCCAGCTGTCCGGTGGTGAGGTAGATCCAGATGGGAATGGCGAACTCGGTGATCGTCGCACCCGTGATCGTCGCCATCTGCCCGATCGCCACGGCCAGGAACCGCCGCACGCTCGGCTCGGGCCCCCCGGCCGGGGCCCCCATGCCGCCGGGGACGGAAGTGGAGGAGACGCTCCACCCCGTGCCGCCGTCGCCCGGGGCGAGCGGCTCGCGGGACACGATCGCCGCCAGCTCTTCCGCCCGATATTTCAGGAAATAGTGACCGGCTTCCTCGATCACCGCCAGCGTGGTGCGCCCGGACAGGAAGTGCCACTCGCGGTAGCGCTCCTCGTAGTACTCCGTCGTCGGGTCCTGCTCCCCCACGATCGACACGATCGGCGCGCGCAGCGGCGAGCGGGTGTTCGCCTGCAACAGGCCGGTGAAGTACTCCTCGGCCTGCCGCGCGTCGTGCCGCATGTTGCGCACGATGAACGCCCGCTGCTCCTCGTCGAGATCGCCCAGGTCGGCCCCCATCGAGGTCAGCCAGTTGAGCTGTTCGCGGTCGCTGCGCCACCGGCCGTTGCCGGTGACCCTGGCCCACAGGCCCAGCAGCCCGCGCGTCGGCCGGGCGAACGGGAAGATCCCGCCCAGGTACACGGTCTCGATCTCGCGGCCGGCCCGCTCCAGCAGGAGAGCGATTTCCACGGTCAGCGCGCCGCCGACCCCGCAGTGCCCGTACAGCGAAAGCGGCCCGTCCACCTTCTCCAGGATCTCCGCCGCGCACTCGGCCGCCACCTGCTCCAGCGGCCGGGGCTCCTCCTCCAGGCCCAGGTCATGGCCGGGCACGGCCACCGAGTACAGCGCCGTGCCTTGCGGCAACGCGGCGGCCAGAGGTTGGTAGACCACGGCGCTGCCCCCGCCGTACGGGACACAGACGAGGGTGCGCGTGGCGGGCTCGGGCGGGGTGAGCCGATAGAGCAGCCCGCGCCGCGCGGACGGGGCGGCGGCCACGGCGGCCAGCCTCCGCACGGTGGGGTGCTGGAACAGGTCCATCACGCTGACCGGCGCGCACTCCCCGGGCAGGTCGCGGCGGAGCCTGGCGATGACGCGGGTGGCCAGCAGGGAGTGCCCGCCCAGGTCGAAGAAGTCGTCGAGCGCGCCGACCCGGGACAGCCCGAGCACCTCCGCCATGGCCGCCGCGATCGCCTCCTCCACGGGCCCGGACGGCGGCTCGAACGCCACGCCCTGTTCGGGGCGCTCGCCTTCCGGTTCGGGCAGCGCGGCCCGGTCGACCTTGCCGTGGGACTTCAGCGGCAGCCGGTCCAGCCAGACGTAGCGCGTGGGGATCATGTACTCGGGCAGCGCGGTCGCGAGCTCGCGCCGCAGCTCGCCGACCGGGACGGCCTGGCCGTCGGCCACCAGGTAGGCGACCAGTTCCTTGGACCCGGTCGCGCCGCGGGCGTCGGCCACCGCGTGCGCCACGCCGGGCAGCTTCCGCAGCGCCTCGTCGATCTCGCCCAGTTCGACCCGGTAGCCGCGGATCTTGACCTGCAGATCGCGGCGGCCGAGGAACTCCAGGTCGCCGCTGGGCAGCCAGCGGGCCAGATCGCCGGTGCGGTAGAGGCGCTCGCCCCGGACGGTCACGAAAGACTTGGCGGTCAGGTCGGGCCGGCCGAGGTACTCGCGGGCCAGCCGGTCGCCGCCCACGCACAGCTCGCCGGCCACGCCGATCGGCACCGGGCGCATGGCGGCGTCGAGCACGTACACACGGGCGTGGCCCAGGGGGCGGCCGATGGGCGTGACCGGGCCGCGTACCTCGTCATCGGGCCTGACGGTGTAGGTGGTGACGCCCACGGTGGTCTCGGTCGGGCCGTAGTGGTTGACGATCTCGCACCGGCCCAGCGCGGCGAGCTCCTTGGTCTGCTGCCAGCTCGACCCCTCGCCGCCGAAGATGAGGGTACGGCGAGGCAGCAGCCGTTCCGGCGCCACTTCGGCGGCCAGCGCGCCGAAGTGGGAGGGCGTCATCTTGAGATAGTCCAGCCCGTGGCCGGCGAACTCGGTCCCGGAGATCCGCGACGGGTACAGCTCCAGGGTCCCGCCGGTCATGAGCGCCAGGTAGAAGACCGTGATCCCGAAGTCGAACGAGAGCGACTGCAGCAGCCCGAACCGCGCCCCGTCCACGACGCCGAAGCGCTCGCGCACGTCGGACAGGTAGTTGAGGACCTGCTGATGCTGAACGGCCACGCCCTTCGGCCGCCCGGTGGACCCGGAGGTGTAGATGACGTACGCCAGGTCGGCCGATCCGGCCGGCGACCCGACCGGCCCGGCAACGGCCCGCGGGACGTCGAGCACGGGGCCGTCGAATCCGCCCACCCGGCGGTCGGACACCAGCGCCGCCGCGCCCGAGTCCGCCAGCAGGTACGCCAGCCGGTCAGCGGGCTGTTCGGGATCGACGGGCACGTAGGCGGCGCCCGCCTTGAGCACGCCCAGCACGGCCACGGCCAGCTCAGGCGACTGCTCCAGGCAGATCGCCACCCGGTCCTGCCCGCTCACCCCGCTGTCCCTGAGCATCATGGCGAGCCGGTTGGCCCGGCCGTCCAGCTCGGCGTAGGTCAGCGTGCGCTCGCCCTGGACGATGGCCGGGGACGATGGGCACGTGGCGGCGCTCGCCTCCACCATCTCGTGCAACGTCCGCGCCCGCGGCGGCACCGGCTCGGCCCTGCTCCACGCGTCGAGGAGAGCGCGCTCCTCCGGCCCGGCGAGTTCGAGCTCCGACAGTCGTAACCCGGGGTCGCCGGCCACCTGGCGCAGCAGGTTGACGAAGTGGCCGCAGAAGCGCTCGGCGGTGGTGTGGTCGAAGAGGTCGCTGCTGTAGACGAGGAAGAGCTGTAACCCGCCGGCGCCGGGCGACGCCTCCAGCGTCAGGTCGAACTTGGCCCGAGCGGTCCCGGGGTCGTAGGGCTCGGCCGTCACGCCGTCGAGTTCGAGCACGCCCGTCTTCTCGGCGCCCATCACGAGCTCGGCCTGGAACAGCGGCGTGCGGCTCAGGTCCCGTCGCACGTCCAGCGCCTCGACCAGCCGGTCGAAGGGCACGTCCGCGGCCATGAACGACTCCATCGCGCTGCCGCGCACCCGGCGCATGAGCTCGCGGAACGTGGGGTCGCCGGACAGATCGGTCCGCACCACGACGGTGTTGAGGAAGAAGCCGATCACCGGCTCCAGCTCCTCGCTGTCGCGGGTGGAGATCGGGGTGCCCACGCACACGTCGTGCCGGCCGCTGTAGAGGGACAACTGCGCCTGGAAGGCGGCCATCAAGGTCATGAAGAGCGTGCACCGCTCCCGCCTGGCCAGCAGCCCGATCCGCTCGCTCAGCTCGGCGGGCAGGGTGGTGACCACGCGGCCGCCCGCCGTGGTCTTGACCAGCGGGCGCGGCCGGTCCGCCGGCAGTTCCAGGTCAGGCGCACCGGCGAGGCGGGCGACCAGAGCATCGGGCGGCGTGGTGTCCTTCTCCCGCTGCTCGCGCGCGTAGCCGGCGTACTGCAGCGCCGGCGGGTCCAGGGGCTCGCCGTTGTAGCAGCGGCTGATCTCGCCCAGCAGGATGCCCAGCGACCAGCCGTCGGCGGCGATGTGGTGCAGCACGACGACCAGGATGTGCTCACGCGGGCCGAGCCGGATCAGGCAGGCCCGCAGCGGCTGGTCCTCCACGAGGTCGAACGGCCGCCCGGTCCACTCGGTCACCAGGCGCGCGGCCCGTTCCTCCACGCCGGGCCCGTCGAGGACGGTCCTGGTCAGCGTGACGCGCGGACGCGGGTCGACGATCGCGACGGGCCGTCCGTCCTCGTCGGCGTAGCGGGTGCGCAGCACCTCGTGCCTGGCCGCGACCGCGACGAGCGCGCGTTCGAGCGCGTCGGCGTCGACCGTTCCGTGCAGGCGCTCGGTGACGAACATGTTGTACGAGGCGCTGCCCGGGTCGAGCTGGGTCAGGAACCACAACCGCTCCTGCCCGGACGACAGCACGTGAGCGCGGCCCGCGACCGCGTGATCGGCGGTCATGCCGATACCTCCAAGACGCACGAAGACATTGGATGTATAGCGGAAAAGGAAGCATCGCCCGGACGGAGAGCGGCCTTACTGGAAAGAATCTTTCCAATTAAGCTGACGCCAGTTTCGCACGTCCCCTATTGCCGCCGCAAGTCGCCACAATCGTGGGTTTCGGAGCCCTTGCCTTCGCATAAGTTAACAATCTTTACTATTATGACAACCCTTACCCGGTGTCGATGCCCGGGTAAATACATCGGATCTCTTAAGGCGTGGTGGTGCTGCCCTTACCTCCTGGGTACCGCCAGCATGATCGTCGCGGGGATGCCCGCTCCCTACGCTCATGGCCAGGGCGAGGACAAGGGGCAGAGATGGACGTGAAGAACACGCCGGTGGCCGTCGGCCTGGGCGGCGTACGCAAGATCTACGGGCACGGGGACAGCGGGGTGACCGCGCTCGACGGCGTCACCCTGGACTTCCGCAAGGGGACGTTCACCGCGGTGATGGGACCGTCGGGCTCGGGCAAGAGCACGTTGCTGCACTGCGCGGCGGGGCTGGACCGGCCGACGGAGGGATCGGTCACCCTTGACGGCACCGACCTGACCACGCTGTCGGAGCGTGCGCTGACCGGCCTGCGGCGACAGCGGATCGGCTTCGTCTTCCAGGCGTTCAACCTCTTACCTGCGCTGAACGTGACGGAGAACATCACGCTGCCGCTGCGGCTCGCGGGCAGGAAGGCCGACGGCGCGCTGGTCGCCGAGGTGGTACGCCGGGTCGGGCTCGCCGACCGGGTGGGCCACCGGCCCGCGGAACTGTCCGGCGGTCAGCAGCAGCGGGTGGCGATCGCGCGGGCGCTGGTCACCAGGCCCGCGGTGATCTTCGCCGACGAACCGACCGGCGCCCTCGACACCAGGACGGCGCGGGAGGTGCTGGACCTGCTGCGGTCGGCGGTCGACCACAGCGGCCAGAGCATCATCATGGTCACCCACGACCCGGTGGCGGCGGCGTACGCCGACCAGGTCGTGTTCCTGGCCGACGGCAGGCTCGCCGGCTCGCTGGCCAGGCCGTCCGCCGACGCGGTGGCCGACCGGCTCACCCATCTCGGCGCGTGGGCCGCCGGGAACGCCGTGGCCGGGGGACGCTGATGTTCGGGATCGCTCTGCGCTCGCTGCGTCACCGCCGCGGCGCCTTCGCGGGAACGTTCGTCGCCATGTTCTTCGGCGCGGTCATCGTGTTCGCGACCGGGGCGCTGATGGAGACCGGGGTGCGTGCCACGGCGCCGTTGCAGCGCCTGGCCGCCGCCGACATCCACGTCGTCGCCGGGAAGAGCCTGGAGCTGCCGGGCGGTGGCGACGAGGCCGAGACGGCGCTCCTGCCCGAGCGGGTACGGGTCGAGCGCGGGCTCGCCGACCGGATCCGTGAGCTGCCCGGGGTCGGCGCCGCCGTACCGGATGTCAGCGTTCCCGTCTCGCTGCGGGGCAGGCAGGTCAGCGGGCACGACTGGGCGACCAGCGTGCTCGCCCCGTACACGCTCGCCGACGGCTCGGCGCCGTCACGGGGACAGATCGTCCTCGGCCGCGGGTACGGCGTGCGGACGGGTGACACGGTGGACCTCGTGGCCCGGGGGGAAGAGGGCCGGTACCGGGTCAGCGGCACGGTCGACGGCGACGGCGTCTACTTCGCCACCGCCGACGTGACGCGGCTGTCGGCCACCGGCGGGGCCGACCTGATCGGCGTCGTCGCGGCCCCGGGCGCCGACGTCGCCGAGCTGTCGCACCGGGTGGCGCAGAAGCTCAAGGGGACGGGCGCGGTCCTGCTGACCGGGAACGAGCGCGGCGTCTCGGAGTTCCCCGAGGTCGCGGCGGCGGGGACCATGCTGGTCATCCTCGCCGGCGTCACCGGCGGGCTCACCATTCCCGTGGCGGTGTTCGTCATCGCCTCCACGCTCGTGCTCTCCATCCAGCAGCGCGAGCGGGAGATGGCTCTCCTGCGCACGATCGGCACCACGCCGGGCCAGCTGCGCGCCATGGTGCTGGGCGAGTCGATGCTGCTGGCCGTCGTCGCGTCGGCGCTGGGATGCCTGCCCGGCGTCCTGCTCGCGAAGTGGCTGCTCAGCCTGATGACCGGCGCCGGAATGGCGCCGCCGCAGCTCATCTACCAGCAGGGCGCGCTGCCGGTCCTCGTCGCGATCGGGGTCGCCCTGATCGGCGCCGCCGGCGCGGCGCTGATCGCCGCGCACCGGGCCGCCCGGATCCGGCCCACCCAGGCGCTGGCGGAGGCGGCGATCCAGCGGCGCTGGCTGACCTGGCCGCGGGCGATCCTGGCGTCGCTGACGTTCGCGGGCGGCATCGTGCTGATGGTCACGACCGTGACCTTGTTCGAGGGGCCGGTCGCGGCGTCCACCGCCGGTCCGACGTCGATGGTCTGGGCGATCGGGCTCGCGCTCGTCGCGCCGGGCGTGACCACCGTGTGCGTACGCCTGCTGCGCGGGCCGTTGGGGCTGGTCACCGGTGAGCCGGGCAGGCTGGCGATGATCAATGCCGGGGCGTACACGGTCAAGGTGGCCGCCGCGGCGACGCCGATCATGCTCGCGACCGGGATCGCCACGGCCAACATCTTCCTGCAGACCACGATGACCGACGCGGCGCGGCAGGCGTACACCGAGAC
>NZ_JBHYJD010000038.1:100735-111403 GCF_042740555.1 Nonomuraea sp. NPDC059007 | reverse complement strand
CGCACGATCAGCCTGCTGGAGGTGCACGTCCACGACCCCGCTCGCCTTCTCGCCGCGGCCACCGCGACGGGCTGGAGGCCGTTCGACGCCGAGGACCTCGACGAGGACGACAGCCAGGACGTCGTCGGAGCCGTCATGCACTTCGTCAACGGCCCCGAGTTCCTGCCCGGCGCCGACCAGCTGATGGACGCCATGCAGGCGCGGCTGCTGCGCGTCGACAGGGGCGATGAGGTGAGCGACTGGAGTACCGCGCCCGTGACAGCGAGCTTCGACACGGGAACGAGGTCCGACCCCGACGACCGGACCGACTGATCGCTACCTCACCGGCATGTCGGCGCGGCCGAGCACGAGATCACCTCGGCTGCGCCAGGGGTTCACACGCCTAACTTGTTGTTCATCGTCCGGACTGTTGGAGTGCCGCGAGGGTGCGGGGCTCTCAAGACTGCCTGGTCGTCGGCCACCAGCACCTTGACCACAGCGGCAACCTCGCCGTCACCCGGAAACCACGCACCGGGCTCGGCCCCGAAGGCATCCGGTGGCTCTTGCCCAGTGAGGTTGACCGCGGCCAAGGTCTGCGCCGGCATCGACCTCCCCGACCCGCTGCCAGACGTCGGTGAAGAACGCTTCGTTTGAGGCCCAGCCTCGTGAGGCACCTCGGATCAAGTTCCGGCCACGGGGTCCTCTGGCGGTTCAGTGTTCCTGGTGTGAATCGCAAGACCGCCGCCGTTGGCGGGCCGGAACCCCAGTCTATGGAGCCCGGGATCGTCGACCGCGGTGACCAGGCGCAGACCGCCGACCTCGGCTATCTCGCAGACCACGACACGAACCAGCGCGTCGCGCACCTCTGATGGGACACCGGGCCGGATGTGCACCAGGTCGAGACGGGCGATGGTGCGTCGCTTGTCCTCCCAGGACGCGGCTGCCTGACGGCGTAAGGCTCCCGCGGGCGTTGTCGACGCGGGCATGAAGCCAGCAGGCAAGCCTGGCCTCGACGATCAGTCGTCTGGGTATGACGACATCCATCCCCTCCTGGGCCAGCCAGGAGCCGGCCTCGGTCAGAGCCTGGGCAACCGGCAGCGATCCCAGGTCCGGGACGGCGAAATGCCCAGCATCGTCGAGTGCAACCGAACCGATGTAGACGTTGTTCTGGGCACGCAATTCCCTGAACCTCCCTGCTTCGTGGCGCCAGAGGCGTTCCCCCCGTGAACGCGCATCGGCGCCTGGGGTCATGGTGCGGCCCGCCGTACCTCCTGGAGACGCAGCGCGAGCTGGGTGCGATCGCGAAGATGGTACTTGCGGAGCAGGCTGGTGACGTGGTTCTTCACCGTTCCCTCAGTGAGGAGCAACCGGGCGGCGATCTCTTTGTTCGTGGCTCCGGTCGAGATCAATTCGGCCACCTGGACCTCTCGCGCCGACAGTCGCTCATCGTCTGCCAGCGCGCCGGGCGGCACCGGTGCCGCCGAGCGGCGGATTTCGGTGACCAGCCGGGCGGCTATGGGGGAGGCCAGCACGGTCTCGCCGCGGCCGACTCGCCGGATGGCATCGACCAGTTCCTCCGGCGTGCAGTCCTTGAGCAGGTAGCCGACGGCACCACCCCGCAACGCCCCGAAGATGTACCCGTCCTCGTCGAACGTGCTGAGCACGAGCGCGGCAACCGCCGGATATCGTGCCGACAAGAGGGTGATCAGCTCGACGCCGTTCATCCCGGGCATCCTGGCGTCCACAAGCGCCACGTCCGGATGACATTGCCCGGCCGTACGCAGAGCCTCCTCACCGTCCGCGGCCTCGCCGACGACCTCGATGCTGTCCTCGATGTCCAGCATCTTCCGCAGGCCCTGGCGGATCAGCTCCTGGTCGTCGGCCAGCAGTACCCGGATCGTGCTCACAGCGCCGCCCCCGCGCCGGCGGGCAGTTCCGCCCGTACCTCGAACCCACCACCGGGACGATCACCCGTGGTCAGCGTGCCGCCCACCGCCCGGGTGCGTTCGGCGAGCGAGTGCAGGCCGAACCCACCCCGCGCCCGGCGGTCGCGGCCCCTGCCGTCGTCGGCCACCGTCAGTACGACCCGGTCATCGCGGAAGGCGAGGATGCCCTGTACCTGGCGGGCATCTGCGTGCCGGACGGCGTTGGCGAGGCCCTCTTGCAGGACCCGATACAGGACGAGTTCGACGTCGGGATCCAGCGGTAGCTCGCCGCCCTCGACTTCGAAGGAGACCTCGAGCCCCGTGCCGTCGAACGACGCCGCCAGCTGTTGCAGGGCCGCGCTGCCGACGTGCCCGTCGAGCGCGAGCGGGCGCAGCGCCCGGACCCAGCGGCGGGCGTCCGTCAGCGCGTGCTTCGTGAGGTCCTTCGCCTGACGCACCTCCTCCCAGGCGGCGTCGGGACGCCGGGAGCGGAACCGTTCCGCGTTTTCCAGGCCCATTTTGATCACCGTTAAGTGATGGCCGACGGAATCGTGCATCTCCGCGCCCATCCGGGCTCGTTCCTGCGCGATCGTCAGCTCCCTGACCCGGGCCAGCAGCCGCTGCGCATCCTCACGTCTGCGCCGAGCCTCCAGCACAGCCGACGTCATGCCCAGGACGAAGACGGCGAACACGATGATCGGCACGGTCTGCGTCACGGCGTCCCGGACGCTGCCTCCGAACACCGTCATGACCGAGACGAACGCACCACAGCACATGCAGCCGACGATCACAGCGGCCGTCCGCATGCCGTGCACGAACGCCACGTTCGCGAAGGCTATGAGCGTGAGCAGCAGGTGGATCCCGTCCGCGCCGACCGGCCCCAACGTCAACGTCGCCGTCAGGAACACCACCGCCGCCGACCCTCGCCACCCACCGGTGCGACGCCACGGCAGCACCAGCCACAGGGCGGTCACCAGCGACAGGTTGACGCTGAACGCCAGGATCTGGCCGCTTGAGGAGTCGGACATGTCGAAACCGGCCGCGTATGCGACGGCGGTGGCGGCGAGCACCACCCAGAACACGAAACTCAACAGCGGCGGCGGACCGGTGTCACGCAGCCCGACCATGGCTGACGGTTGATGAGGACTCGGTACGAGACGGCGCAGCACGGTCCGACCTTAGTTTCTCCCGCGGCCGGTGTGATCCTCCCTGAGAACCCATGACCAACGTCATGATCGGCTCCTCCCTGGAACCGATGCCCGGCGACGGCCGGCTTCCTAGCATGGCGGTCCATGAAGGCCACCCACCCCGTCTGGGCTGTGCTGATCACGGTCGTTGCCACGTTCGTGCAGCTGATCGTCGGCACGGCTCCCGTTGCGCTGCTCGTCGATCCCGAGGATGTCCTCTACCGGCCGCTCGGCATGATCGGCATCACACTGGCCTCGCTCGGACTGGTTTATCTCATCCGCCGCTTCCTCGGCCGCCAATCGTGGCAAGGCGTGGGTCTCACGCTCTCCTGGCGGGTCGCGCCTCAGTTACTGCTGGGTACGGCGGTGGCCGCGGGCGCGGTGAGCACCGCCAACGCGTTGTCGGTGGCGCTCGGCGTGGCCGCCTGGGATGGCGAGAACACGATTGCGGCACAGCTGCCGTACCTGCCGCTCTCGATTGCCTTCGCCCTGCTCAGCCAGGCATTCCCGGAAGAACTGCTGTGGCGTGGTCATCTCTTCGACACACTTTCCGGCCGGTTGTCCTCGCGAACGGTGCTCATCGTGGTGTCGGTGGGCTTCGGCGTGCTGCACATCATCTCCTACAGCCCGGCCGACACGCCTGTCGAGCGTGTGCTCTATGTGTTGCCGGCGACTGCGCTCGGTTTCGCCTGCGCGGCCGCGCGAGTCCGTACGCAAACGCTGTGGATGGCGGTGGGCGTGCACCTCGGTTTCCATCTCGGCGAGATGCTGACACCCACTCACGACATCCGCTACGACGCTCAACTGATCATCTTGACCGGCGTGCTCTCCTTGGCCGGGCTGCTCATCCTGGTCGCCCGCCGGAGATGACGCCATGTGGCGGATCGGGAAAACTGGCACACATGGTCGGCGTCTCCGAACGCACGTTGCGCCACTACGCGAAATCGGCCTGCTCGTTCCCGCCCGGCACCGACCAGGGCGTCCACGCCCCAGCCGCCGACCCCGGTAGCGGAGCAGCCAGACGAGCTGGGTGACGTCGGCGGCTTCGAGCATGCGATTCAGGCTGCTTCGACGAGGTATGCCACACCGTCAGGTACGGCCTGCAGGGCTGAAGTCGGTGCAGGCGCGGTTGGACGAGGACGAACTGCACACCTTCACCCAGATCTTCTTGCCCTCGGTGTAGTTCTGCTTGTACTTCCCTTCGCCGGTGAAGACCGCGGTCCCGCTCCCGGCGACCTTCACGTAGGCGACAGGCGCCTTGCCGCCGTTGTCGAACACCTCGACGACGTCACCCTCGTCGGTGTACCGGACTCCGGCGACCAGGTTGGACGCGCGCTCACAGGACTGCCTGCAGATCCACGCCTCCGTCTGACCGGAGCCGTAGCTCGCCGAGCAGACCCAGTTGGGCTTGGACGGATAGCACTTGTTCGGGTCGGCCTGGGCCGCCCCGCTGCCGCCGATCAGCATCGCGGCCCCCATGAGGGTTCCTGCGCAGATCGCGGCGAGCTTCTTGATCATCTGATCTCCCCATACATCCGGCTTGAGCGATGAACATGGGGAGTCTAGGGAAACCGGCTTTCGATCCCCTTTACCGCCGCACAGACCAAGGTGCCGTGATCACCACATGGCGTGGAAGCGGTGCACGGGACCGGGCTCGCAGCACCTACCGCATGCCCTGCCTCCGGCAGACGCGGTGATCGTCGCTCCTGCCACCTTCACACGATCACCGACTGGGCCAACGGCATCTCCGACATCTTGGCTGTCGGACTGCTCCGCGAAGTCATGGGCTTCGACATGCCGATCCTGGCACTCCCGATGCTCAAGACCGCGCTCGCCCATCCAACACAATCTGCAGGTCCTCGGGAGATGAGCGTCCGGAAGTGGGGGCAGAGGTCTTTGCAACATGATTCCGGCCCGTGATCGGCATCGGGCCAAGCCGAGCGATCAGGGGCCAGATGTCGCAGGTCTACGCGTCGCCGGTGGTCAGACCGATGCCCGTGGGTGCACAGTGGCCATGATGCCGCAAGTCACACGGTGACCAGCTTCACCGATTTCCCGCATAGTTTGCTCATGTCATCGACGTCCGATGTGAGCATGACGGCTGGCTTTACGGCATTCAAGGCCGTAGCGGCAACCACGGCATCGATGGCGTACTTATGGCCGTGCATCCGAGACGCACGAAGCAACTCGATCGCGATCAGGCTGATCTCCTCGCTTACAGGCTCCACTCGGAGCCGCGACAGATACCAGCGGAGGCGATCCGTCTTGGCTTTCACGTGCTGGGCCTCCACGGGGGTCAACGCACTGACCACCACTCGGAAGTCGTTCCCCTGCGCCTCCCTGACATACGCGGTGACCTGCGGATCAGCCTGACACCACTTCGACAGCCCCTCGCAATCCAGAACCAGCGTCCCGGCACTCAACCGGCTTCGTGTGCGCGCCATTCGCCGCCCTCCCGGAGTTCAGGCGCGGACTTCACTTCGCGGAACAGGGCGGCCGCCTCGTCACGCATCACCTGCGGGATCGGCTCTGCGGCCTCCTCATTCGCCTGTAGCGCTTCTTCCAGGAGGTCGCGCTCGATCTGACGCTCAACAGCGGCGTCAACGTAGGCCGAGAACCCCCGAGAACCCACTCGTTCCTTGACCGCCCGAATGTTGCCCGCCCTCAGCGACACGCTCACCTTTGCGGCGGGCCCTTCTCCAGGGTGATATTTCTGTTCTGGCATAGCCACACCTCAAGTTTACTACTCGAAGTAGCAATACCACTAGGTGCTGTCGCCGGGTGTCGTGAGTCCCGTTGGGCAGGACCACTCAGACGGGTCACCCAGCTTGACATTGGTACTGCCGTTCGGGACCTTGAACTAGGGCCTATCCCGTGATCATGTGATCGGACAGTCAGACCTTAAGGGGTTGGGGGACACGGGGCCGAGAAACTGCGAACGTGCGCGGATGCTAGTTTCCTTCCCCGTGATGGAACATCAGGACGACACCAGGGCGGCCTACGACGGGGTCGTCGAGCTGTATGCGTCGATGTTTGCTAATCAGTTGGAGACGCAGCCGTTCTCGCGGAACATGATCGGTACCTTCGCTGAGCTGGTGCGCGGGACGGGGAACCTGCGGGCAGTCGACGTCGGGTGCGGGCCTGGACATCTGACGGCCATGCTGCACGATCTGGGGCTGGACGCCTTCGGGCTCGACCTCTCCCCGGGCATGGTCGACCACGCCCGGCGGGCCCATCCGGCGCTGCGGTTTGATGAGGCGCGGATGGAGGCCCTGCCGGTCGAGGACGGCGCGCTCGGCGGCGTGCTGGCCCACTACTCGATGATCCACACCCCTCCTGGGGATTTGCCCGCGCTGCTCGCCGAGCAGGTGCGTGTGCTGGCACCGGGCGGCCTGCTCCTGGTCTCGTTCTTCGCGACCGACGGATCGGAGCCGGTCCGCTTCGACCACAAGGTGACGCCCGCCTATAGCTGGCCAGCGGACCGGTTCGTCGAGTTGCTGGCCGGGGCCGGGCTCGTCCCGTTCGCCCGGCTGCTCCACGACCCGGCCTCAGAGCGGGGCTTCCTCGACGCCCACTTGCTGGCCCGCCTCCCCTAGATCGTGCCCGTGGCCTTTGGGGGCGTTTTGGTGTAGATCATCCATGTGGATGGGGAACGTCTGAAGCGTCATGATCTGACGGATGCGGAGTGGCTGCTGTTGGAGCCGCTGCTGCCGTCGCAGACCGTGCATGGAGCTCGGTGGAGTGATCATCGGACGGTGATGAACGGGATCTTCCATCGGACGCGTACGGCCACGCCGTGGCGTGACCTGCCGCCCTGTTATGGCAGGTGGAAGACGGTCTACAACCGGCATCGCCGGTGGTCGCTGGATGGGACGTGGGAGCGGATCCTGGACGGGCTGCGGGCGGGCTGCGACGAGGTCGAGGGCGAGGATTGGACGGTCAGCGCGGACTCGACTGTGGTCCGCGCGCACCAGCACGCGGCCGGGGCACGGCACGCTCCGGCCGTCGACCTGCCTTCAAAGGGGCTTGCAAAGATCACGAGGTGACGTCGGCGGGTCGGGAGGCCCTGGGACGGTCACGGGGCGGGTTGTCCACGAAGATTCATCTGGTGGCCGATCGGCGGTGCCGACCGATCAGCCGGATCCTCACCCCGGGCCAGTACGCGGACTGCCCGAAGTTCATCCCGCTGCTGAAGTCCATCCGCATCCCGCGCCGTGGCCCTGGACGACCCCGCAACCGGCCGGCCAGGGCGATGGCCGACAAGGCCTACTCCTCTCGCGCCAACCGCCGCTACCTGCGCAAACGCAACATCAAGGCCGTCATCCCGATGAAGAAGGACCAGGCCGCCAACCGCACGAGACTCGGCTCCAAAGGCGGCAGGCCCCCGGTCTTCGACCGGGAGGCCTACAAAGAACGCAACACCGTCGAGCGCTGCGTGAACAAACTCCGCCAGCATCGTGCCGTGGCCACTCGCTACGACAAACGACAACGCATCTACCAGGGCACCATCGACGTCGCCTCGATCCGCATCTGGCTCCGCGACCCCGTCACATGATCACGGGACACGGCCTAGTACTTCGCTTCGGGCAGTAGATGCACGACCTAATGAGGCTTGGACCGGTACTCAGCCCACGTGTCGACCGCCTCTTGAAGGTCAAGAGCGGCAACGTCCTCGCGCGCAATCCCGACCGTGGAGATCAACCGGTCCGCGAGCCAATCCGGAACCGGTTCCCTTGCAGGTGCTTTCTCCACTCGAATGTGATCAGCCAACGTGCCGAGGCGTTCGATCACCTGGCCGAGCCGGATGATCTCGGGGCGGCCTGCACCCGCCTCGCGGACCCTCGCCGTCGCCTCCGCGTACACTTCCGCGTCGGCACGTTCACCGACAGCCCACACCTCACAGATCTCCACCGACTTGTCCTCGGTGATGCGGTAGACGACACGCCAGGTGTTGCGACCGACCACCAGCTTCCGGAAACCGGTCAGTTCCCCGCCAAGCGGGTAACCAGCTTCAGGGTTGTCCAGAAGGAGAAGGATCTTCTTGAGTATCTTGGGCACCGCGTCTGGGCCAATGCGCCGGAGGTCGTCGACTGCCGACGCCGTGAAGACGACGTCGGACACGATTCACTCATCGTCCGGGAGCGCGGACAGCGACTCGCGAGTATGCCCGAAAGCGGCCAGCACCTCATCGAGCGAGGCCCGCTCCCCCGTGTCGGTGGCCGATCGGGCGAGCACAAGCGCAAGATCCCGCAAATCGGCCGCTGCTTCCTCCAACTCATTGAGTCGGCGAATGCTCACCACGGCCGCCACGGGCTGATGCCGACGGGTGACCACCAGATCGGCCCCGTGCTCCGCATCAGCCACCAGGCGGGCAACGCCTCGCTGGGCCGCCTCTGTGACACTCAGCTCAGTAGCGTCGCGCAGAACAGTCATGCATCAACTGTACATCTTTCTATACAGAACCGCAGGCTCTTGCCTGAGCATCGCCTCACGCGTCGCCGGACGTCAGACCCACCGGACACGCGACTCCGGTTCCGCCGATGCCGCAGTAGCCGTTCGGGACCTTGAACAAGTACTGCTGGTGATAGTCCTCGGCAAAGAAGAACTCTGGGGCCGGGGCGATCTCTGTGGTGATTTCGTCGTAGCCGGATGCCTTCAGGACGGCCTGGTAGGCGTCTCGGGATGCCAGAGCTGACTTCTCCTGCTCGGGCGAGTGGTAGTAGATCGCCGATCGGTACTGGGTGCCGACGTCGTTGCCCTGGCGCATGCCCTGGGTCGGGTCGTGGTTTTCCCAGAAGAGCTTGAGCAGCTCCTCGTACGACACCTTGGCCGGGTCGTACACCACGCGGACCGCCTCCGTGTGGCCGGTGGCGCCGGTGCAGACCTCTTCGTAGGTGGGGTTCTCGGTGTAGCCGCCCTGGTAGCCGACCGCGGTCGTGTACACGCCTTCGGTCTGCCAGAACTTGCGCTCGGCGCCCCAGAAACAGCCGAGGCCGAAGTCGGCGATCTCCAGCCCCTCCGGGTACGGCGGCGCCAGCGGAGCATCGAGTACGGCGTGCCGCGAGGGCACGGGGATCCGGGTGGAGCGCCCCGGCAGGGCCTCCTCCTGACGGACCATCGATGTCTTGTTGCCGAACAGCCAACCCATGGTGCACCTCCTGGTTTCCACCCTACAGACCGGAACACAGGTGCAAACCGTTAAGACAACCTAAATAATCCCACATAGTAGTACGCGTTTGTATTTAAGCATGTAATGTCCGAAAATGGGCTACATGCCTGACGAGAAGCGTGGTGTGTTGTTCGGGGTCGCGGCCTACGCGATGTGGGGACTGTTCCCCCTCTACTGGCCGCTGCTCAAGCCCTCGGGGGCGCTTGAGATCCTCGCCCACCGCATGGCGTGGTCGTTGGTGGCCGTGGTCGTCATCCTCGCGGTCAGGCGGCACTGGTCGTGGTTCAGGGAGTTGCTGAAGCAGCCCAGGAAGCTCGTCCTGCTGGCCCTGGCCGCCGTGATCATCACGGTCAACTGGGGCACCTACATCTACGCGGTCAACACCGGCCACGTCGTCGAGGCGGCCTTGGGGTACTTCATCAACCCGCTGGTCAGCGTGTTGTTCGGTGTGCTGCTGCTGCGCGAACGGCTGCGGCCGCTGCAGTGGGCGGCGGTGGGGTTCGGCATGCTGGCGGTGGTCGTGCTCACCCTCGACTACGGCCGGCTGCCGTGGATCGCGCTCACGCTGGCCGTCAGCTTCGGTGTGTACGGGCTGGTCAAGAAGCAGGCCAACGTCGGCGCCGCCGAGAGCCTCACCGTCGAGACCCTGGTCCTGCTCACGCCCGCCCTCGGCTACCTCGTCTTCCTGGAGGCCTCGGGCCAGGCCACCTTCGGCCACACCAACCCCGGCCACGCGCTCCTGCTCGCCGGGGCAGGGCTGATCACCGCGATTCCGCTGATGTTCTTCACCGCCTCGGCCATCAGGGTGCCGCTGAGCACGATCGGCGTCCTGCAGTACATCGCGCCGATCCTGCAGTTCCTGTGCGGCGTGCTGATCGTCAAGGAGACCATGCCGCCGAGCCGCTGGATCGGCTTCTCGATCGTGTGGCTGGCCCTGTCGGTCTTCACCTACGACAGCATCAGCGCCGCGCGGGCCAACCGGAAGCGGGCCGCCGCCGAGCTGGTCAAGACTGCGGCCTGACCGTGCTCGACGGCATCTACGCCGGAGACGAGCAGGTCTTCCGCTTCTATCCCGACGGTCTCGTCCTGGATGTTCTGGTACGGCCGGTCCCCACCCCCCAGAGCGGAGCGCTCATCGCCACCTGGCTCCGCCGGGAGGACCCGCCGGCCGGCGTCCACACGGCCCGCTACACGCGCGACGGCGGCGCGTACACCTTCGAGACCGGAAGCCATCTCAGAGACGAGCAGGTCGTCGTCCGGGCGACCAAGGCCAAGGATCATCTGGTCGTGGGCCCCCCCGCCGGCGGGGGGGACACCCGCCCCCCAACCGGTTATAGGGGGATTAAAGAGAAAAAAAACAGGGGGCGCCACCCCCCAGTAGCGCAAAGCCCGCCACCCGAGCGTAGCC